>NZ_UFYA01000001.1:980871-1307829 GCF_900447215.1 Dermatophilus congolensis
ACGAACGCCTCGTCAACGCCATCCATAACGAAGACACCATCACTGCGTATCACACGCAGGGACGCGCACTCGGGCGCCTGATGTACGAAGGGCGCTGGCTCGACCCGCAATCCCTCATGCTGCGTGAATCACTCCAGCGGTGGGTCGGGTCAGCTATTTCCGGCACCGTGACACTGCGCCTGCGCCGCGGTGAGGATTACTCCATCCTCGATACCGTCGGTGAAAAACTCAGCTACCACCCCGACAAACTCTCCATGGAGCGTGTCGAAAACGCAGCTTTCGGGCCAACCGACCGTATCGGGCAACTCACGATGCGTAACCTCGACATCGCTGACTCACGGTTGCGGCTAGAGGCATACGCTGAACAAGGAATTCTTCCCAATACTGAAGAACAGAACGGTTCCACACGGGCGCTGACAGCTATGCATAGCGCAAGCAGCCATCACACTCCTGTGCATGCAGGTTCCTAGAGGGGCATAAACCGGATAAGAGCAATTCCCAGGGCAAACACCGCGACTGCGGCTCGTACGGCACGTCCAGGAACTGGTAGGTACTTCCAGCTGACAATGCCGAGAAGGACAAACAGTGCGAACCCAGTGCCAAAAAGAACCATTCCGATGCTGCCTGCAATAACAAGTCCGGAGGCAACAAGCAGACTTACCGCGGCAGCCCACATCCACGCCGGTACTTTGACCAGCACTGCAGCGGCCCTGTCAGTGCCCTTCAAAGCAGGTTTGGATGCCGATGCAGCAGAGCAGCCAGCTGGAACGGTAGGTGGGGTAGCGCAACTGGAAGATTGACCGGATGCTGCAGCAACGCCACCCGAGCCACATCCTCCATCTGTAGAGCGAGAGCACCCGCCACAGCCAACGGCTGCGCCGCTGGCGGGGTTGGCTGCGTCCTCGTGAAGACCGTTATCGGTGCCGGGGCGCTGCGCAGGTGAGGTCATATCTTGATCCTATGCCAATGGCCACCGACTGACATCTTGTCGGTGGCCATTGGCTGCTGTGTAGCTCGCCGCTGCGCGGCAGGTACGCGTGGACTTATATCACTGGGCGTCAGCCTGGATAGAGGTCAACGCGATGGTGTAGACGATGTCCTCGACGAGGGCGCCGCGCGACAGGTCGTTGACGGGCTTGGCGATGCCCTGCAGCATCGGGCCGATGCTGATAACGCTGGCGGAGCGCTGTACAGCCTTGTACGTGGTGTTACCTGTGTTGAGGTCGGGGAACACGAACACGTTTGCCTGGCCAGCCACGGGAGATTCGGGGGCTTTGCTCTGAGCAACCGATGTGGTGGTGGCGGCGTCGTACTGCAGGGGGCCATCAACGAGGATGTCTGGGCGCAGTTCGTGGATGCGTTCTGTGGCTGCTTTGACCTTTTCGATGTCGGCGCCAGAGCCAGAAGAGCCAGTGGAGAAGCTAATCATGGCTACGCGTGGGTCAAGACCGAATGCCTTAGCGGAGTCCGCGGACTGGATCGCAATGTCGGCAAGCTGGTCGGCGTTGGGGTCGGGGTTGACTGCGCAGTCACCGTAAACGAGGACCTCGTCGGGCAGCCCCATGAAGAACACCGACGAAACAAGCGATGCGCCGGGCTTGGTGCCTAGAATCTGCAGGGCCGGGCGGATGGTGTTAGCGGTGGTGTGCACTGCGCCAGAGACGAGGCCATCAACCTCATCAAGGTGAAGCATCATGGTGCCGAGCACGACTGTGTCACCGAGGGCGTCTTTGGCCATCGCTTCTGTCATGCCCTTGTGCTTGCGGCGTTCGACTAGAGCATCCACATACCGTTTTGCTGGTTCGGCTGGGTCGATGATTTCGATGTCTTCTGGCAGGGTGCGGCCCAGGGAGGCGGCAACGGCTTCGACCTCGCTGCGAGGGGCCAGCAGAACACAACGCGCGATGCCTTTTTCGTGGCATGTGATGGCGGCGTCGACAGTGCGAGGCTCGGAGCCTTCGGGCAGGACGATGCGTTTGTTGGCGCGTGCTGCCAGTGTGGTGAGCTGGCGACGGAACGCCGCAGGAGAGAGCCTGTTGTGGCTGGTGCTCTGCGTGATGGCGTCGATCCAGCTCTGCTCCAGTCGGGAGGAGACAGATTCCATGACGCGGCGGACT
The DNA here is from genome assembly GCF_900447215.1 of Dermatophilus congolensis. Taxonomy (NCBI): domain Bacteria; kingdom Bacillati; phylum Actinomycetota; class Actinomycetes; order Micrococcales; family Dermatophilaceae; genus Dermatophilus; species Dermatophilus congolensis. The sequence goes on from NZ_UFYA01000001.1 coordinate 982,989, forward strand.
CGTACCTCGTCATCGGTGGGGATGCTGTCACTGAGGTGGGTGATGGCGTACGAGGTTTCGTACGTGGGCGCGTTGTTCATGTAGATGGGCAAGCCATTGCTCATGGCGGTGCCGCAGAGGGTGGCAACGGCAGGGTCGATTCCTATGCCGGCGGAGAGCACGATGCCAGCGAGTTTGGTGCCGTTGAGTTCGGCCAGGCAGGCAGCCATGAGGATGTCGTGACGGTCGCCGGGGGCAATGAGAACGTGGCCCTCTTTGAGGTGGGGGAGGGCGCCGGGGATTGCTTGTGCTCCGATAACGAAGCCCTTGACCCGTCGGTCGGAGTCTCCGGGGTTAACGGATTCGAGGCCGAGCTGGTCTGCCACGTCTTTCATGCGTGGTTCGGCCAGGGTTGGGTCTTGGGTGATGGTGGCGATGACGCGCAGTTCGCGGGCCTCGACGGCGTCGGTGTAGGGCTTGGTTGCCTCGGAGGTGGAAGAGGGCAGGCGGTTGAGGACGACACCGACGACGCGGCTGCTTTCCCCGATTTGGTAGTGGGGGAGGGCGACGCCCAAGCGCTCTGCGACGTGTTCTGGGGTGCGATCCGACCCGTTGACGACGAGGACGACTTCAGCGTCGAGGGTGCGGGCCAGGGCGGCGTTGAGGTCGTCGGCCCAGGGTGCTTCGTCTTCTTGGGCGAGGCCTTCGATGATGACGACTTCATGGTCGCTGAGGACGGGTTCGGCGAGTTCGACGACTTCTTCCATGAGAGAGTCGACGAGGTTGCGGGACATGAGGGCGTCGATGTGGGCCCCGGGGATGGGTGTGGGGGGCTGGAGGGCGGTGACTAGGGAGACGAGTTGGGCGGAGGTATCGGTGCCGTGGCTGTCGGGTCCTGCGAGGGGCTTGATGTAGCCGACTTCGACGCCACGTTCGTCGAGGGCGTGGAGTAGGCCGTGGCAGACGGCTTTGACGCCTGCGGCGTGGTTGGCGGGGACGACGAGAATTCGTCGGGACATGCGGTGACTCCTTCGAGCGCCTGCAGCGGTGCTGGCTCGGTGTGTAGTTGGGTAGGTGGTGGGCCCGGTGGTGTGCCGGGCCCCACGTGGGTGTTAGCGGCTGAGGCGGTATGCGTCGCGTGCGATGACGAGTTCTTCGTCGGTGGGGATAACCCAGGCGGCGACGTCGCCGTCTTTGGTGATTCGGGCGGTTTTGCCGCGCAATCCGTTGTTGGCGCTGGGGTCGATTTCCAGGCCGAGGAAGCCGAGTTGCTTGATGATGTCTGCGCGGGTGACGTCGGAGTTTTCGCCGATGCCGCCGGTGAAGACGAGCAGGTCTAGGCCGCCGAGTGCGACGCAGTAGGAGGCGATGTATTTTGCTACGCGGTAGTGGAAGGCATCCAAAGCTAGAGCTGCTGCTTTGTTGCCTTTGGCAGCGGCTTCTTCGACGGTGCGCATGTCGTTGGAGACGCCGGATAGGCCTAGGAGGCCGGACTCTTTGTTGAGTTTGGTGTCGATGGCGGCGGCGTCGCTGGAGGTGGCTTTGCTGATGTAGCTGATCACGCCGGGGTCGATGTCGCCGGAGCGGGTGCCCATGATGAGGCCTTCGAGGGGGGTGAGTCCCATGGAGGTGTCGACGGATTTTCCGTCTTTGATGGCGGTGATGGAGCAACCGTTGCCCAGGTGGGCGGTGATGATGCGGAGGTTTTCGATGGGGCGGCCGTCGGCTTCGGCGGCTTTGCCGGCTACGTATTGGTGGCTGGTGCCGTGGAAGCCGTAGCGGCGGACGCCGTGTTCGTCGTACCAGTTTTGGGGGACGGCGTAGCGGTAGGCCTTTTCGGGCATGCTCTGGTGGAAGGCGGTGTCGAAGACGCCGACCTGGGCCACATTGGGCATAACGGCGGTGACGGCTTCGATGCCGGCGATGTTGGCGGGGTTGTGCAGGGGTGCCAGGGGCACGGTGTCGCGGATGGCGTCGAGGGCTGTTTGGTCGAGGAGGACGGAGCTGGCAAATTTTTCGCCGCCGTGGACGACGCGGTGGCCGACGGCAGCGATTTCGATGTTGTGGGCTTTGGTGAAGTCTTCGACGCGGGCGAGGACTTTGCTGATGATGCCTTGGTGGCTGGTGTCGTCTAGACCATCAACGGTGGTGCGTTCTCCGCTGATGTCGAAGCGGATGGAGGCTTCGGGGGTGCCGACGCGTTCGGCTAGGCCTGTGAACTCGCGGTTTCCGGACTCGGGTTCGATGAGTGCGAATTTAAGGGAGGATGAGCCGCAGTTAAGGACGAGGACGGCAGAGGTCACTTTTCACCTTCTCGGTATGGGGGTGCGGGTTGTTTGGCACCGCTTCGGGGTCGTGTCGGTGTGTTCGAGCCGGTCACGTTGTTGGGGTCGGCTGGGTGGCTCGACCCGCGGTGTGACATGGTATTTCACTTGTTGTAGAGGGTGTGGGTCGCGTTCTCTTTCAGAGTATCGCGGGGGTTGGTGGGGGTCCCATTCGGGTGTGGCCATGTTGGGTACGTGTGTTGGGGTGGGGTGTGGCGGGTCATACTGGTGGTGAGATGACTGCTGCACATGTACTTCCTCCGTTGATGATCGGTTCTTTGTCGATCCCTACTCCTGTCGTTCTTGCACCGATGGCGGGGGTGACGAATCGTGCCTTCCGTCGTTTGTGTCGGAGTTTCGCTGCTGAAGGGCTTCCTGATGGGGGGAGTTGTTTGTATGTGAGCGAGATGATTACTTCGCGGGCGTTGGTGGAGCGTTCGCCGGAGACGATGAAGTTGATTGAGTTTGATGCTGACGAGTTTCCGCGGTCGATGCAGCTGTATAGCGTGGATCCGGTGACGATGGGGCGGGCTGCGCGGATGGTGGTGGATGAGGGGCTGGCGGATCATATTGATCTGAATTTTGGGTGTCCGGTGCCGAAGGTGACGCGTAAGGGTGGGGGGTCGGCGTTGCCGTGGAAGCTGGATTTGTTCACGGACATTGTTTCGATGGCGGTGCGAGAGGCTTCTCGTGGTGGGATTCCGGTGACGGTGAAGATGCGGATGGGGATTGATGCTGATCACCTGACGTATTTGGATGCTGGTCGGCGTGCTGTGGATGTGGGGGCTGCGGCGATTACGTTGCATGGGCGTACGACGGCGCAGGCGTATAGCGGTCATGCGGATTTGGATGCGATTGCGCGGTTGAAGGAGGCTGTTCCGCAGGTTCCTGTGTTGGGTAATGGGGACATTTGGTCGGCTGAGGATGCGTTGCGGATGGTGGAGCGCACTGGCTGCGATGGGGTGGTTGTTGGTCGTGGATGTTTGGGGCGTCCGTGGTTGTTTGCTGATCTTGCTGCGGCGTTTAACGGTAGTGATATGAGGATGCGCCCGAATTTGGGGCAGGTGGTGGATGCGCTGCGTGCTCATGCTGAGTATTTGGTTGAGTTTTATGGTGATGAGCAGCGGGGGGCGCGTGATATCCGTAAGCACATCGCCTGGTATTTGAAGGGTTTCCCGGCGGGGTCGTATGTGCGGCATAACTTGGCGTTGGTGAAGGATTTGGCCGCGTTGGATGCGTTGTTGGGTGAGTTGGATCGGGATCATCCGTGGCCAGGTGTTCCTGCTGAGGGTGCGCGGGGGCGTCAGGGAACTCCGCGGCGGGTTGCGTTGCCTGAGGGGTGGTTGGATAGCCGTTCGGTGGATGCTTCGGCGGGTGCGTGTCTTGCTGAAGCGGAGGTGGATGCTTCGGGTGGGTGAGGCTGGGGGTTAGGCGTGTTGGTCGGGGTGGGTGCCGGTGTCGTCGGTGGGGGTTTGCTGTGCAGGGCCGGTGGCGATGGGGCGTTCGGGGTTGCTGATCCAGTCTGACCATGCGCCGATGTAGACGGGGATTTGTCCGCCGAGGCCTGCTGCGCCTGCGGCGAGGGCGATGAAGCTAGCGACGACGCCGGATCCGCAGGTGGTTGCGATGGGTGTTTCGGTGGTGGCTCCGACGGCGGCGAAGCGTTCGAGGAGTTCGTCTGGGGGGAGGAGTTTGCCTTCATCGTTGATGAGGTCGGTTGCGGGTAGGTTGACGGTTCCGGGGATGTGGCCGGCGGCGGTGTCGACGGGTTCGGTGCGTCCTTCGAATCGTTCGGGGGCGCGGCCGTCGATGAGGATGCCGTCGCGGGCGTAGAGCTCGGCTGTTTCGGCAGTGAGGTAGGAAAGGGTGCTGCGGCGTACGGAGAAGTCGCCTTCGTCGATGAGTCGGATGCCTGCTTCTGTGGGGAGGCGTTCGTTGCGCCAGGCGCTGAGTCCGCCGTCGAGGACGTAGACGTCCATTTTTCCGAAGTGGCGTAGGAGCCACCAGGCGCGGGCTGCGGCGAAGGATGTGAAGTCGTCGTAGACGACGACGGGTCGGTCGTTGTCTACGCCGCATTCGGCCATGTCGATTTCGAAGTCGTCGATGCGTGGCATGGGGTGGCGGCCGGTGTCGGGGGCAGGGGTTCCGGATAGGTCGCGTTCGAGGTCGACAAAGATGGCACCGGGGATGTGGGCTTGGAGGTAGGAGTCGTAGCCGTCGTCTGCGCCCAGTTGCCAGCGGACATCGAGGACCAGGGGTCGCTCGGCGGCGCCGCGGTGGAACTTTTCGGCGAGTTCGCTAGCTGTGATGAGGGGGTACCGGTGCATGGGAGGAAGCCTAATCGGTGTCGTAGTCAGGAGCGGGGTGGACAGGGTTGGATGCAGTAGGTGGCGTGCTGGGGTGGTGGTTTGTGTGGGGTGTGTGTTTGTTAGGCGTGTTTGTCGGTGGTTGTTTTTAGGGTGGTGGGGTGAGTGATTTTTTGGGTGATGTTGTGGGGGGTTACTCGTCGGGAAGTGGGGACGGGGGGCGTTATGGTGCGCGGGATCGGGCGCGGTGGGTGCAGGAGCCGGCGGCACGCAAGTTGGCTACTCGTGATGATTTTGCGCGGGATCGGGCGCGGATTTTGCATTCGGCGGGTTTTCGTCGGTTGGCGTCGAAGACGCAGGTAGTTGCGCCGTATTTGGGTGATTTTGCGCGGAATCGGTTGACGCATTCGTTGGAGGTGGCGCAGATCGGACGGGAGATTGCCTCGTTTTTGGGATGTCATGCGGATCTGGTGGATGCGGCGTGTTTGGCGCACGATTTGGGGCATCCGCCGTTTGGGCATAACGGTGAGCGTGAGTTGAATCGGGTGGCTGAGCAGGTGGGGGGGTTTGAGGGGAATGCGCAGACGTTGCGGGTGTTGACGAGGTTGGAGCCGAAACGGTTTCACGCTGATGGGCGTCCGGCTGGGTTGAATTTGACGCGGGCTGCGTTGGATGCGGCGTGTAAGTATCCCTGGGGTTCTGGTCAGGGGCCGGCGGGGTCGGGGAAGTTTGGTTTTTATGCCGATGATGAGCCGGTGTTTACCTGGGTGCGTGATGGGGCGCCTTCTCGTGGTGCTGGTGGGGTGACGCCGGTGGAGGCGCAGGTGATGGATTGGTCTGATGATGTGGCGTATTCGGTGCATGACGTGGAGGATGCGGTGGCTTCGGGGCGGGTGGATTTGCGGGTGTTGTCTTCGGTGTCGGCGTTGCGGGATGTGGCGGTGGTGGCGCAGCGGTATTACGAGCCGTCGTTGGAGGTAGAGGCGTTGGTGGAGGCGGGGCAGCGGTTGCATGCTGCTGATGAGGTGGTGGATGAGTTTGATGGGTCGCGGGCTGGGTTGGCTGCATTGAAGGACATGACTAGTGGGTTGGTGGGGCGTTTTGTTCGTCAGGTGCAGTCTGCGACGCGGCAGGTGCATGGTCCGGTGCGGTTGGCGCGGTACGAGGGTTCATTGGTGGTGCCGGTGCAGGCGCGGGCGGAGTGCGCGATGTTGAAGGCGGTGGCGGCGGCTTTTGTGATGCAGACGCCGGGGCATGCAGCGGTGATGGAGCGTGAGCGTGAGGTGGTGCGGGGGTTGGTGGAGACGTATTTGGAGTGTCCTGAGGAGAGGCTGGATCGTGACTTGGTGGTGGATTGGGGGTCGGCTTCTTCGGATGAGGAGCGGTTGCGGGTGGTGGTGGATCAGGTGGCGTCGTTGACTGATACGCGTGCGTTGGCGTTGCATGCTCGTTGGTGTGGGAGCGCGTGATGGGTGGGGTGGTGTTGGGCTCGTAGACTGCCGTGTGCGCTTTGTTGGCGTGTGAGTGTGATTGGTGAGGTGGGATGGCGGGTCTGCTGCGTGAGGAAGACGTCGCTCTCGTTAAGGAGAGAGTGAATCTTGAGGATGTGGTGCGTGAGCATGTGACGTTGACGCGTTCTGGGTCGGACAGTTTGAAGGGGTTGTGTCCGTTTCACGATGAGCGTTCGCCGTCGTTTCATGTGCGTCCTGCGCATGGTCATTGGTATTGCTTTGGGTGTGGTGCCGGGGGTGATGTGATCGCGTTTGTTCAGGAGATTGAGCACCTGGGGTTTGTTGAGACTGTTGAGCGGTTGGCGGCTCGGGTGGGGGTGGAGCTGCAGCGTGATGAGTCTTCGGTTGCGGAGTCAGGTAGGGCGCGTCGAACGCGGTTGATGGAGGCGCATCGGGTTGCTGAGGAGTTTTATGCCGAGGCGTTGATTGGGGCGCGTGAGGCTAGGCCTGCTCGGGATTTTTTGCGGGGTCGTGGGTTTGATTCCAAGGCTGCGCAGATGTTTGGGGTGGGGTATTCCCCGCGTGGTGGTGATGTGCTGACGAGGTTGTTGTTGGATCGGGGGTTTACGGAAGAGGAGTTAACTCTTGGTGGGTTGACTGGGCGTTCTTCGCGGGGGCTGTATGACAGGTTCCGGGGCCGGGTGATGTGGCCGATTCGTGATGTGACGGGTGCGACGGTGGGTTTTGGTGCGCGGCGCATTTTGGATGATGACCGGATTGATGCGAAGTATCTGAATACCTCTGAGACGCCGATTTATAAGAAGACTCATGTGCTGTATGGGTTGGATTTGGCGAAGAAGACGATTGCTTCGCAGCGTCGTGCTGTGGTGGTGGAGGGGTATACGGATGTGATGGCGATGCACCTGTCGGGGGTGCGGGGGGCTGTGGCTACGTGTGGCACTTCGTTTGGTGCTGAGCATGTGAAGGTGTTGCGGCGGTTGTTGCGTGATGATGGTGATGGGAAGGTCATTTTCACGTTTGATGGTGATGCTGCTGGTCAGAAGGCTGCTATGCGGGCTTATGAGTTGGATGATCAGTGGGTTTCGCAGAGTTTTGTTGCGGTGGCTCGTAATGGGATGGATCCGTGTGATTTGCGCTTGGCTGAGGGTGAGGCTGCGGTTGAGCATTTGATCGAGAAGCCGACGCCGATGTTTGAGTTCGCGGCGCGGACAACGATCGGGCGTTTTGATTTGCACACCAGGGAGGGGCAGGCTCACGCGATTGAGGCGGTAGCGCCGATTTTGGCTGGTATTGATGGCGAGGCGTTGTCGCGGATGTATGTCGATGATGCTGCGACGTGGATTGGTGTGCCGGTTGATCTGGTGGCTGGTGCTGTTGAGCGTGCGCGTGTGGGGGGTCGGCGTCCGGATGCGCAGGTGCATGGTGGGCGTCAGCGTGTAGTTGCCTCTGGGGGAGAGGTTTCGTCGGTGCGTTCGGATTCTGGCCCGGATGCTGATGGTGAGTCTGCGCCGTTGGTGTTTCCGCGTCCGGATTTACGTAATCGTGTGGTGCATTTGGAGTTTCAGGTGCTGCAGGTGTTGTTGCAGTATCCGGGGGCTCTTGATGACAGCGAAATTATGCCGTTGGTGCGGGCGCAGTTTACGGATCCGGGTTTGGCTTCGGTGTTGTTAGCAGTGTTGACGCATTGGGGTGAGCACACCTCGGTGAGTGCGTCTGCGTGGGTGGAGTTGGTGCGGGCGCAGGCTGGTGATCAGGTGGGGCCGACTGTGAGTTCTTTGGTGGTGACTCCGTTGTTGACTCGGTTGGATCCGCAGACGGGGTTGCCCAGTAAGCGTTTTGTGCAGTCGTTGCTTGTGGCTGTGCAGGAGGAGACGTTGCGGTCGCGTATTGCGGCTGCGGCGGGTGATTTGCGTCGTGCTGAGGCGATGGATCCGCAGCGAGCTAGGTATGTGGCGCAGGAGTTGAGTGTGTTGCAGGGGCAGTTGGCGGCGTTGAGACACACGGAAGATTGATGTGATTTGACTAGGGGGTGGGTGAGGATGGGTGTCATGCGTTTTTTGTGGAGGAAGTCCTCTTCGGTGTTGCCGCAGGTTGTGAGGGATGCGGTGACGGGGCGGGGCGAGCGTGTGTTGGCGTGGGCGGGTGAGAAGTATGCCGGGGCGTTCATTGTGGCTACGACTGCGCGGTTGGTGGTGGTCGATGCTCAGGGTGAGGTGATGGATGTTGGTAGATGGGGTGAGGTGGATAGTGCTGTGTGGGAGCCGGGGACGGCGACGTTGTCTGTGGCGTGGGTGGATGGGCGTCGTGGGAGTCAGTGGACGGCTGTGGGGTCTGCGACGCGGTTGGCTGAGAGTGTGCATGAGCGGGTGAGTCGTTCGGTAGTGGTGGCGGTTGATCTTGAGCGTGATGGTGCGCGGATTGGGCGGGCGGCGATTCGTCGTGATCCGCAGACACAGGAGTTATTTGCGCAGTTGGTGTGGGCTCGGGGGCAGCGTCCGCGCGATGAGGAGCGGGCTGCCTATGGGGAGGCGGTGTTGGTGAATTTGTGTGAGCAGGTGGGGTTGCCTGAGTCGGTTGGGCGGGCGGCGAGTAAGGCTGGGATGGGGTCGTGAGAGGCGGCCGCACACGCGATTTCGTTTTCTCGGCAGACCTTTGCTAATGTTCTTTTCAGCAGCGATCCCCTGTAGCTCAACTGGCAGAGCATTCGGCTGTTAACCGAAGGGTTGTTGGTTCGAGTCCAACCGGGGGAGCAAAGCAGATTATGCCCCGTCCTGAACTCAGGGCGGGGCATAATCCATATTCACTCGCAGCAGCGAGCCACGGGCCAGTAGCTCAGCCGGTCAGAGCAGCGGACTCATAATCCGTCGGTCGTGGGTTCAAGCCCCACCTGGCCTACCGATACGCGGTAGAGAAAAATTTCTTTCCGCGCGCCCTCATCCCCAAAACACCACACAAGGCATCCAAGCGTGCCATGAAACACGTTTAACCCGAGCGTCTTTGACGCGCGACCTAAGAACCCTCCCAGCAGGGTCGATCAGCTGTTCGACCCTCTACCCCTGGGAGATCTCCATGCGTCGTATGTGCTCGGTGGCCACATGGTCGCTCACTCTCATGCTCGTCACGTTCAGCGCAATGAACGGCCAAGCCGCACCCGCCTCAGCAGCTTCCACCACCACCTGGTCTCAGAAATCCGGCATGGCCATCCCCGGCACCCGCCTCGCCTGGGGGCCCCCCGGACAACTCGAACACGATCTAGATCGCGTCGCTGCCAGCGGCGTCAAATGGCTACGCTTCGACGTCCCCTGGAGCCAAATTTCTTGGGAACCCGGACAAGCAGACTGGGCACGCTTCGACCGCATCGTCGAAGGCGCCCGCGCCCGCGGACTGCGCCCCTTAGGCGTATTAAGCACAATGGCGCCCTACGCCCGCCCCGCAGGCACTGACTACCGATACGCACCTCGCACCGCCTCAGAACGCAAAGCCTTCGCCGGGTTCGCTAAACAAGCCGCCGCCCGCTACAAAGGCAAAATCAACCACTGGGAAATCTGGAACGAACCCAACCTCGACCAAGCCTGGTCACCCACACCCAGCCCAGCGGCATACGTAGAGCTCCTCCGCACCACCACCCCAGCTATCAAATCAGTCAACCCCGCCGCCATCACTATCGCCGGCGGAACGGGCGGAGCCACCGGCGCGCCCGACATCACCCCCATCGACTGGTACACCGGCTTCTACGCCCAAAAACCCCAAGGCCTCTTCGACGCCCTAGCCGTACACCCCTACTCAGACCTGCGCTACGGCTGGGGAGGGGAAATGTCCACCGCCCCCATCATCCGCACCATCATGGACAAAAACGGCGACGCCAACAAAGAGATCTGGGCAACCGAAGCTGGATTCCCCACCGGCGGGCAATACCGCACCACCGAAAACGACGCCGCACGCATGATGCGCGAAAGTCACACAGCATGGACCCAAATCCGTAAACACGGCCCTCTGTTCTGGTACACCCTCACCGACACTAGCGATGCCACCAGCGAAGGACACTTCGGCTTCTACCGCCTAAATGGCACCGCCAAACCAGCCCTAGCGGTTCTTACTGCTCTCAACGCCCAACCCCTGCCTGGAGGTACCACCACCCCGGCGCCACCGGCCACAAAGCCAGGAACCGGATACGTCGTAGCACCTGCAGCTAACCTCACTACAAACGGAAAAACCACCACAGCTTCCTTCACCCTCTACACCACCGGAACTGTCCCCATCCGCTCCCTCATCATGGCCGTCCGCGACTCCTCTGGACGCAACTTTGACATCCCTGTCACTGCCACAACGACCTTTCGAGGATCCCAAACCTTCACCGCCACCCGTGCAGCGCTACCTGCGGGCACCTACACTTACGCCCCAGCTTGGCAAACCACCAACGGAAAATGGAACGGCCCCACGCGCGAAGGTAAACACACCGTCGGAGCCGCCCCCAATAGCCTCAGCACCGCTCACGCAACTATCAACAACACTGCTCGAGGTGCCACCGCAGACATCGTCACTAGCGTTGACGGAAAACTAGCCGTCAAAGCCCTCATCGTCGCCATGAGGGACTCCTCAGGAGCTAACTGGGATATCTGGACGGCCAAAAACACTACCTTGACCGGACTGCAACGTCACCACGGCACCAAACAGCCCCTGCCCGCTGGCACTTACACCTACACCGTCGCCTACCAAAGCTCCGACGGCAACTGGCACGAACAAGCAGGCAAAAAAACTCTGACCGTTCATTAACGCCACCTGTGACGATAGTGGGGGCCACTGCACCTAGGTGCAGTGGCCCCCACTATCGTCACAGCAATACCAGCGCTTCAGGACACTGGCGTCAACGATCAAGCATCCGCAAGCGTCAACCCAATCGTGGACAGCAACTCATACGGAGGAATATTGGTCCCGCCAGAAGCAATCGCCAACAATGCTGATGCAAGAGAAGCCATCGCAGAAGTCAGAATCAACGGATCCTGATCCGCCATCTCCTCACGCAAGATGTTGACGTACTCGTTGACGGTGCAACCGCCATCCATACTTTGCAGCCGAGCGGTAAGAATGGCCATGGCGCTCTGCATTCCCGGTGCGGGTGCAACAGGTGCGTCCGTCATGAATTTCCCCCTTGTAGAGACATGTCGTGGTCCGCCGGAGTCTCCGTCGGCCCCCGCCGCGGTGCACCCCCATGCGAACCACGGCGTGGAAGAAGCTCCGTTCTTCCGCGATCACTCCATAAGTGAAGCGCACGTCTTGATCGAGTGTCCAGTAGCCACAGACGTAAGAGACCTCCCATTGTCGACAAGCCACAGCGCGCTCATTCCACACTCGGCAACACACTTGAGGCACAATGTTCTTCGATCGATCGAACTAAAAATCTTCAATCGGACAACCGATCAAAACGTTCACCACGAACGACGCAAATCGCCCCGAACGAGGAAGCCACCGTCGCGCAGGGGTGCGCGGCACGCACACAGCTCGATCGACCGCGGGCCCTACAGCTGGGGAGTTGGACGGCCCACACAACCACATACACATAAACCGGCCACACGGGTGCCAGCTATGGGCGTTGGGGAAGACGTCCCACACACACCCAGGAGGACCGGATGTCTGCAAAGCCCACGGGCAACACAACACGCGGAGCCGTGTACATCCACTCGGCCCCAGCAGCGCTATGCCCACACATCAGTTGGGCGCTCGAATCAGTGCTCGGCGGCGAGGTCGACCTCGACTGGTCACCCCAACCCCTCGGGCGCTCACTCATGCGTGCCGACCTCACCTGGTACGGCGAACCTGGAACCGGCGCCGCCATCGCCAGCGCTATGCGCGGATGGGAAAACCTGCGCTACGAAGTAACCGAAGAACCCAGCCCAGGCCTCGACGGATCACGCTGGTCCCACACCCCCTCACTAGGAATCCACCACACCTGGATCTCCGCCTCTGGGGATGCCGTCATCAACGAAGACCGCATCCGAGCAGCCATGCGCCACGGAAACGCCACCGCCCTGCGCCACGAACTCGACCAAGCCCTCGGCACCGCTTGGGACGTCGAACTCGACAACTTCCGCCACGCCGGCGATGGCCGCCCCGAACGCTGGCTCTACCGCGTGAGCTAAGCGGACACACCGCACCCGTGCGGCAGCACCACTATGCCCGCACACACAACTCCTGGGACCACGCATGGCTGTGGGGCAGCCCCGTTGATGGGCTGCCCCACAGCCATGGGCAATTACGCCGCCAACCTCACAGCGGAATGTTCCCGTGATCACCGCGACGCGCCGGAGCAGCCGCGATCGCCGCCGCGATCACACCACGCGTCAAACCCGGCTCGACAATCTCATCCACGACACCGATATCAACAGCGCGCGGCAACCCACCAGAGAGCCTCTCATGTTCTACTGCGAGCTCACTCTCCACACGCTCGACATCCTCGGCAGGGACTTGCGCCAACTTCCGCCGATGCAAAATCCGCACCGCAGCGACAGAACCCATCACCGCGACCTCGGCATCGGGCCACGCGAACACCTTCGTAGCACCCAGAGCGCGACTGTTCATCGCCAAATAGGCGCCGCCATACGTTTTACGCGTTACCAGCGTGACTCGCGGAACCACCGCCTCAGCGAACGCGTGCAATAGCTTGGCACCACGACGCACCACCCCGTCCCACTCTTGGCCCACGCCCGGCAGATACCCCGGCACATCCACCACCACAATCAGTGGAATACCGAACGCATCGCACATCCGCACAAACCGAGAGGCTTTCTCTGCACTCGTGGCATCCAAACATCCACCCAGACGCAGCGAGTTGTTTGCGATAACTCCCACCGTGCGCCCACCCAGACGCCCCAGAGTGGTGACGATGTTCGGCGCCCACTTCGGATGCAGCTCAACCGCTGTGGTTTCAGCGTCAAGCAGATCCTCGACTAACGGGTGAACATCGAAAGCACGCTTAGCCGAATCCGGTAAGAAGCGTGCCAAATCCCGATCCTGCACCGACGCAGGGTCCAACGCCCCTTGGCTATTGGCGCCAAGCAGATCACACAGTTGGCGACCACGCTCGTAGGCTTCCTCGTCAGAATCGGTCACTACATGCACCACACCAGAACGACGACCATGCGGCTCAGGGCCACCCAGCCGCAGCGCATCAACCTGTTCCCCAGTCACCGAACGCACCACATCGGGACCTGTGACAAAAATGCGCCCCAGCGGCCCCAACACGACAACATCGGTCAACGCCGGACCATACGCCGCGCCACCAGCAGCAGGCCCCAACACAACAGAGATCTGCGGAATCTTGCCGCTGGCTTTGGTCATGATCGCGAAGATCAACCCCACGCCGTGCAGCGAGAACACGCCCTCAGCTAGCCGTGCACCACCGGAATGCCACAACCCCACTACGGGGCAGCTCTCGGCTAGAGCCCGCTCGTAGGCGGCAACGACAGCGCGGCACCCGTCACCGCCCATTGCTCCGCCTTGCACTGTCGGGTCGGCAGCGAAGGCGACCGCTGTGTTGCCCTGCACCTGACCGATACCGGCCAACATTCCCGACAAGTCATCATCAGAGATAACAGTGAGCGTGCCCTCGTCAAAAAAACGCTCCAACCGACGCCGCGGGTGGCGGGGGTCTTCCTCGCGCGGAACCTTAGTTCGCTCTCGAACAGCCTGTGCAGCCTGCGTAGCAGCCACGCTTGGTGTCCGGGAAGTCACGAGACGCTCCGGAACGCCAAAGTCACGTTGTGCCCTCCGAAACCAAACGAGTTATTCAGCGCAACCACATCACCAGCAGGCAAGGCCCGGTTCTGGCCACGAACGATATCCAGGTCAATCTGGGGGTCGAGGTTCTCCAAGTTCTGAGTGGCTGGCACGAGGCGATCACGCAACGCAAGGATCGTGAAAACCGACTCCAATGCACCCGCTGCACCAAGCAGATGTCCCGTCATGGATTTCGTGGCGGTCAAACATGCGTGGTCGGCGTGGGGCCCCAAACCGGCGCGAATAGCTTTGGCTTCTGCGCCATCACCAGCTGGAGTGGAGGTGGCGTGTGCGTTCACATGCACGACCGATGCTGGGTCGATATCGCCTTCGCTCAGTGCCCGCTGGATTGATAGTGCGGCCCCGGCGCCTTCAGGTTCAGGGGCGGCTACGTGGTAGGCATCACTGGATAGGCCTGCGGCGACAAGCTCTGCGTAGATGTGGGCACCGCGTGCAACGGCGTGCTCGTATTCCTCCAGCACAAGGATTGCCGAGCCCTCACCCATGACAAAACCATCACGGTCGATGTCATACGGGCGTGAAGCGCTCTGAGGGTCTTCGTTACGTGTCGATAGCGCGTGCATCGCAGAGAAGCCACCGATCGTCAGTGGGTGAATGGCCCCTTCGGTGCCTCCGGCCACGACGATGTCGGCTTTGTCACTGCGGATCAATTCAAGTCCATCAGCGATGGACTCAGCCCCGGAAGCACACGCACTCACAGGGGCATGAGCGCCAGCGGTGGCTTTCAGTTCTAAGGACACAGTTGCTGAGGGGCTGTTCACGAGCAGCATCGGCACCGACAGCGGGAAAATACGACGGGGGCCCTTCGTGCGCAGCGTTTCCCAGGCGTCAACGAGGGTGTGCACGCCACCGATACCGGTTCCTACGCTCACGGCCAGCCGGTTGGATTCGATGTCGGGTGAGCCAGCATCGCGCCATGCTTGACGTGCCGCGATGAGGGCGTACTGGGTGGCGGGGTCTTGCCGGCGTATCTCTACTTTGGTGAGGACCTCAGATGCAGGCTGGGCAAGTTGTCCAGCAAAAGTGACAGGCATGTCGTACTGCTGAACCCACGGGGCCTCGATGTGTCGGATGCCAGAAGTTCCGGCAAGAGCGGCCTGCCAGGTGCTTTCGGCATCGGCACCGAGTGGATTGGTCGTCCCCATACCTGTGACGACGACACGCTTGAGCGTGGTGGACATGAGTGAACTCCTCGGTCATGGGGCCGTCGGAGCTGGCTCGGCTCGACGACTGGGCTAGGGGCCGCGGGTGCCCAGAGGTTGTAAGCCCCTGCGACACCCGCGCTATGACTGCGATCAGGCGCTCTGGGCGATCTTGATGAAGTCCACTGCGTCCTGAACAGTCATGAGGTTCTTCACTTCCTCATCAGGGATACGCACATCGAATTTCTCTTCAGCGTTGACGACGATCGTCATCATCGAGAGGGAGTCGATGTCCAGATCGTTGGTGAAGGATTTTTGCGGCTCGACCTCGGAGGTCTCGACGCCGGTCTCCTCGTTGACGATCTCGGCGAGGCCCGCGAGGATCTCCTGCTCGGTCGCTGCCATGGTGTTTTCCTTTCGTTATGCCTGCTCACGCACCATGAGGGCGCCGTGAGTGGGTGTTATGTCTGCCACGAGTGCGTGGCAGGGCCCGATTACCCGTCGGGCCTGGCGGGTCGTTCACGGGAGGCGGACCACCTGAGCTGCCCAGGTCAATCCGGCTCCGAAACCCATCTGCAAAGCGAGCATGCCGCTGCGGATGCGTCCTTCTCGGTAGAGCCGAGCCGTGGCCAAGGGTATGGAAGCAGCGGAGGTGTTCGCCATTTCTGCGATGTCTTCGCGTGCCACGATGACGTGACTAGGCAGTTCGAGCTTCTTAGCCATGGCCTCGATGATGCGGACGTTGGCTTGGTGAGGGATAAAAACATCGATGTCATTGACGGTGACCCCAGCGGCAGTGAGAGCTTGGCGGGCTACATCGAGGATCGTGTATGACGCCCACCGGAAAACGGATGGTCCCTGCATCCCGATCCAGGGCCAACGTCGTTCTTCATCAGTGGCGTTGGGGTTTTCGACGCGGCGACGATATTCAAGCCAGTTTGGTTCTTGGGCGATGAAATCGCTGTGCTTACCGTCGGCTCCCCAAATGGTTTGGGCGATACCGGCAACGGGAGAGGGGCCAACGAGAGCCGCGCCAGCGCCGTCACCGAAGATGAATGCTGTTCCGCGATCGGTGGGGTTACGGAAATCAGAGAACTTCTCCACACCGATCACGAGGGTGCAAGTAGATAGACCAGTGCGGATAGCAGAATCGGCTGCAGCGATGCCGTAGGTGTAGCCCGAGCAGGCAGCGCTGAGGTCGTAGGCAGCGGCACCGGTGATACCCAGTTCGGTGGCAACTAGTGGTGCTGCTGCCGGAGTCAAAGTCGGGTAGGTCACGCTGGCGAGAATGACCTGGTCAACTTTCTCAGCAGCTATGTCTGCGTGGTCCAGGGCTGCTTGAGCGGCCTTGGCGGCCATGTAAACGATAGTTTCGTTTTCGTTGGCGACGCGGCGTTCGGCGATGCCGGAACGGTCGCGGATCCACTCATCGCTGGAGTCGATCGCTTCGACGATGTCGGCGTTGGGCACTACCCGGGATGGGCGGTAGTCACCGATGCCGAGGATGCTGGATCCTGGTGCCCCCGTAGTGGTCTGAAGTCGCAGCTCACTCATGATGTCTCCTACCTACACTGCATGCTGTTGCGATCAGGGTCTCGCATCTGCGCTGCCGTGGGTCGTTCACTCGGCGGCAGGGAAGAGGCGCAACAGCGGCATTCCCGGGGAGACAGGGTCGCCATCAGCGACAAGCCATTCGATGACACGGGATTCGCTAGAGGCGATCACGGGGGCAGTTTCACGTAGTGAGCTGATGGTGGCGAGGGTTTGACCTGCTTCAAGGTGATCACCTTCTTCCGTGCCGACACCTTCAGCAAATGTGATCGTCCCCTTCATTGGGGAGACGATGAGCCGCCAGTCGGGGGCACTACCGGCGTAGCACTCGCTGCTGCCGTGTTCTTCGATCATGCGTTTGGCGGCGGGGATGTCTTCGGGGGTGTTCAGCGCCAGACGCTCAACACCTTTCATCGCTCGTTTGGCTAGTCCGGTCAGGGTTCCAGCTGGGGGGATTTCGATGATGCCTGTGACTCCCATCGCCAGCATGGTTTCCATGGTGAGGTCCCAGCGGACTGGTCGGGTCACCTGGTCGACCATCGCGTCTAGGAAAGCGCGCCCGTTGGTCATGACAGAGCCGTCGCGGTTGGTGATGAGGGGCACCCGGGCATCGTGGGTGCTCATGGCGCGGGCGTATCCAGAAAGCACTGAGGAGGCTGACTCCATGTGGTGGGTGTGGAACGCGCCAGCAACTTTCAAGGGCATAACCCGAGTTTTGGTCGGTGGTTGCGCTGCAAGAGCGGCGAGTTGCTCGAGTGTTCCCGCGGCGACGATCTGGCCAGCACCGTTGCAGTTCGCTGCGGTCAGCCCTAGAGACTGCAGGTGTGTCAGGACTTCTTCGCGCTCACCTCCCAGGACTGCTGACATTCCTGTGGGGGTGAACGCGCTTGCCGTGGCCATTGCTTTACCCCGTTCGCGAACGAACACCATGGCCTGTTCGGCGGTGATAACGCCGGTGGCGGCTGCTGCAGTGATTTCGCCGACGGAGTGGCCAGCACCGACACCGATGGCACGGAATCCGTCTGCCGGGTGTTCGAAGAGAGACAACAGCGACAGCAGCCCGGCAGCAACGATGAGGGGCTGGGCGATGGCGGTGTCTTTGATGGTTTCTTCGTCGGAGACCGTGCCGTGGGTGATGAGGTCAAGGTCTGCGGCGGCAGAGAGCCATGCGAGACGGTCCCGGAAGCCGGGAAGCTCTAGCCATGGAGAGAGGAAGCCGGGTTTTTGGGACCCCTGTCCGGGGCTGACGATCGCAAGCACACGTTCACCTTTCCGTGATGTCCGGTAACTCCGCAGGGGGAAACCTGTTGAAGTACCCGCGAGTATTTTGTGTGATTCCTACAAATTTTCTTCATTGAGCCTCAGTGGAAGAAGTTACTGACGAGTTGCCCCATCATCTGCACGGCTTGCTGCCGCAGCCTCGAGGCGTCCCACGGTCAGGGCTACTTCCACGACATACGCCTCACGCGGGTTAGTGAGGTCGTAGCCAATGTGTTCTTCAATACGAGAAAGCCGGTACCGGACCGTATTGGCGTGGACGAACAATGAGCGCGCAGTGGCCTCCACGCTGCGGCCGCAGCGCAAATAACTGTCGGCTGTTTCCAACAGCCCGTTACCTAAGGCATCTAGGGGGGTAAAAACATGGTCAACCAGATGCCTGCGCGCCGTGACATCACCATCAAGGATCCGCTCGGGCAACAACTCCTCGGCAGCTACTGGTCGAGGTGCATTCACCCACCCTGGGCATGCACGGCTTCCTGCGAGCGCGGCATGGGCAGATTTGTTTGCTGTCATCAGGTGCGCAACGCTCGGCCCGTACACCAGTGGTCCTGGCCCGAAGCAGTGCGAGAGTTCGCTGACGGTTTTTCCAGGGTTCTCGGCGCCGCCGATCATCAAAACCAGTCGGCGTCCTTGTACAGAAAAAAGAGAATCTATTCGTTGCCGTCGTAGGTGGGAGCGCATCTGGTCAACGGCTTCGTCAGCAGCGTGGGGGGTTTCTCCCACGACAACGAACACGCTGTGTCGGTCGTGCCAGCCGATCGTGGCTGCCCGTGAGACGACATCATCGTCGTATTCGCCGCGCATAACCGCATCCACGACGAGGGATTCCATTCGGGCATCCCAGGCTCCGCGGGATTCGGCTGCGACGGCGTAGGCGCGGGCGGCTGAGAATGCGACTTCGCGAGAGAATGTTGCTACGGCTGCACGTACCGCATCGATTTCATCTGCGGCTGCCAGCGCCATCACGTGTTCTTCCACGACTGAGACCACGGTGCGGGTGAGCTCTACGGTTTGGCTCAGGCTGATGGATCGGGTGAGTTCTCGCGGTGCTAGCGAGAACACTGAGGCAAATGATTCACCTTCGCGTTGTCCGGCTCGGTACCAGGCAATGAACGCACGAATAGCGGACTGGGCAAGAATCCCCACCCATGAGCGGGTATCTGCGGGTAAACGCGAGTACCACGCGAGCCGCTCTTCTAGACAGCTGCGCACTGCGGCCGTGATGTGGTCTGTTGAGGCAGTAATGGCATCGAGGGTGTTGGTTCGGATCTGCGTCGGGCGTGATTGATCCGGCGACATGCTCGGAGTGTAGGCCGCCTTGCCTGTAGTAGACCGTCAGGTGAACGCACACCGTTCGCGCTCAAGCGATTTAGCTGACCACAGCCTTGACCCCGGGGAGCGTTTTCGCTGGGATGACCTCATGAAACGCACCTGCGCACGTATTTTCGCCACTGCGGCGGCTGTTGGCCTTCTCACTGCTACGGCCACCGTTGCCCACGCTTTTCAGCCGGGGGAGTACCACTCTCCTGAGTCAGAAGGCACCGCAATGCGCTCACCTTTGGTGATTGCTCACCGTGGTGCCTCTGGGTACCGTCCCGAACACACGCTGGCCGCCTACGAGCTAGCTGTTCAGTACGGCGCCGACTATATCGAGCCTGATCTTGTTTCCACCAAAGATGGTGTGTTGGTTGATCGGCATGAGCCTGAGATCAGCGGAACCACCGATGTTGCTCAACGTCCTGAATTCGCCCAGCGTAAGAAAACCGTCACGATCGACGGCGAAAAAATGACCGGCTGGTTCACTGAAGACTTCACACTCGCGGAGCTGAAAACTCTCCGCGCTAAAGAACGACTTCCGTACCGTCACCGTTCGGCGCGGTACAACGGCCGCTATCAGGTGCCTACGTACCGTGAAGTGCTTGAACTGCGTGCACGGTTGAGCGCGAAGTACAAACGCCCTATTGGTGTTATCCCCGAAATTAAGCATTCCACGTATCACCGTCAGATCGGGTTGCCGTTGGAGAAAAAGGTTGTGGCCGAGACAACTCGCTTCGGCCTGAACCGTCCGGGGGCTCCTATGTGGATTCAGTCTTTTGAGTTGACGAATCTGCGCGATTTGAAGAGCAAGTATGGTTACCGCGCCAACACCACTTTCCTCACTGCCTCTAAGGGCGGCCCAGCTGACCTTGCTGCGCGCGGAACCACCTACACCGAGCTACTCAAGCCTGCCTCACTAGCACGTCTTGCCCGTAGTGTTGATGGCATCAGTCCTGAGAAGGTGCAGATTATTCCGCGTACTTCTGCAGGTACCTTGGGCAAACCGACTTCTTTGGTTGCTGATGCGCACAAAGCACGCCTGAAAGTCATCCCATGGACGTTCCGCAATGAGAACACGTTCTTGCCTAAGGAGTACCGCGTCGGCACGAAGGACAGCCAGTACGGCCGCGGACGCGACGAAATCGTCACCTACCTCAAAACCGGTATCGATGGGTTCTTCACCGACCAGCCTGACACCGGCTACCAGGCACGTGAGCAGCTTCGGCGCAGCAAAAGTTGATTGATGTAATGCAGTAACAATGACAGGGGGGCTCCGGTCAATTGACCGGAGCCCCCCTGCGTGTGTTCGGGTAGGTATTACCCGTTAGCTCAGGCGTCGCCGCCAGCGTTACCGGAAGATCCGGCGGAGGGGTCGTCGAGCTTGTACTCGCGTGCTGCGGTCACGGGGACGTCAGCGCCGACCTTGCCTTCTTCAGCCAAGGCGATGAGCGCCTGGACTGCCATGGAAGGACCGTCGATGTTGAAGAAGCGGCGAGCGGCTGCACGGGTGTCGGAGAAACCGAATCCGTCTGCGCCCAGCGCGTAGTACTTCTGCGGCACCCATGGGCCGATCTGGTCCTGCACCTGGCGCATGTAGTCGCTGGTTGCGATGACCGGGCCGGGAGCTTCGGCGAGGCACTGCGTGATGTAGGGCGTGCGGCGTTCCTTGCCCGGGTCGCGCAGCTGCTCGTTGTCGCATTCCAGAGCTTCGCGGCGCAGCTCGGTCCACGAGGTGACCGACCAGACGTCAGCGTTGACTCCCCAGTCTTCGCGGAGGAGTTCCTGGGCCTCGAGCGCCCACGGAACACCAACACCGGAAGCCAGCAGCTGCACACGAGGTGCGTCTTCTTTGGCGCCTGCGTCGGTGCCGGACTTAAGCAGGTACATACCGCGCAGGATGCCGTCGACGTCGACGTTCTCCGGCTCCTTGGGTTGCACGATGGGCTCGTTGTAGACGGTCAGGTAGTAGATGACGTCTTCGCCGGCGTCGCCTTCTTCGCCGAACATGCGACGCATACCGTCCTGGACGATGTGTGCGATCTCGTAGCCGTATGCCGGGTCATAGGAGACGACGCCCGGGTTCGTGGCTGCGAACAGCGGGCTGTGGCCGTCCATGTGCTGCAGGCCTTCACCGGTGAGGGTGGTCCGTCCTGCGGTGGCGCCGATAAGGAAGCCTCGGCTCAACTGGTCGGCAGCTGCCCAGATAGCGTCAGCCGTTCGCTGGAAGCCGAACATCGAGTAGAAGATGTAGATCGGCAACATGGGCTCACCGTGCGTGGAGTACGACGAACCTGCGGCGGTGAACGCGGCCAACGAACCGGCCTCGTTGATACCCAGGTGTAGGAGCTGACCCTGTGGGGACTCCTTGTAAGCCAGCATCAGCTCAGCGTCCACCGAGGTGTAGTTCTGGCCGTGCGGGTTGTAGATCTTCGCGGTCGGGAAGAACGAGTCCATACCGAACGTGCGGGCCTCGTCGGGGATGATCGGCACAACACGTTTGCCGAATTCTTTGTCCCGCATGAGGTCCTTGAGCAAGCGAACGAATGCCATGGTGGTGGCAACCTGCTGCTTACCTGAACCCTTCTTAGCGACCTTGTATGCCGCGTCGTCGGGCAGGTGCACCGGGGTGTGCTTGCTGCGGCGCTCCGGAACGAAACCACCGAGCTGACGGCGACGTTCGAGGGCGTACTGCACGCGCTCATCGTCCGGGCCGGGGTTGTAGTACGGAGGCAGGTAGGGGTCTTTCTCCAGCTGCTCGTCCGTGAACGGGATGTGCAGGGTGTCGCGCAGCGCCTTCAGGTCATCAAGCGCGAGTTTCTTCATCTGGTGCGTAGCGTTACGGCCCGCGAAGTGAGAACCGAGCGTGTAGCCCTTAATGGTGTGGGCGAGAATGACGGTCGGTTGGCCGGTGTGCTTCATCGCACGGTCGTAGGCGGCGTAGATCTTGCGGTAGTCGTGGCCACCACGCTTGAGCTTCCACCAGATGTCTTCGTCAGACCAGTTCTCGACCATCTTCAGGGTGCGCGGGTCGCGCCCGAAGAAGTGGTCACGTACGTACTTACCGTCGTTGGCGCGGAAGGTCTGGAAGTCACCGTCGAGAGTGGTGTTCATAACCTCGCGCAGCGCACCCTGGCTGTCGGCAGCGAGGAGCTCATCCCAGCCACGACCCCAAATCAGCTTGATGACGTTCCAGCCTGCGCCGGCGAAGTAGGACTCCAGCTCCTGGATGATCTTGCCGTTACCGCGCACCGGTCCGTCTAGGCGCTGCAGGTTGCAGTTGACGACAAAGGTGAGGTTGTCGAGCTCTTCACCCGCTGCCCACTGCAGGGCACCACGGCTTTCGACCTCGTCCATTTCACCGTCACCGAGGAACGCCCACACGTGCTGCTGGGAGGTGTCCTTGATGCCGCGGTTGTGCAGGTAGCGGTTGAACTGTGCCTGGTAGATCGCGTTGATCGGTCCCAGACCCATCGACACGGTCGGGAACTGCCAGAAATCGCCCATGCTGCGCGGGTGCGGGTACGAGGGGATTGCCTCGATGTTGCCGCTGACGATGTGGCTCTTCTCCTGACGGAAGCCGTCAAGACGGTCTTCGCCCAGGCGTCCTTCGAGGAAGGCACGGGCGTACATGCCCGGGGAAGCGTGACCCTGGAAGAAGATCTGATCACCACCGCCGGGGTGGTCCTGGCCGCGGAAGAAGTGGTTGAGACCGACCTCGTACAGCGAAGCTGCCGATGCGTAGGTGGAGATGTGTCCGCCAACGCCGATTCCGGGACGCTGCGCCCGGTGTACCAGCACAGCTGCGTTCCAGCGCACGAGGCGACGGAATGCCCGCTCCATGTCCTCGTCGCCGGGGAACCACGGCTCTTGCTCGATCGGAATCGTGTTCACGTAGTCGGTGGTGCGCGTGGTGGGCACACCAACCTCGTTTTCGCGGGCGTGCTGCATCATCCGCAGCATCAGGTAACGAGCCCGCTGGGTGCCTCCATTACGGAGCACCGCATCCATCGACTCGAGCCATTCGGCGGTCTCCTCCGGATCTACATCCGGGAGTCGACTGGGCAGACCGTTGATGATCGGTCCTGATTCTTCGGAAGACACGAAGATTCCTTTCTGCGGGGCAGCCGGGGGTCGAGACGCGGCATCTGCGCGTCCCGGTTGACGCGGCATAACAACGCCACGTACTCGCTTGGGGGGTGGTTGCGCCGAATGTGACGCAGCCCTATGTCTCCATCCTGGCATTGATGGGCATTGATGACATCAGATGATGTGCCCACGCCAGCGGACTTAGGTTCATAGTATGAGACGTCGCGCGGTTCGTTTCTCACGGTCATTTCCTCGGTCGTTGACGCGAAATGTGTGAAGGACCGGGCAATGGCCGATAAGGACCTCGGCGTCGATATGAGGATTTCACGCCTCGTATACGACAATCGACGTGAGCGCGCCCGGTTGCGCTCGCTCCGGAGGCGGACCGCACGCGCCGCAAAACTCACAGAGCGAGCCGCGAGTGCCGCACACACATGAATCACGATGGCCAAAGATGAGGTGTACCGCAGGGCCCTCGTCGGCCGGACGCGATGATCCATTCCAGGACTCGCATAACGAGGAAGGTGCACAGAGTGGCAACGTCCGCACAGAACGGACATCTGAGCAAGCTTGGCTTCGGCAATGGCGACATCGTCATGGAGTTCGGCTACGACGACGACGTCGATGACAACCTCCGCATGGAGATCGAGGACCTCATTGATGGTGACCTCGAAGACGAAGACTTCGAGGAGGTTGTTGACGCGGTTCTCGTTTGGTGGCGCGATGGCGACGGCGACCTGACAGACAACCTCGTCGATGCCGTATCAGCTTTGGGGCCTAACGGATTCATTGTGTTGCTCTCTCCGAAGGTGGGCAGAGATGGTGAAGTCGACCCCGTCGAGATTGCTGAAGCGGCTGAAACTGCCGGGCTCAATGCCTCAGTGAGCACCAACCTGACCCCTCAGTGGTCCGCTACGCGCCTGGTTGCCCCCAAGAACGCAGCTAAACGCTGATCTCGGGCTCGTTCACCAGCACGGGAAGGCAAAGCCCCTATGTGCGATAAAACGCAGATACCTGAGATCGGTGAATACATCGCCGATTTCACTGCGCATGATCAGCATGGTGCCGTCGTCTCACTTGAGCGGTTGCGACGCCAGACCGCAGTTCTCGTTGTGTTCATTCCGTACGCCTTCTCTGGGATATGTCAGGGCGAACTAGACGAAATCCGTGACAATTACGAGCAGTTCCGATCCGAGCATGTGCAGACGGTTGTCGTCTCAACGGATTCGATGTTTACGCTGCGAGCTTGGGGTTACCAGAACGGATTCGAGTTTCCGCTCCTGTCAGATTTCTGGCCTCACGGGGGGATAGCTAAAGCTTTCGGGGTGTTTGATGAGTCTGCAGGCACGGCTATCCGAGGGACCTTCCTCATTGATCCCAGTGGCGTTTTGCAGTGGAAAATGATCACCCCGGCAGGGCAGCGACGAGACTTTTCTGCCTACAGGCAGGCGTTAGGGGTCCTCATCGGTGAGTAACGCGAACGGGTGAGCGCAAAATTTTCGCCCACCCGTTCGCGTTATTGCCCGCACATAGGGCAGACTGTGAAACCGCGCTCTCCAGTAAGCGAGAGCAAGGACCTGTAGCTCAGTTGGTAGAGCACCGCGTTTACACCGCGGGTGTCGTCGGTTCGAGCCCGGCCGGGTCCACATGAGCGTTGCCACCCTGGCTGACGTGCTGACCATCCTCGAAAACTCCTACCCAGCCCACACTGCTCAGTCGTGGGACAAGGTTGGGCTCGTTGCCGGGGACCATGGTCAGCCGATTCAACGAATCCACTTCGCTGTTGATCCCACGCTCGACGTGGTTCGTGAAGCAGTCACCGCTGGCGCCGACCTTCTTGTGACACATCACCCGTTGCTGCTACGCGGAATCCATTCCGTAGCCACAACAACTGCCAAAGGCACCATCCTCACCGAAGCAATTGTCGCTGACCTGGCTCTTTTCTGCGCTCACACGAACGCCGACTCGGCATTCCCAGGCGTGAACACTGCTCTGGCAGCTGCGTGTGGTCTGGACCCAGAGGCCACCAGCCCCTTAAGCATCGAAGAAGGATCGCCACTAGGGCTAGTCGGTGACCTACCCACACCGATTCGCTTCGATGAATTCGTCACGCGGTTAGCTGAACAACTTCCACGCACCGCGGTGGGAGTGCGAGCCTCTGGGCCAGCGCACGGACAAGTGCAACGCGTGGCCCTGCTCGGCGGAGCTGGAGATTCCCTCTTTAACGAGGTCCGAGCCGCCAAAGCGGATGTATACGTCACCTCCGACCTACGCCATCACCCGGCAAGCGAAGCCCGCGAAGAAGCCTTCGGCGCCACGCCCTACCTCGTCGATGCTGGTCATTACGCCACCGAACACCTTTGGCTCGCAGAAGCAGCCGAAACTTTGCGATCCAACCTCCACACACACGGCCACGTTGTCGACGTGTACGTTAGTGAGCTTGTCACCGACCCGTGGAGCTTCGTTATTGGTGCCCACGGGCCGTGCGAAAATCCTGAGCGCATGTGACCAGAGCAGCACCACGACGCACATTCCGCTACCGTGCGGAAGGAACCTCAACGGCCACGGGCTGCCAGAACATGCCACGTCGCCCAGCAGGACAAAGTGAACACAGATAGGACCACGATGAAGGCCGACCCCGGTCAGCAATGGAAACTGCTCGACCTCGCCTCGCTGGACACGCGCACTGCGCAGATAGCCCACCGACGCGCCAACCTGCCCGAGGCCGAAGCCGCCGCGGCCGCCCTGCGCACCCTGGAAGATCTCGAAGCCGAACTGGTGCGCGCACGCACAGACCTCAGTGACACTGAGCGCGAAGCAACCAAAGCCGCCGCTGATGTCCAAATCGTCATCGACCGCATCAAACGCACCACCGCTCGCCTTGACGATGGCTCTGCCTCTGCCCGCGAACTGCAGAACCTGCAGTCCGAACTCGAATCCCTCGAACGGCGCCGTTCTGTCCTGGAAAGCGAACGAACCGTAGTAGACAAACGTGCACGAGTACTACGCGAACGTGTCACCGACCTGGAACCACGCGAAGCCGAAGCCAGCGCAGCTCTGACCCAGGCCCGCGCCGCGGAAAAGAAAGCCCGCAACGACCTCGACGATGCTGAGCACACCATCTCGCGCTCACGTCAAGACTTCGCAGAAGGGGTCCAGAGCGACCTGCTGTCCCTCTACGAAAAAATCCGGACAAGCACAGGCATGGGAGCCGCAGCGCTGACACAACGCCGCTGCGGTGGATGCAACCTGGAACTGCTTGGCCGTGACCTGCAACGCGTGGCCACTGCGCCTTTGAACGAGGTTGTCCGCTGCGAAAACTGCAGTCGCATCATTGTTCGCACCAGCGACTCCGGCCTGTGACATAGGCGCACCAGATGCACACAGCCCCTGACCTTGATGCACCCACCCGACTATGGCTTGTACGTCATGGCACAACCGCACACACGATGTGTGGCCGCATCTCAGGCAGGGGTGGCATCGACCCCGATCTTGACGCCAACGGAGCAGACCAAGCCGCACGCGTCGCAGCAGCATTACACCGCGAAATAAAAGAACCCGACGTACAGGTTGTGAGCAGTTCACTGCGGCGTGCACACACAACAGCCCACGTGATCGCCGCAGCAGCCAACACAGACGTTGTCTGCCGCCCTGCGTGGGATGAACAAGACATGGGCGACTGGGATGGCCTCACCTGGTCTGAGATCAAGGCTCGCGGAGCAGACGCAGCAGCCGTCCGATGCGGGAACACCCAAAGCGCCCCCGGTGGAGAAAATTTCGCGCAGCTGTGCACACGCGTACACCAGGACTGGGAAGACATCATCACTACAGCCCGGTCTCTGGTCATCATCACGCACCGCGGCCCCTTAGATGCCCTCCTGGTCAAGCTGCTCGGAATCGACCGCAGCACCGCGGCACTCTTTGACATCGCACCGTGCTCAATCACCCGGATCCGCGCGTGGCGTGATGGAGGCGTAGCAATCGACACAATCGGCGAAAAAGCACACCTGCTCAACCACTGAAAGCCGGGCGAACCCCGACGCGTGTGCTTTGCATTAACGCCACACCATGCATCAGGGGGAGGTTACCGGTAACCTCCCCCTGAGCTATAGACAGATCAGAGCAAATCGTGCAGCGCGGGCGAGACAAGCTCCAGCACAGCCTGACGCGCCTCAGCGGCGCTACGGGCCTGCAAAGCCGACTCAGCCATGTGACGGCACTCGTGCAGCTGATGCATGCGCAGCGCAGCCCGCACGGCCTTCACCCGGCCCGGGGCCATCGACAAGCTCGTGACACCAAGCCCAACCAAAACCAAAGCCATCAACGGGTCACCGCCGGCCTCACCACAAACACCTGTCTTCTTACCGCTTGCCAAACCGGCTTCACAGGTGCGCGCCACCAGTTCCAGCAATGCTGGCTGCCACGGGTCAAGAAGAGAAGAAAGCTCTCCCTGCATGCGGTCAGCGGCAAGGGTGTACTGCGACAAGTCGTTGGTGCCGATACTGACAAAGTCGACAACCTCAAACATGTGGCGAGCCCGAAGAGCAGCCGCAGGAATTTCAACCATGATGCCAACGCTGGGCAACCCATGAGCTCGTGCCCGCTTGGCGAACCATTCAGCCTCATCCACCGTGGCCACCATGGGAGCCATGACATGCACGTCAGCCCCGGTAGCGCGGTGAGCGGCAGCCAAAGCCTGCAACTGTGTTTCCAGCAGGTCCACACGCGCCATCGACAACCGCAGACCTCGCCGACCTAGCGCAGGGTTCTCTTCTTCACCGAGGTCAGCAAACGCAAGCGGCTTGTCTGCGCCCGCGTCGAGCGTGCGGACCACAACACGGCGGTCACCGAAAGCGGTGAACACATCGGTGTACGTAGCGGTCTGCTCCTCCAATGTGGGAGCGCAGTCACGCTCAAGGAACAAGAACTCCGTACGGAAAAGGCCAGAGCCCTCAAGGTCCTGCTCCGCGGCAGAACGTGC
This sequence comes from Dermatophilus congolensis, assembly GCF_900447215.1. Classification (NCBI taxonomy): domain Bacteria; kingdom Bacillati; phylum Actinomycetota; class Actinomycetes; order Micrococcales; family Dermatophilaceae; genus Dermatophilus; species Dermatophilus congolensis. The sequence goes on from NZ_UFYA01000001.1 coordinate 1,011,222, forward strand.
GTCCTCGATCGTGCCGATGTTGGCGAGAAGGGCAACTTTATGGTCATCCATCGTTGCGCCCGGGCCTCGGGAGCCCTCCAGAGCTCGTGCACGGCGGGTAGCGCGCTCAGCGAGCTGGGTCTGCTCCTCCAACGTGGGGGAGATGATGACTTCTCCTACTCCACCATCGAGGGCGATTTCCGTGCCGTCACTGACATCCAACACGCCTTTGACCTGCACTACGGCAGGGATGCCCAGCTGCGCAGCCAAGATCGCTGTGTGGCTGGTCGGGCCGCCCTCAGAAGTGACAATCCCCAACACAGTTCCGGGGGTGAGGGTGGCGGTTTCGGCAGGAGCCAAATCTGCGGCAACAAGTATGCAGGGGCGAACCAGCTCGGGAATACCAGGTTCGTTTAAACCGCGCAGCCGGCAGATCACCCGATCCCGAACATCACGCAAGTCTGAGGTGCGCTCTGCCATGTAGCCGCCCAGGCTTTCGAACATGGTGATGTAGTCGGCCACAGCGTCGTGAACAGCGCGAGTAAGGCCACTACCAGTTGCGAGCTTGCCCTCGATACCGGCGGCCAGGCCAGGGTCGCGGGCCATCATCGCCGTAGCTTCCAGGACAGGGCGGGCGCTTTCAGCGGCGTGGGCTACGCGTGCTTCCAACCCAGCTGCTGTTGCTTCGAGTGCTTCCCGCACTGCGCGAGTGGCTTCAGCAACGTCAGTGGTGGGAGGCTCATCGGCATCAAAACCGGGGGCCGGTCGTACGGTGACGACCGGCCCCGAGGCGGTTCCTGCCGACACGCCGATCCCGGTAAGGATGCGGTGTGTCTCAGTCATTGATTCACTCCGCGTCCAGGTCGCGGGCCAGGAGCGCGACGAGTTCGTCGAGCTTGGCCTCAGCGTCGGCGCCTTCGGCAGACAAGGTGACCTGCTCGCCGTGCTTGGCGCCCAGAGCCATCACGGCCAGGATGCTGCGAGCGTCGACGGGTTGGCCGCCCTCTTTAGCGATTGTCACGGGCAAGCCCGTAGCGGTAGCCGCCTGAACGAACAGGGAGGCGGGGCGTGCATGCAGCCCTACTGAAGAGGCGATCTCTACGGTGCGGGTGGCCATGTTTTGACTCCTTCGATGGTGCTTTCCGTCCAAGCCGGTTGGCCCGGGCAGTGTATGGAATGCCTAGAGGGCAGGTGTTGCAGCAGAGACTGTGGGGCGCGCTGCGTGGCTTTTAAGGAGAACCACGAGGGCGCCGGTGACAATCATGCCGACAACAACGGCAAGGACAAACATGAGTGCGTTACCGATAAGAGGTGTGACCCACACACCGCCGTGCGGAGCGCGTAATGTGCATCCAAATGCCATGACGAGGGCGCCGGTAACTGCAGAACCCGCCATCGAAGAAGCGATAACGCGGATCGGGTCAGCCGCGGCGAACGGGATGGCCCCTTCGGAAATAAACGAAAAACCGAGAAGCCATGCAGCTCTACCGTTTTCACGCTCAGGTTCGGTGAACAGTCCGGGGCGTATCGAGGTGGCCAATGCAAGCCCAAGAGGTGCAACCATCCCTGCAGCCATCGTGGCAGCCATGATGACCAGTTGAGGGGCTTGCATGTTGGTTCCAGCAGCCGCCAGACCAGTTGTTGCGAAAGTGTAGGCCGCTTTATTTACTGGGCCACCAAGATCGAAGCCCATCATCAGTCCAAGGATCGCGCCCAGCAGGATCGCGCTAGAACCGGTCATGCCGTTAAGTGCGCCGGTGAGACCATCCATGAGGGCCTTAATAGGACGCCCGAGAACAAGAATCATCGCCGCGGCGGTGATCAGCGTCGACAACAGCGGGATGACAACAACAGGCATGACACCGCGCACACCCTTGTGAACTTTCCAACTGCTAATCCAACGTGCAATGAACCCACCGATGAAACCGGTGATGATGCCACCGATGAAGCCAGCGCCGAGAGTAACGGCAATAGATCCGCCGACGATCCCCGGGACCAGGCCTGGGCGGTCGGCGATGCCGTAGGCGATGTACCCGGACAGGATTGGCACAAGGAACCCGAACGAAGCTGCGCCAATGAGGAAAAGCAGTGCTGCCCAGTGCATGCCATTGGCCGGGTTGAAATCGGCCATGAGGTTAACAGTGTCGGGCTTGCTTTCAAGAGCAAAGTTTTTGGTGACGTCGATAGCGCCGGTTTGTCCGCCGAAAACCTGCGCGAGCATGAATCCTAGGGCGATGAGGATGCCACCCGCAGCGACGAACGGAATCATGTGGGATACGCCAGTCATGAGCCATTGACGAACCTTGGTGCCTGCACCAACTCGCTCAGGTTCTGCCGATGGGGTTGCAGGCTGATTCGTGGAGGTCTCTGGGGTGGTCGATGCAGGGGCAGCAGTGCTGTTCTGCTCGGCTTTGGCTGCAGCTGCGGCGATGAGAGCCTCGGCGTCGCTAATACCTTTTTTGACGCCCACGTCGATGGTGGGTTTACCCGCGAAACGTGCGATGTCTTTCACTTCGAGGTCGTGGGCGAAAATGACAGCGTCTGCTTCGGCGATTTGTTCTGCAGTGAGGGGTTCAGAGCCCGCTGACCCTTGGGTTTCCACGAGCATGGTGTGACCAGCTGCTTTAGCGGCTTGTTCAAGGGCCTCAGCGGCCATGTAGGTGTGGGCGATGCCGGTGGGGCAGGAGGTCACTCCGACGAATTTCATGCGGTCACCGCCGCGGTAATGACCTCGACGACCTGCTCGGTACTGCTGGCCTCGCGGAGGTTGTTTTTGAACTCGTTGTTCATGAGTTTGCGGGCAAGTTTGGCCAGGATGGCCATGTGGGCGTCATCGCCGCCGTCGGGGGCTGCGATGAGGAAAATGAGGTGGGCAGGGCCGTCTTCGGCGCCCCAGTCGATCCCCTCGGCACAGCGACCGAAGGCAAGGGAGGGCTCGGAGACGGTGTTGCTGCGGCAGTGCGGGATTCCGATACCGCCGGGAAGACCGGTAGCCATTTGAGCCTCTCGAGCTTCAACGTCGGTGATGAATTGCTCGAGGTCGCTGACGCGTCCGGTGGAGACGAGTGTTTCAGCCAGGGTGCGGGTGGCGGTGGCGCGGTCGGTGGCGGGTAGGTCGAGGATGACGTGTTCGGTGCGAATGATGGACAAGACGAACTCCTTTGGTCGCTTTTTCGTACCCGATGTTGTCGGGTGTGTTGTCAGTCTGTAAGGGGAAGGGATAGGTCGGGACTGTCGGTCAAGACGGCCTGGATTGCCGCGACCTGCTCGGGGGTAGGTACTTCGCTACCTGGAAGCGCAACCGCAGCTGCGCCGAAGGCAACAGCACGTAGTAAAGCTTCTGGTCCGGGCAGGCCTTCACTTGTGGCGAGGAGGAACCCGGCAAGGGTGCAGTCACCAGCAGCGACCGTGGACACAGGGTGCTCAATATGGGCGCTGGCGTGGGTAAGGCTGTTGGCGGTGATGTATGCGGCGCCGTCTTTGCCCAGAGAAACAAGCACTGAACCGACACCGGAGTGAATGAGGCTACGGGCTGCAGTGACGACACTACCCAGATCGGGAAGGTCTTTGCCGATGAGCTCGCTGAGTTCTATTCGGTTGGGTTTGATGAGGTCAGGGCCAGCGTTGATGGCGGAAGCCAGAGCAGGGCCAGAGGAGTCAATCGCGATTTTCCCCCCTTTGGCATGGATGCGGTCGGTGAGCTGAGCGTAGATGTCTTCGGGCATTCCTGGTGGAAGGCTGCCGCAGGCTGCTACCCAGGTAACGCTGTGGTCATATGCGTTTTCGACGGTGGTTAAGAGTTCTTCGAGTTCGTGGTCGCTCAGGTGCGGGCCTGTTTCGTTGATTTTGGTGGTGCTGCCGTCTGGCTCCGCCAGGGCGATATTGGCTCGGATGCCTTCGCTGATGGGGACGGTGGCTACGGGGCATCGGGCCTCGGCGAGGAGGTCGGCCATGATTTTTCCGTAGGGGCCACCCAGGGGAAGGACTGCGCAGGTGGGTGCGCCGTGGGCCGAAACAGCGCGCGAGACGTTCAGCCCTTTGCCGCCAGGGTCCATGCGAGTTCCAGTGGCACGGTGGACTGTTCCGTGGCCGAGGTAGTCCACGGAAATAGTGCGGTCGACACTGGGGTTAGGGGTCAGGGTGAGGATCATGCGACGAGAACCTCTGGTCCTAGTGAGCGGATTTCGTTGGCCATGTCAGCGTCGATGCCGCCGTCAGTGATGATGGTGTCGACGTCGGAGAAGTCGGCGAATTTGGAGAAGTGAGCGTCGCCGAATTTGCTGCTGTCGGCCAGAACGATAACCCGCCCTGCCGCGGCGATCATGGCTCGTTTCATCGCTGCTTCGGATTGGTCTGGAGTGGTGAAGCCTGTTTCGACGGAGATGCCGTTGGTTCCCATGAAGGCGACATCGACGTGTACTTCTTCCAGTGCGCGTAGCCCCCAGGTGCCGATGCTCGCGTCGGTGCGGGAGCGGACAGCGCCGCCAAGAATATGTAGTTGCAGGTCGTGACGTCGGGCGATGACTTCAGCGACAGGTAGAGAGTTAGTGAGGACGTTGAGGTCCAGGCCACGGGGGATGTCGTGAGCGATGCCGATGGTGGTGGTTCCGGCGTCGAGGAGGATGGATCCAGCGTTGGGGATACAGGAGAGCGCGGCAGCTGCGATACGGCGTTTTTCGGGTGCGTGTTGCTCGAGTCGGACTGCTGAAGAAGGCTCAAAGTCGAGTTTTTCCACGGCGACGGCGCCGCCGTGGACACGACGGATGAGTCCCTTGCGTTCGAGTTGTGTGAGGTCTCTTCGTACTGTTTCTGGAGTGACTCCGAGTTGTTCGGCCAGGGCAGTGACCTCTACCCGTGTGGCTTGACGTGCGCTTTCAACGATTTGCGCATGGCGCTCGAACTGATGCATCGACTCTCCCGACGTTGGATGGTCGCAACATTAGCGGAGCAAAACAGACATAAACAAGCCGTTTCGCAGGCCCGGTTAAAGCATGAACACGGATGCGTTTTCCTTGCATCTCTCTGAGATGAGACTTATTTCTGCAGCTTAGAGAGGATTCGGGGTAGTTTTTCCGGTTTTCCATCTCTGCTGTGGGCTGATGCCCGCTTGCCTGTAGCTGTTTCTGTTATGCAACTCACTCGGCGTAAGTGGGTTCGGGAGTTTGGGTCGTGGATGGCAAGGCCTCAACGGGGCGGGTCATGTGCGTCAAGGTGGTGACCAGTAAGCGCCGGAGCATGTTGGGTGGGGCACCGCGCAGCAGTGAAGCACGGATGGCGCGTTCAAAGACGCCGCTGAGTACTTCGGTGAGGTCACTGGGGTCAATGAGAGGTTCACGGCCAAGACTGGCTAACCCTTGCGACACCAATCGCGCTGTGCGCTCGTTAAAATCAGTGCTCCAGCGGCCAAATGTGCCGCCGGGATCTCCGCGGCGGATAGCAAGTAAAGCTAATTCGTTCATCATCGTGAAATATTCCGGGCCCATCGGATGAGAGGCCAAGAAAGCGTCGACAACGCCGCTGAAATCGGCAGTGGGGCAAACGGTGGCATTCTCGATTGCCTGAGCGATCGATTCGCTGCGGGCAATGAGCACTTCAACGATCAGCTCATCTTTGTCGGAAAAGTTGGAGTAGAAAGCTCCGCGCGTGAACCCGGCCTCCTCGGCGATTTGCTCAACAGTGGTAGCGATGACGCCGTTGCGAACAAAAAGAGTGGTGGCCGCCTCGACGAGGCGCGCGCGGGTGCGGGCACGACGAGGCGAGATTGTCATGCCGTGCGAGTTATTCATGCGGTTGTCTCCTGGGTCGATGGGGGAGCGGGGGTGCATCGACAAGGATGGGCGAATGTGAGCTGAAGGTGCACACCAGTGGCATTGCCGACACCCCACCTAAAGGATACATTCATGTATTGAGTACATTTGTGTATCGAACTGTGAGGTGGGCAGTGACCTACCTCACCGCGGCCCCACACATCACGCCCGCACCCCGCTGACCATCACACCCTCAGGAGAGTGACTGCCTGTGTCATCAGCCCTCTACACGCTCGGACGCTGGTGCCACCAACACCGCCGCCACGTCCTCGCCACCTGGCTGCTAGCACTCACCCTCATCGCATCCCTCGCCGTTGCGATAGGAACAGGCACCAAAGAGGAATACCGCGTACCTAACAGCGAATCCCAAGAAGCACTCGACTACATCAAAGGCACCTTCCCCGAAATCTCCGGCACCTCTGCCCAAATCATTGTCATCGCACCCAACGGGCGCACCATCACCGACCGCGCCATTCGCACCGACATCGAAAACAGCATCAAACGCATCGAAAACATCGACAGCGTCAAAGCCGTTACCAACCCCTACGACAAGAACGTCTCCGGCTCACTATCCGCAGACAACCGCGCCGCCCTCATCAACATCCAATTCACCGGCGACTTCTTCTCCATCACCGACACCACCCGCGACACCCTCACTAACGAAGCAAACACCCTCACCCACAACGGCACCCGCGCCGTCGCCGGCGGAGCCATCTACAACAACGCCGTCCCCACCATGAGCTGGACCGAAGGCATCGGGCTCATCCTGTCCTCACTAGTCCTACTCATCTTCTTCCGCGCCATCCGCGCCACTGCCGCCCCCATCGTGTCTGCACTCCTAGGTGCAGGCGTCTCCCTCGCCCTCCTCTTCCTCGCTACCAGCATCACCGTCCTGACCGGCACCACCCCCATGCTCGCCCTCATGATCGGCATGGCCGTCGGCATCGACTACTCCCTGTTCCTCCTAGCACGCCACCGCGAAAACCTCCTAGAAGGCATCGACCCGGCCGAATCCGCAGCCCGCGCCACCGCCACCGCCGGATCCGCTGTCCTCTTCGCCGGATTCACTGTCATCACCGCCCTGGCAGGACTTAGCGTCGTAGGCCTACCCTTCCTCACCACCATGGGTATCGGCTCAGCCATCGCCGTAGCCATCGCCGTAGCCGCCGCCCTAACCATCAGCCCAGCCCTCATGTCACTACTGGGCCGAAACATCCTCGCCCACCGTCAGCGCACCAACCCGCCCAGACACGCCACCACCGGCCCCCGATGGGCACACATCTGGATCCGCACCGTCACCCGCTTCCCCCTCCTGACCATCATCGTCCTCACCAGCTCACTCATCTTTGCCTCTATCCCCGCCCGCCACCTCGAACTCGCCCTACCTGACGCCGGCACCACCAACCCCGGCACCAACGCCCGACTCGCCTACGACCTCACCGCTGAGCACTTCGGCCCTGGCGCCAACGGCCCCCTCCTCGTCGTCGCCGACATCGTCAAATCAGAACGCCCCCGCGAACTCATGGACGACCTCAAAAAAGAAGTCGCCTCCATTCCCGGCATCCACCACGTCTCCCTGGCCACACCCAACCGCAACGCCGACACCGGCGTCGTCATCGCCATCCCCACCACCGCCCCCAGCGACCCCGCCACCACCCAACTCGTCCACGAAATCCGCAACCGCGCCACCACCTGGGAAAAACGCTACGACACCACCCTGTCTGTCACCGGCGCCACCGCAGCACAAATCGACATCTCCGAAATGCTCGGAAAAGCACTCATCCCATTCGCCCTCGTCGTCATGGGGCTGTGCCTACTCCTACTGCTCATCGTCTTCCGCTCCGTCCTGGTCCCCCTGACCGCCACCCTCGGATTTCTCCTATCCGTCTTGACCGCCTTCGGCGCCGTAGCCGCCGTCTACTCCTGGGGCTGGCTCGCCGAACCCCTCTCCGTCAGCCGCCTAGGCCCAGTTATCAGCTTCATGCCCATCATCCTGATGGGTGTCCTATTCGGACTCGCCATGGACTACCAGATGTTCATCGTGTCCCGCATGCACGAGCACTACAGCCACAACGGTGACCCCGACAGCGCCGTCGAAAACGGATTCGCTGCAGCAGCCCCCGTTGTCACCGCAGCAGCAGTCATCATGGTCGGCATCTTCGCCGCCTTCGTCCCCCACGGGAGCGCCACTATCAAACCCATCGCACTGGGCCTAGCCGTCGGCGTCTTCGTCGACGCCTTCATCGTCCGCATGGCCATCGTCCCCGCCGCACTCAAACTCTTCGGACACGGAGCCTGGTGGCTCCCCACCAAACTCGCCACCCACCTACCTGCCATCGACGTAGAAGGCACCGGAGTTATGCGCCAGATCTCAGCCCAAAAAACCGCCAACCGCCACCCACAACGCATCGTCCACGCCACAGAACTCGCCGTTACAGGAGCACGAGGCACCGTCTTCTCCCACCTCGACCTCACCCTCAACGACGGACAACTCGCCATCCTAGCCGGCCCCGAAGGATCCGGAAAAACAACCGCTCTACTCACCCTCGCTGGCCGCATCTACCCCAGCTACGGAGACCTCACCGTCGGCGGGCACGTCATGCCCGAACACTCCGGCACCATCCAACACCTCGCATCCCTGGCCGAAATAAGCGGCGTCAACCCCCTCGAAAATGACCTCAGCGTCAAACAAAACATTGCCGAAACACTTTCCACTCGCACCCTCATGCCATGGGCTCGACGCCGTGACATCGACATCGTCATCGACAGCCTCAACCACCTCATTACGTACGCCCTCGACACCGCCGATCTACCCCTAGAGCCCAGAGCAGGAAGCAGTTATCTCGTCCACCGCGACACACTCGTCCGCGACCTTCCACGCCTGAGCCGCATGCTCCTGGGTATCGTCCTAGCCACCATCGGACGGCCACCATTCATCCTCATTGACGACATTGACACCCTCCGCACCATCGCCGAACGCCGCGGAGCCTGGGCTGCTATCGGCCTGCTCCTGCGCGAACGCGACACCCCCCTAGCTATCCTCACCGCCTGCCAAGACCCATTCCCGACCAACGAACTCACCACACTCACCGGCCTATCCGAAACCGATATCACCCACATCGACATCGCCCACCCCATCCACCAAACAGACACACCCACCACCTCCGAAGAAACAGTTACCCAGCAGCCGGCCACCGCATCGAAAGCACACAACTGATGGCATTACTTCCCACCCTCAGCAGCTCAGAACTGCGCCGCATCTCCCGAGGATGGTTCGGCAAACTCGTCGTTATCGCACTCCTTCTCATCCCATCCCTCTACGCCGGTCTGCTCACCTACAGCAACATCGACGCCACCAACCGCCTCGACAACGTACCGGCCGCTATCGTCAACAAAGACGAACCTGCCACCGTCACCGACGCCAACGGCAAAAAACAGGTAGTCCCCCTCGGCCGGGTTGTTAGTGGAAAACTCACCGGAAGTGACGCCACCAACAACCTCAAGTGGAAACTCACCGACGAAAACGACGCCAACGATGGCCTCGCTAACGGCCGTTATTACGCCGTCCTCACCATCCCCAAAGACTTTTCCACCCAAGCCACCTCTTCCTCCGACCCGAAAAAAGCCACAAACGCCCGCCTAGAACTCAACACCAATGACGCAACCAGCTACCTGGCAGGAAACATTGCCGGAACAGTCGCCACCCGCATCACTGACAGCACTGGCGACGAGCTGACCAAAAAATATCTCGACCGCGTCTTCCTCGGCTTCAATGGAATATCCGAACAAATGGGCAAAGCCGCCGACGGAGCCAAAAAACTCCAAGACGGATCTCAACAACTTGTTAACGGCGTCACCTCCGCCCATAAAGGATCCGGAACCCTTGACTCCGGTATGGGACAGCTCGTCACCGGTAGCCAGAACCTCGCCTCCGGGAACAAACAGCTCGCCGACGGGGCCGGCAAACTTTCTGACGGGGCCGGCAAACTTTCTGACGGGGCCGGCAAACTTGCCACTGGTCTCAACACCGCTAAAGAAAAAACAGCTCAACTACCTGAACAAAGCAAACAACTCGCTGACGGTTCTAAAAAACTTGCCGACGGTATCGGGGCTGTTGATACTGGCGCCAAAAAACTTGCTGAAGGAACTAACTCCCTGGCCAAAGCCACCACCGCGCTACCAGAACAGGTAGGACAACTCGCTCAAGGGGCCACTGCCTTCGCTGACGGTTCTAAAAAACTTGCCGACGGAGCTACCCGCTTGGGCGCTGGAGCCCAAACTGTCGCCACCGGCGGCACCGCGCTGGCTAAAGGGACCACTCTTCTGGCTGGTGGGGCTTCCCGACTCAAAACCGGTGTGGACCGCTACACCGGCGGCGTTGACCAACTTGCTTCCCAATGCGCAGCTTCCGGCGCGAGCGAAGCTTTCTGCGCCCAACTGAACGCAGTCAGTGACCAAAGCGGCTCTATCCGCAGTGGTGCAGGGCGATTGGCTGTCGGAGCAGCGCCACTAGCGTTGGGAGCAGAACGACTTCAAGCAGGTGCTACTCGTCTTGCTGACGGTGCTGCCAAATACAACCAAAGTGTTCAGCAAGCTGCTCCCGCCGCTGCTCGTCTGGCCGATGGTCTGAAGAAATTTGCCACGTCCGTTCCAGCTCTCGCCACGGGGGTACAACGTCTCCAGGACGGCGCCAACAAATTGGCGCAAGGGACAGGTCCTCTGCAAGCCGGAGCCGACAAGCTCGCCGGTGGGCTAGGCCAGCTAGCGGCAAGCACACCCGCTTTAACGAAAGGCATCGCTGATGCCGCTAACGGAGCCACGGCACTGTCCACAGGAGCCACTAATCTGCGCGGCGGTGCAGACAAACTCTCTACAGGAGCCACGAGTGCCGCTGCCGGGGCCACCAAACTCGCTGAAGGAAACGCTAAAGCTGCTCAAGGTGTTCACGACCTGCACACCGGACTGGGCAAACTTGATGACGGTGCCGGCAAACTCTTGCACGGATCAACAGATCTGGCTAAAGGTTTAGCGACCGGCGCAAAGAAGGTTCCTACGTACGATTCGGACGAGCGTAATAAGCTCAGCGCGGTCGTGGCTAAACCAGTTGATGGGGAAAATGTTCGCCTTAACCGTGTCGCTAACTACGGTGCTGGACTTGCGCCATACTTCTCCGCTTTAGGGCTGTGGGTCGGCGGCATGGGCCTGTTCTTCATGCTGCGTCCGCTGCCAAAGCGTGCCATGGCCTCTACAGCATCACCATGGCGAGTGGCTTTGGCTGGGTTCGCGCCTGCGGCGGTGATTGGCGTGGGGCAGTCAGTGTTACTTTTTGCGGTCATGCACTGGGCTCTGGGAATCACCATCAGTAACCCTGGACTGTTTATTGGGTTCGCTGCGTTGGCTTCGTGTGCTTTCATGGCGATCAACCAGGCCTTGGTGGCTGGATTGGGCCCAGCTGGCAGGTTTATTGGGCTTCTGCTTGTTGTGGTGCAGCTGTCTTCAGCAGGAGCTACTTATCCCATCGAGACTGCTCCTGGATTCTTCCAGTTCATGCACCCGTTGTTGCCGATCACATACACGGTGCAGGCGTTCCGTTCACTCATTGCTGGAGGGACTTTGCACTTGGCACCTGCCGCTTTGGTGATGTTGTTGTGGCTGATCGCGGCTCTTGGATTAACAGTGTTTACGGCAGCGCGGGGCAGGATGTGGACTGTTTCGCGGTTGCGGGACGGAGCGATTGCATGAACCTGATTAGGTAGTCCAGCTCGCTATAGGTTTGTGGAGGTGATGGTGTCGAGAATCATCGATGCCATCACCTTCACTCCTTCTGGGGAAGGGTGCACCCCATCGGGAACGAGGCTGGTGCGGGTGGCGTCGTTGGCGGCACGGATTTTGTCAGCCCAGGGGACGAGGTGGAGGTTGGGGTGCCGGGTGGCAGCTTCGGTGAGCATGCTGTGGAGTCGAGTAGAGGCGTTTTCGTCTGCGGTGGGATTGGCGGCGCGGCGGACGAGAGGAGTGACCCAGTAGATGTGGCGCTCTGGGCCTGCGGTGCGCATGATGCGTTCGATTTGTACGGGAAAAAGTGCTGGTTCGAAGATGTCGTTTTCGCCCGAGACGATGACCAGTGTGCGAGGTTGTGCGTTGGCGGCGTCGATGGCTACGAGGGCGTCTGCGGCTGCGTGGGTGGGGCGGCCGTTCCAGTGATCGAAGGTCATGGGGTGTTGGTGTTCTTCGAGGGTGCTGGCCAGGGCAGAGTGTAGGCGGGCGGCTACGGAGTCCCCAAGCAGGAGTACGCCGTGGGGGTTGTCGGCGACTTTTTTCATGGCGGGGATGGGGTCGTTTTTGTGTCCGTAGTGTTGCCAGGGGCCGATGGGGCCTGAGCCGCTGAGAGGTTCCGCAGTGGGGGTGGGTTGGGTGTGGGGGGCGGTGGCGCGGCCGATGAGGCAGCCGCCGGTAAGGCCTGCGCAGAGGGCGACAATTGTCACTGCGGTGAGGATGCGGTGAGGCAGGGCAGGGCGAGGCGAGGTGTTGGTGACAGTCGCAGTGATGTCGGTGCTCGTAGCCTCGATGGTGGGGGAGGGGTTCATGACGTCTACCGAATCGGCTGGGCGGTAACGCTTTTGAGTGTTTTGTGGAGGTTGTTGGGGGAGCGATCTCGATCGTGTCGTTGAGGTTAAATTTTTGGAAGTTCCGTCTATTGAATTAATTAACGCCATGTTCTTCTGCATAGAAGAGCGGGATAGAGCTATTTCTCTCTGGAATTAACGCCCCGGGTGATGGTGGTACTTGATGTCGGCAACCCCAGCGAGAAATAAGAGCTAATGCGATTCCCTCCACGGAACGGGTGGATGTGTCGATGTCGATATTGCCGACACTAGTCAGAGAAGAGATGAGAGCGGGCTTGAGGGACTCCGGGAGTGGGATCCCTCGGAAACCACTGTGGCATGACTTGTCACGCACGTGAGGCTTCTGGGTGCCGTATGGGTGTCGAGACCTTGGGCTTGGAGCTTACGCGCGGTCTCTCGGACAGGCAGAGAAAATCCTGCAAAATATGTGGAGGCGGGAAAGAAGTCACATATCAACCATGCAAGATGGTTGCTCGGCATGGTTGAAGTGCTGCCCGCCCCCACAGTGAGGTGAGAAGCGCTTTTCAGCAGGTAGTGGATGAGGTCAGTTGCCAACCGTGTGCAGCTCGTCTGCGGTCCCAGAAGCGGCGGTAGGTTCCTGATGCTGCGTGCAGCTGTGCATGTGTCCCAATCTCCTCAATGCGCCCTTCCTGGTTGAGCACGACGATTTGATCAGCGTCCTCAATGGTTTCCAGTTTGTGGGCGATGACGATCAACGTAGAGGAAGCCCGTAGCCGTGCAACTGCCGCCATGACGTTGCCTTCGTTCTCTGCATCGAGGGCAGAGGTTGCTTCATCGAAGAGAACGATGGGGGCGTTTTTGAGCAGGGCTCGTGCGATGGAGACGCGTTGGCGTTCACCGCCGGATAGACGTCGTCCACCTTCACCCACGGCAGCGTCCCAGCCGAGCCGGTCAGCGATTGATGTGACTCCAGCCAAGTCGCTGACCTCACGGATTTCATCGTCGGTGGCTTCAGGGCGAGCTACTCGAATGTTCTCCATCAGGGTGTCGTCAAACAAGTACACGTCTTGGAACACCATCGACATTCGTGCCATCAGGTCTTCGGTGCGCATCTGGCGAATATCGACGTCATCGACGCGGATTTCTCCAGCGTCAACATCCCAAAAGCGCGCGATAAGTCGTGCGAGCGTTGTTTTACCGGAGCCTGAAGGGCCCACGATGGCTGTCATCGTGTGTGGCGCAACAGTGAAAGAAACATCACGTATGACAGGGCGTTCGGGGTCATATCCGAATCGCACGTTCTGTAGCGCTATTTCGTGGCCGTCTGTGTGGTTAACAGGCTGGGCTGATTGGGTGGGTTCGCTCAACAGGGGAGCGTTGACGATTTGTCCAAGGTGTTGGAGAGGTTTGCGTAGCACCCCAAGGTTGAGCATCAGTTGGCCGAGTTGTTCGAGGTTGCGTGCGTAGCGCAGCAGTACCCCGATGAACACCACCGTGGTGATGGGGTCCAGCTGTGTATGGATGATGACGGTGATTGTTACGACAACGACAGATTGAAGCACCATGCCGTTGAACAAGATCGGCAAGAGGCTGAGCCATAGTTCTTTGCGTTGCGCGCGTTCATTTTCTGCGGCGGCTTGTCGTAGAGGTTCGTAGTTGATGCTGCGCCCGGTTGCGCGCAGCATGGGTTGGCAGGAAGCGAACTCAACGAGCCGGTGGGCTACTTCGTTTTCGCTGGCGGCGGATGCGCGGCGAAGACGGTTCAGTAGCGATTGGGACCACATCAATGTGATGGCGATGAAAGGTGCCAGGACAGCCAATGTCCAGCCCACGCGAGGCTGCCAGACGGTGGCACCGCCGATAATCGTCAGCAGACCAGCGGCATTGCGAACGATCTGCCCGGTGTATTGGGCACTGTTCTCAGCAACGAGGACCGTGTCACGTGCGATGAAGCGCGATAGCACGGCTGTGCGGGCGGGGGTGAACCAGCCCATGGGTAGGCGTGCAAGGGTGCGGCCTAGCCGGTCATTGGAGTTGTTGAGGTAATCGATGACTGCGGCGTATCCGAAACGGGCCGAGGTGTATTGCCAAATTGCGCCAATGAGGGCTAGCGCGCCGATGGTGGCGATCCATGGTGTGGCTGGATTCCCCTGTGCCAGGGCTGATGCTAGGGGCATCAGCAGGGACACGGCTAGACCATCGAGAGCACCGCCAACAGCATTCATGAACAGGAAGATGCGTTGCCGTCGTTGCCCTTCGGTGCCCAAGTAGGGGCGCAGTGCGTTGATCAGTAGCGGATCGCGCCAGGCGGAGAGCGCGCGAGTAGCGGATTGCTCAGACATGGACAGCTCCCAACAGCGTGGAGAGTTCGGCGTGCGTGGGGTTGGACTGCACTGCCGCGATCTGACCGTCGCGAAGAGCCACTACTTGATCGACGCCGATGACTGAGGTGGCGGTGTGGGCGATCACGATGACGGTGCGTCCGATGGCCAGGTGGCTCAGGGCCGCCTGGACTTCGGCTTCGACCTCGGGGTCGGTGGCGGTTGTTGCTTCGTCGAGGATGACGATCGGGCGGTCGGCTAGGAGTGCCTGTGCGATGGCTAGGCGTTGGCGCTGTCCTCCGGAAAGGTTGGCTCGGGAGTCCAGGCCATTTGGCAGGGCTGCGATTTCGTCCCAGATGTGGGCTCCGATGGCGGCTTGGCGTACCTGTTCTTCGGTTGCTTCTGGTTTGGCTAGGCGGATGATTTCCCGCAGTGGAAGGTCGGGAAGGTGTGGGGTTTGTAAGACGAATGCCACATGTTCGTAGAGGTTGTCGATGTCGCGGATATCGACTCCGCCGATGCGTATGACGCCGCTGGTGGGGTCGTTAAATCGGGCGATCATGGTGGCGAGGGTGGATTTTCCTGACCCGGAGGGTCCTACCAGGGCGGTGGTTGAACCGGCGGGAATGGTTACTGACACGTTGCGTAGTGCCGTGGTGCCTTCGTTGTAGGAGAAGGTGACGTTTTCGAATTGCACGGATGCGTCGGCGGGGGTGTGTTTCTGATCGGTGGGGTTGTGGGTGGTCAGTGTTGGGGTGTCTATCAGATCGCGGATGCGCACGGCGGCGCTTCCGGCTAGCTGGTAGGACCACATCGACCCACCGAGGACGACCACTGCTCCGGGGATGACTAGCGAGATCAGTGTGGTGGTGAGTAGGTCGACGACTCCGACATGCCCGGCTTGGACGAGTAGAGCGCCGATAGCGGTGTTGACGAACAGCAGCACTGAGGTGCTGACGACTGCTTCGGATAGGGCGCTAATACGCAGCAGTGGTTTGATCCAGTCGAGGAAGAAATCGACGAAGCGCGTTGATGCTTGTGTGAATCGTGAGTGGGCTTCGTTGGTGCGTCCGAATGCTCGGACGACTTCGATGCCGTCGCAAAATTCGACCACCGTGGCTGATGCCTGCTCCAGGAGGTGGTTCATTTGTGCGGTTTTTTCGCCCATGCCGCGCATGCTGAATAGCTGCAGCAGCACGTATAGCGGCAGCGTCGCGATAGATAGCAGGCCTAGGCGCCAGTTGACGACGAAGGCGTAAGCCACCAGGCATATGGGGGAGACGATCGCAAAAGTGGTTTCGACTGGGGCGTGGGCGATGAGTTGGTGCAGGGTTTTGGTGTCGTCTTGCACGGCTTTGCGGACGCGACTTGAGTTGGTTGAGGTGAACCATGACAGGGGTGCTTGGGCCAGGTGGGTGATGAGTTCTCGGCGGATGTGTCCGGCGAGTTTCAGGTCGGCGAAATGGCAGACGGTCAGTGCGAGAAAGTGCACGAACAATTGACCAAGAAATGTGGCGATGAGGATATATGTGACATTTCGCACATTGTTCGCGTCAGGGGCGTTGCTGAGTAGTAATCGTCCGAGTTCAACGAGGGCTACGTAGGGGGCGATGGAGAGCAGCCCGGAGAGCCCGCCCAGTATTCGTGCAGTGAGTAGAAGGCTGCGAACAGGGGTGAGCAGAGCTTCTAAGGCTGCTTGACCTGCTTGATTGTCGGGTGAGTCGGTATCCAATTTTCCTCCTCGGCGATGTCCCGCAGCTCGCGAGGCGGGAGCTCCCTGTGGGTAGGTAAAGCTACCCTAAGTGAGCGATTGAGGGGTTCTATTTCCGTATAGTTAATGATAATGGTTCTAAATATGAACGTTATTTCTCGATACTCGGCGCGCCCATGACAGGCAATAGTTCCGAACCCCTCACGCCACCCCCCGAGCACACAACCCAGGAGCCAATGAGTTCGCTGCAACGGGCCTACATGGTTGGCCGACTGCACGACCTACCCCTTGGCGGACAAGAATGCCTGGTCTACATCGAATTCCGAGGAGGTGAAATCGCTCAACAAACTCTTCAGCACGCCGTCGATGTCGTGCATGGTCACGCGGCGCTACGAGCCCGCTATAACCCCGAGCACATGATCATGGTGGACACCAACGTGCCCCCTCCACAGGTGAGGGAATACACGATCGGGTCGCAGATCTCACACCGCGCCGACGTGCGCCGGATACTGATGCAAGAAAC
Source organism: Dermatophilus congolensis (assembly GCF_900447215.1). NCBI lineage: Bacteria > Bacillati > Actinomycetota > Actinomycetes > Micrococcales > Dermatophilaceae > Dermatophilus > Dermatophilus congolensis. The sequence goes on from NZ_UFYA01000001.1 coordinate 1,028,147, forward strand.
CATCAACATCGAAAAAGGACGCAACTGGTCAGCGGCCATCAGCAGCGGGCCTGACCACGAACAAGTCATCCACCTCGTTTTTTCCCTTGCCGCAGTCGACCTGGCCGCAGTTGGAGTCGTCCACGAACATCTGGCTCGCGTGTGCCGTGAACCGGACTACACACCAGCCATGCCAACAACAATCGCGCAGGTATACCAACAACACCGCGAGCGCACCTGCCCCCGGCCGCGTACGCAGCAAGCCGATAAGCCCGCCATGTTGGATGGCCCCAAAATTGACGGCCTTATCTCCCCGACACAGGCTGCGACAGACATGACCACGCTGCGTCACTATCTCTCGCAAGAGCAGTGGCAACAGCTGGAGCAGCGAGCCGACGAACACGGCGTTACTACTGCTGCGCTGGTGTTGACTCTGTATGAACGCGTGATTCGACGTTGGTCACACAACCTAGATTTCTGCGTCACCATCGCCGCGCTCAATGTGCGGGGAACTGAAGACATGGTCGTGGACCGCACCTGTGCCTACGCCCACCGTGCTTACGACGGTGAAACTTTCGCAGAAGAACTTGCTTGCGTCTCAGCTGAACTGCGTCGCTGCTTAACGGAGCAGTGCGATGCCATGGCCGAAATGCGCCAGGCTCAAGTGCTTGACCAGCCAGTGGAACCAAGCCGATTTGTGTTTACTTTTGCGCCGGCAACAAACTTGTTTCCGCCGCACGCAGTCCGCACACTAGGGACCCCAACCACCTGGGCACAGACACCCCAAACTGCTTTCGATTTACGCATCGCCAGGGTTGATCACGACACGATTGAAGTAGCCGCCGATGTGCGGGATGTGGCCCTTCCTGCAGATGTGAGCGAGGGTATCTTCACGCTGCTGCTCGAACAGATCGACGACGTGATCACTCACGGGTCCCCACGTGCCCAGGTTCCTCGCGAACAGGCTCGACAGCGCGCTGCAGCGAACGCGAGCCAGCCGTGTACACCCCAGCTCCTGCATGGGGGCGTGCGCGCGCATGCTCAGCACACCCCACACGCGGTGGCGCTCGTTGGGCCCGATGGAGAAACCGTCACCTATGCACAGTTGGATGCGCGAGCGCGGTCAATAGGGGCGAAGATTGCCGCAGTGGCTGCCCCAGGCAGCTTGGTGGCCGTTCAGATGCCTCGCAGCGTTGAACAGATCGTGGCTCTCGTGGGCGTGCTGTACGCCGGATGCGCCTACTTGCCGGTGAGTATTGAGGCTCCACAAGCTCGCGTAGAACGGATTCGTGAACGCTCAGGTTGGGCGGCTTTGATCACAGCCGATGGCGGAGACCTTGCTGGTGTGGATGCTGCGCCCCTGGAAGAGCCGGTGCCTGTTGATCCAGAGTCATTGGCGTATGTGATCTTCACCTCCGGGTCCACCGGGGAACCCAAAGGGGTTTCGATTAGTCACCGAGGGGCCCGAAACACTATCGATAGCCTGCGCCAGCGGCACAACATCGGCACCGGCGACACGCTACTTGGCACTTCCGGTGTCGATTTTGACCTCAGTGTTCACGATGTGTTCGGTGCTTTCGCTGCCGGGGCGCGGCTAATCGTTGTTGATGAAGCCGACGCCCGGGACCCTTTCACCTGGGCCGAGCTGGTGAAAACACACGGCGTGACTATCTGGAACAGCGTTCCCATGCTGTTGGAGATGCTGGTAGCTACCGGTGAGCAGTTACCCACGCTGCGCCTGTTCCTTGTTTCCGGGGACTGGATTCCCCTGGACTTGCCGTCCCGGTCACGGGCGATGTCGCCAGGATCGACGTTCGTGGCAATGGGTGGAGCAACCGAAGCCAGCATCTGGTCTAACGAATACGTCATTACCGGTGAGATACCGAAGCATTGGCCATCAATTCCCTATGGGCTGCCCTTGGATGGGCAGCAGTACCGGGTCGTTGATGCCCGTGATCGTGATGTGCCTGATGGGTGCGTCGGTGACTTGCTTATTGGTGGAGCTGGGGTAGCCAACGGCTACTACAACGACCCAGAGCGCACCGAGGCATCGTTCTTGACTGATCAGGACGGTGTGCGCTGGTATCGCACTGGCGATCTGGGCTTGTGGGCTGAAGGACTCGTGTTCTTCGCTGGGCGGCGAGACACCCAGGTAAAGGTTCGCGGGCACCGCATCGAGTGCGCTGAAATCGAAGTGTGCCTGAGCAACCTGCCAGGTATCGGCCGTGCTGTTGTGGTCCCGATCCGGAATCGTTCTGCCCTGGGAGCTGCGCTGGTGCCTCACGAACAGGCACAGGTCGACGTGCCCGCGGCACTAGCGCACGTTGCCCAGCAGCTTCCGCATTACATGGTTCCAGCCAGCGCCATCATCGTCGATGACCTGCCGGTTACGTCGAACGGGAAAGTGGATCGGGCTAGTCTCATCGACTGGATCGAGCGAGGTTCTGACCTGCAGGCTGTTGAAACGGTTGATGCCGACGATGACTTGGCGCTGGTGTTGAAAGTCTGGGCTGATGTGCTCGGCGTGCCGGTGCCAGCTGCAGGTAACTTTTTCGAGCTCGGTGGTGATTCGCTCACCGCTACCCGGATGTGTGCGCAGCTACGCAGCCACGGGTTTGAGGCTCAGCTGACGTCTTTGTTCCGGTACCCGAACGCTGCTGCCTTCACTGCCGCGTGCCAGCAGCACATCGAAGGCACCGCCACTGACGGTAAAGCTGAATCAGCCCAGCAGCGCGGAGAAGACCACGCGCACAGTTGGCAAGAGCTTGCCGCTGCGCAGGAAGTCAGCCTTGACACGCTCGGGCTAGGGCAGTGGTGTCGCTGGATGTGGAGCCATGTGCTGGCCGATGTGGCTGGCAACGAGATCGAAACAGTCGTGGAAGATGACAGTGACTTTTTTGAGCTCGGCGGTGATTCCCTCAAAGCGGCGCGGCTGTGCGCTGACCTGCGCATGTCCGGAGTGAGCGTGACTGTGGCAGATGTGTTCCGCCATCCACGGTTCGCTGATTTTGTTACCCGCTGCACCCTACTGGAAACGGACCACGTGGAGCAGAGTGCCACCACGGTTGGCTCCGTAGAGCAAGCGTTCCCGCTGACACCGCTGCAATTGGCCTACGCGCTGGGAGCAGACGGTATTCCTGGAGTGATTCGCACCGATCCATGCGTTGCCGTGATCGTCTCGAGCACAGACACAGCGGTGCAACGACGTTGGCGTATGGCGCTGGAAGCTGTGGTCGCACGCCACGACATCTTGAACCTGGTGCGCTCGGGTGATTTTGAGCAGCGTGTGGCTCCCCGCAGCGCACCAGAATTCGTCGAATTGTCACTGCCGATGACCGACGAACAGTTCCGTGCGCTGCTGCAGCAAATGGATGTAAACATGCAGGCCAGCCCGGCAGTGCGAGGGGTGGTGCGCACAGACCGGCCCGATGAGCTGGGGTTGGTGTTCAACTATCTGGCACTGGACTCTTCCAGTGTGGCGATTATTTTGCGTGACTTCGCCCAGATCGCCGCAGGAGCAGACCCAGGCACAAGCACAGTCTCGATCGATGCTTTCCGCGCCTACGTGGACCAACCCCCGGCGCCGACACAGGCTGCTCTTCCACCACCGCCGCAGATCCCGGTCGGTGCGGTGCCTACTGAGCCAGTCACCTTCGTATCAACAGGCCAGGTACTGACCGCGGATGTGGTCCAGGCATTGCAGCTGCGCGCCCGCGAACACGCCGTCACCGTCAACAGCATCGTCCTGAACTGCCTAGCGCAAGCCGTGACATCGGTGAACGGACAACAGTGCGTGACGATCAACATTCCCACTGCGCACCGTCCTGTCAACGCCGACAACGCTGTGGGGCAGTTCAGCCAGCTGGCGCTATGCACGATCGAGCAGAACATGGGGTGGGAACAAACCCATGCCGAGCTTGGCCGGGCCGTAGCCACAGCAGGCCAGCTCAACGTGCAACGCACCACCGGACGACAACGCTACCCACTGGTGTTCACCAGCCTGTTGGGCAGCGCATTGAGCCAACCGTTAGCTGACGGCCTCGTCCACACAGTTTGGACACACACCCGCACCCCTGCGGTCTTGATCGACTGCCAGGTAACACCGATGCCTGGTGGGCAGATTGAACTGCGCTGGGACATGCCCGCAGGCGTGGTAGATGCACAGTTCACGGACGCCGCGTTCAGCACATTCGTGTCCTTGGTCAAGCAAAGCGCCGAGGCAGAACCAACCTCAGTGGAGGAAGCCTCGTGAGCCTCATCACTGCCCTGGGCGCCTCGGCAACCAACAACAGCACTACCCGAGTAGTGCTGTTTCCACACGCCGGTGGCACCCCCCGCTCTTATCGGCACATCGCCGCAGCCCTACCGAACATGCGCATAGACGCAGTGACCTACCCCGGCCGGGATCACTTGCTAGACCGCCAACCTGCTTCCAGTGTCGAAGCGATCGTTGCCGAAGTAACCCAGGAGCTCAGTAGCCACACCGATAACACCGAGCGGCTCATTCTGGTTGGGCACTCCCTGGGCGCATTCATCGCTTACGAAACCACCGCAGCACTGGAAGAACTACACCGACCGCAACGAGTCGTTTTGGTTGCCTCCGGTCAAAACCCGCCGCTGCCACGCAGCAGCACCGCCACTACACCCACCCCAACGGAAGACGAAGACATCATCGCCGACATCGTCAGACAGAACCCCGCAACAGCTCAGGTGTGGGCCGACCCGCATCTTCGCGAGTTCTTCCTACCTGCCGTGCGCGCCGACTATCAGCTGTTGCACAGCTACGTCCCCTCTGGACGTCTCGTCGAGCAAATCCACGTGGTCGCCCCCCGCGACGACGAAGAAATCGACCATGGGCTCATCGACCAGTGGCAGCGATTCTCACGCCATGAGGTGTCCATGACTGAAGTTCCCGGCGGACACATGTACCTGGAGAACAATGGTGACCTCTTAGCCGAGGTGATCCTGGCGGCCAGCAACAACAGCACCGCTGACGAACACACGAAGGCGGCCCACCATGCATGAGCTCGATCTGTTCACCCCACAGCAAGCCCAGAGCATCGATGCCATCCTCACCGGCACCGGCCGACGAGCAGTCGATGCCGCCGCAGTGCTCCTGCTCGAAGCAGCACAACAAACCTGCGCAGAAACGCTCACAGCGCCAGTTGGCGCCGCCGCATCAACCGGATCGGTGATCTCTCGCGTACTGGCATTTACCCTGCGCACTGACACCGGGGTGCAGCTAGCGGCAGCCGACGGCACCCCCTGCTGGCGAGTGGAAACAACCAGTTCCGGGTCAGTGCGAATCGAACGGGCCCCCCAGGGGCCAACCGTTATCGGACTCAACACAGCGGTACTCCAAACCACCCGCGACCTAGCACGTTGGCTCCTCGAAACAGACCCCCAGCGGTGGATGCAGCAGCTGCCTTACCCGCGTGAAAATGCGTGGCGGCGCCGTCTCGAGGGCGAAGCGATCACAGCCGAACACCTGCTGTGGCAGTGGCTGCACCTTGACAGCCTTCCTGATGCCGGTGTCAGCGCAGCTGCGTGGTGGGAACACCTGGGATACAGCGGTGATCTGGGGCTTCTGCGCGAGATCTGGATTGATTGGTTGCTCAACACAGGCACCCTGATCCTTGACGAAGACCGCCTACGGCCAGGAACACGTAAAGGCACGTTTTCACAGGTCAGTGACCCCGCTGTGGTGTCACTGACCTGTTCTTTTGAGGCCCACCATGACCTCATTACGCGCATACTCACCGGGCAGGCTTCAGGCTTGGCCCTCCTTGACATCCCCGAACTACGACCCGCCAGCATCGCTGCTACAGACCCACCCCTGAGACCTGTGTGGGATGACATCGCAGCCATGGTTCAGCGCGCAACCTCCCAGGCACCGGAATCCACACTCACAGTCGCTGATGTTGGGGGATCTCTTACCGACAATCAGCAACTGCGCGAACAACTCCTACAAGCAGGAGCCCACATCGTGGCCGTACCAGCCGGGCGCCCTACCCAGGAGAACGTCGAAGCCGACATCGCTCTCGCAGTGCAGACGCTGCATCGCTGGGCAGACCCAGCCCAAGCAGTCCAGGACGTGGCACGCAGCATGAAACCCGCAGGGCACCTTCTCGCCGTGGAAACCACAACAACCGGACCTCTTGGCCTGCTCATAGCAGGCCTGATCGAGGGTGGATTCATCGATGCGCACGGCGCCCGCCGTAACACCCCCGCACATGATCGCCACACGTGGCTTAAAGAGCTGGAACGCGAAGGAATGAGGTGCATGTGGGCTACAACTGGCTCAAACCCCACCGTGGTCATCACTGCGCTATCCACCCAGCAACCCACCGCAACAAAGACCCCCACACCTGCAACGCGGCAGGCCAGCCCGCCCAGCACTCCCACAGAGATCGAACTTGCCCAGATATGGGCGGAGTTGCTGAAAACACCACCAACCAGCATCGAAGACTCCTTCTTCGAATTAGGCGGCGACAGCCTGCTAGCAACCCGTCTGGTTTCCACAGTGCGGCACCGATTCAACATCACGCTGCCTATGCGAGAGCTCTTCGCCGACCCCCGGCTAGCAGGCGTTGCCCAGCGAATCGACGAACACGCCACCAACGGACTGGATGCAGATACGACTATCGACGAGGGAGTCTTGTGACCAGACGAGCAGTAGGAGTTATTGGAGCTTCTGGTGATATTGGCCAGCGAGCAGTTGAGGCGTTACTGCGGCTGGGAGCACTCACCATTTCAGATCTGACACTCGCAGGACGTCGAGTAGAAAACATTCCGGCCCAACTACATGGACAGGCAACGCAACGCCGAGCCCTAGATGTCACAGACACCGCCGAACTAGCGCGATTCGCCACCGACCATGACGTCGTGCTGGACGTGACCGGACCAGCTCACCAACGCGCCCTGAACAGCGCCGCCGTGATAAGCGAACACGGCACTCACGTGGTCGCTGTCGGCGGCCCAGCAGATGCCCGATCCGTGCAAAACCTGCACATCCCGAAAAAAACAACAGCGTTGTTCTACGCCGGCGCGATCCCTGGGGCCTCCGGCATTATCCCGCGGGCACTGCTGCAGCAGTGCCCCACCGCCAGGACCTTGGAGGTCTTGGCTGGCGGGGTAGGGGCCTTCACACTTGCTGGTGCTGAGGATTACCTTGCCGGGTTAGCACACGGAGATGTCGAGCCCATGGCTGCCTGGCGTGAAGGGGCAGTTCGTTCCGGGGCAGCCACTCGTATCGAACAGGTACGGCTTGCGGAGTTCACCGACCCCGTATCGCTGTTCCCATACTGCGACCTGGAGGGGCAAGTAGTTGCACAAGAACACCACCTGACAGAAGCCACCTGGTACAGCGTCATGTCCGGTGAGGGAATCGCCGAAGTGCTACAGGTCGCCGCTGGCATGGGCATTGGTGCAGGGGCGCAACGGCTACGGGACGCCAGCATGGCTTTGGCTGCGGGGCGCCGCGTGCACGTCATGATGCGTGCACGAACTGAGGATCAGCAGCTGGTGCTCCGTGCGCCAGGGGAAGCAGTGTTGGCCGGATGTGTGGCTGCGGTGGCAGTCAACGAAATCCTGGCTGGTCAGGTCGGCGCGGGTGCTGCCATAGCCGCTCACGCTCTGGACCCGCAACGCGTCGTAGCGGCGCTATCGATAGCTGATCAGCGCGTAACAGTTACCCGAAGCTGCGTGGACTTCGGGGCAACAGCAGAGGGCACCGGCGTTGATATGGATGAGGGAGAGCTGTGAACCGACAACGACGTGTAGTGATTGCTGGCTCCACGTTTGGGGCCATGTACGCGCGCGCGGTGAGCACGATGCCGCATGTAGATCTTGTGGGCATCCTGGGGCGGGGGAGCCAGCGTTCAACGGCTCTGGCCCAGCAGTGCGAGGTGCCGCTGTTCACCTCACCAGCGCAGATACCTGACGATGTGGATTTGGTGTGTGTCGTCGTCCGTTCCGGTGGGGTCGGGGGATCAGGAACACAATTGGCGACCAGTCTGCTTGAACGTGGCATCTCAGTTTTGCATGAACTGCCTGTTGGCCAAGCCGACGCCCGCACGCTGGTTCGCGCGGCCCGTGCCGGTGGAGCGTCAATAACGATCGCTGATCTGTACCGCTGGTTGCCCGCGGTACGGGCATTCCGCAACGCCGCGCACGAACTCCTGGCCCACGAGGACGCCCTAGCCATCGAGGCGTCGCTGTCTATCCAACCTGCCCAAACTCTGGCGCGCATGCTCTTGGATTTGGGGATCAACTCCAGACCAGTCGATATGACCGTCACCGGGTCATTGGTCAGCGGCACTCTCGGATCGACACCGGTGACGGTGCGGTACGCGACAGTGCTCGATGACCGCGACACCGACAACAACGTGCGTTTCCCCTCGATGTCGATCCACACCGGCAGCGGCACCCTCTGCCTGCGAGACGTTCACGGCCCGGTCCTGTGGACCCCCACGCTGCATCTACCGGAGGGGCTGTGCAGCGACCCCCAGATGAGCGCCGCCGACACGATGATCGACTCCACAACTATGGCGCTGTACGAACAGCCAACAACAACCGGGGCAGCTCTGCGTGACCTGTGGCCGGTAGCCATCGCACAACAAATTGACCAGGCCCTGACACAGGCAACCCATGGCGGTATGACCGCTACGCACGCCCAGCAGGTACTCGCTGTTGCCTCCTTGTGGACGGCGTTGTCCAGTGGCCTAGCTTTCCCTCCTTCGGTCCCTGCGGTCGACCTTCAGGCTCGCCGCGCGCTCGCTGAGCGCATGTCTGCCGCTGCGCGCCAGGGGAGTACCGATGAAACAGAACCGTATTCGTTGACCGCAGCTTCTGAGAGGGGCGTTCGCCTGTGATCCCTACCCGTAACCTCATCGATGTGTGGCGTGCCCAAGGAATTGATCTGTGGGACGACGATGGCCGGCTTCGGTACCGCGCACCGCGCGGAGTTGTCACTGCCGAAACGCTCCAGGAACTGAAGGCACGTAAGGACGAAATCTTGACGGTGTTGCGCGCTGACCGCGGCCCGAGCGCAGATAGTGAACACCGCTACGACCCATTCCCGTTGACGGATGTGCAGAGCGCCTACTTGATGGGCCGTTCGGGAGCTTTTGACCATAGTGGCGTGGCCTGCCACCTCTACTGTGAGGTGGAGTATCCCCGGCTGCAGATGGAGCGTGCCTGCACTGCGTGGCAAGAGCTTGTCCGTCGCCATGACATGCTGCGTGTGCGTATTGACCCAGCTGGCTATCAGCAGGTGCTTGCTGATGTTCCGCCACTACCGATCACCGTGTCTAAGCTGTCTGACGCACAAGAATCGACTCGGGTCGAGCACGTGCAGCAGGTTCGTGCAGCGATGTCGCACGCAGTGCACCCAGTGGGGCAGTGGCCGATGTTCGCGGTGGCTTTCACGCAACCGCATGAGGACGATCCCGATAGCACCACGCTCATGCATGTCTCGTATGACTTCCTGATGGGAGACTGGGCGAGTTTGCTTAGCCTGCTTCGCCAGTGGGAGGAGCTGTACAACGGTGCAGAAGGTGCACAGCGCTCGCCGGTGCAGTTCCGGGATTTCGTGGTGTGGGAACGTGGGCAGCGGGAAAAAGCTCCTTACCGTCTAGCCCGCGACTACTGGCTGCAGCGAATTGATGAGCTGCCTGCCGCTCCCCAGATTTCTTTGAGCGAGCGTGAAAGTGATTCGGCTTGTTGGTCAGGCATTGAGGCCCTGATCGCCCCCGAAGCATGGAGCACGATCCGTTCACGGGCGCAGGCAGTGGGGTTGACACCTACGGCGGTGGTGCTGACGTGTTACGCCGATGTGTTGGCGCAGTGGGCGCAGGATCGGCATTTCTGTTTGAACTTGACGGTGCTTGATCGTCCCGCTGAGGTTCCAGGCGTTGATGAGATCATCGGCGACTTCACGACGGTCACTTTGCTGGAGGTGGGGGGCACAGCTGGCTCGTTCACTGAACGTGCCACGCAGGTGATGCACCAGCTTCTTGAGGATCTAGATCATCGCGCATTCAGTGGCGTGGAGGTGATGCGGGAGATTGCGCGTAGGCGTGGCCGGCAAGCCGCAGCGATGCCGTACGTGTTCACAAGCGCTATCGGCGTGGGCAGCCAAGATTCGGCTGAGAGGCAGCGGGGCAAGATTGTTCACAGCATCAGCCAAACTCCGCAGGCGGTGTTGGACTGCCAGGTGATGGACGATGCTGATGGGTTGCACATCCACCTGGATGGGCGAGTTGGTGCGCTGCAGGAAGCAGTACGCAACGACATGGCCGAGGTGCTAGTTGCCGCGTTGGAGAAGCTGGCCAGCGATGAGGGCGCATGGGATGCGTTTTCGCCGGTGGGGCTTGCCCAATGGCAGCAAGTTGAACGCGATCACGCCAACAACACTGCCCGGCATCAGGTGGAGGGCACTTTGCATGGTGCTCTTGCGCGTGCGGCTGCAGGTGCTCCGAACGCTCCTGCGGTTATCAGTGATCAGGTGTGCTGGAGTCACGCCCAGTTGCAGCAGTACGCGCTGACTGTCAGTGCGGCGTTGCGGCAACGTGGCGTGCAGCCAGGAGATCGGGTTGCGGTGTGTGTGCCGCGCTCGCCTGAGCAGATCGCAGCAGTTCTTGGGGTTCTTGCGCTGGGGGCTGCGTATGTGCCGATTGATGTACGCCATCCTTCGGGGCGTCGGAGCATGATTGCGCGCAGCGCCGAAGTTCGGGTGTTTATTCATGACGCCTCGACTGCGCCGGAGCCGTTGGATGGTGTTACGGCGGTTGAGTTGGCTTCGTTGCTCACCGGTGAGGCTGGTCAGGCTGCGACGTGGGTCGCCGATGTGGGGGACCCGGATGATCTTGCGTACGTGATTTTCACTTCGGGTTCGACGGGTACCCCTAAGGGGGTGCGGATGAGTCACCGTGCTGTGCTCAACACGATCGAGGACGTGAACCGTCGGTGCGGTGTTGATGCTGCAAGCCGGAGCATCGCGATTGCTGATCTGAGTTTCGATCTGTCGGTGTACGACATTTTTGGGCCGTTGAGTCAAGGGGGCGCGGTGGTGTTGCCGCCGGCGGAGGCCGTACCTAATCCTGCTGCGTGGTTGGCTGCTGCTGCGGACAATGGCGTCACCATTTTCAACACTGTCCCGGCTGTGGCGCAGATGATGTTGAGTGCGGTTGAGGGTGGCGCGTTGCCTCCGGCGGGGGTTCGTACGTGGATCCTTTCTGGTGACCGGATTCCGCGGGATTTGGTGCGGCGGTTGCATGAGGTGTTCCCGGGCACGGTTTTTGAGGCTATGGGTGGCGCTACTGAGGCTGCTATCTGGTCGATTGCGCACCGTATTGACCTTGAGTGTGTTTCCGGTGAGGTGCCTTATGGCACTCCGTTGGCGAATCAACGCTTCGCGGTGATTGATCAGGCTGGTCAGGATCGGCCAGTGGGGGTCAGTGGGGAGATTGTCATCCTGGGTGCGGGTTTGGCGCAGGGGTATGAGGATTGCGCGCAGACCGAGCGGGCTTTCGTTGATGATCCGGTGCGGGGTCGGTTCTATCGCACTGGTGACGCGGGCCGGTATTTGCCTGGCGGCGAGATTGAGATTGAGGGTCGTTTGGATGACCAGGTGAAGATCCGTGGGCACCGGATCGAGCTTGGTGAGGTTGAGAGTGTGCTGGTCGCTGACCCGTCGGTGCGTCAGGCGGCGGTCGTGGTTGCTGGTGAAGGAGCCCAGCGGGCGTTGCATGGCTTCATCGTTGCTGAGCCGGGCAGTTCTGATGCTGCTGGTGAGCCAGTCGTGCAAGCCATGGAGGAGGCTGCGGCGCTGGCTGCAGATGTGGTTGATTGCACCGACGCTGAGGGGATCGCTGCGTATGCCACGGCGATGGAGAAAGCGTGCGTTGCTTCCATTGTTGAGGTGCTTAGCCGTGTTGATGCTGGTTTGCCCGTGGCGGCAGCGCATCAGTGGATTGTTGATATGTGGCGGCAGACGTTGGCTGTATGGCATCCGCATCTGTTGGGCGGCGGTAACCAGGCGGCAGTGAATCCTGGCGCGACTGTCGGCGCGGCTGAGGTGCAGCGGTTGTGGGAGGAGGTGGAGCAGCTCAGCCCGCGGGGCGCGGATTATCGCGGTGTGACTGCGTATGTGCGCCGGTGCGCTGATGTTTTGCCGCAGTTGCTTAGCGGGGAGCAGCGTCCTTCAGATTTGTTGTTCACCGACGGTGTGGATGACAGTTCTGCGCAGGTGTATCGCAAACGGTTGAGCATGCGTTGGGGAACTGAGACTGTCGCTCATCTAGTGGAGCGGGTGGTTGAGGAGGATCCGCAGCGCCCGTTGCGTGTTCTTGAGATTGGAGCGGGCACGGGTAGTACTACTGATGCTGTGCGGCGCGGCTTGGGGGATCGGCCGTATGAGTACGTTTTCAGTGATCGTGCATCGTTCTTCCTTGATGCTGCCCAGCAGCGCTGGGCGGGTGATCGGCGGATGACGTTCACGGTGTTTGATCTGGATAAGGATCCGGTTGAGCAGGGAATTGAGCTTGGATCATTTGATCTTGTGTGTGCTTTTGGGGTGCTTGAGAATGCTCGGCATATCCCGCGGGCTCTGGATCGGGTGGCTGCGTTGGCTCGCCCCGGTGGGGTGGTCGTTATTTCTGAACCGGTCGGGGTGCAGTGGTGGATCATGGTTTCGCAGATCTTCATGATGACGCGCCCGGAGCCGTCGAGCCGCCCTGAGGGAGTCCTTTTCCCTGATGGCGCCTGGTGGTCTGCTCATATTGGGGCAAGCACGGGCAGTGATGTGGCACTCACACCTGCGGCGGATAGTGTGCTGGCCCCTGAGGGGTTTGGTTTGTTTGCTTCCCGTGTGGGGTGTGCTGCGGTGGATTGTCAGGTGCAGGATCAGTCCATTTTGGCCGAGGCGCGCCAGCAGCTGCCTGAGGTGATGGTTCCGGTGAGTCTTCGCCGGTTGCCTCAGCTGCCGTTGACTCCCAATGGCAAGGTTGACCGGCGGGCGCTGGTTGATCTGACAAGAGCTCAGGAGGCGGGGCGGCCTGTACAGCCACAGCCGCAAGAGAATTTTACGTGTGATCTCACGGAAGCAGCCGCTACGTGGGCGCAGCTGCTTACGCAGCTGTGGAAGGAGCACCTCGGCTCAGACAGTGAGCTGAGCTGGGCGGTGAATCCGTATGATCTCGGTGCGAATTCGGTCTCGGCGGCGGCGGTGTCTACCCAGGTTCGGGACCGGTTGGGCGATGGGGTTTCTTTCGAAGCAGTGTTGCGGATTTTGTTGACTGCTCCAGATATTGCTGCAACAGCAACCGCCCTGGAGCGTTTGGAAGCAAACTCTGATTCCACGAGTGAGTCGGCTTTGGCAGAGGCTGGTCAAGGTCAAGAGCCGGTGCAAGTGATAACGCTGGGTGAGTCGACTGCTGCGCCAGCGGTGACCACTGTGGTGTTCTCCGACTCATTGGCCTCGGCGGATTCGATGCGGCCGTTGCTGCGCAGACTGTGGCAGCACCCTGATGCCCAGGAGCTGTTCGGCGCTGACAGTGATGTGCGCCTGGTTGAGGTGCCTGATGATGAGTGGTTCTGCTCTGTGCCAGCTGCAAGCGCGATCCAGCAGATAGCAGCCAATGTAGCGGCTTCTCTCGAGCAGACAGGTGCTCAGGAGTACTGCTTGATTGGGTATAGCTTTGGCTCGCTCGTGGCTATTGAGGTGGCACGTCATCTGATCGAGAATGGTCATACGGTTCGGCCTCTGGGGCTGATCGATCCTCATGTTGTTCCAGCGGGTATTCACGATCGCCTAGCTGAGGTGATGTTTATTACTTCGCTGGGGGCGCAGACGCAGATGTTGTTCCCCGATGCGCCCCCGTTGGTGGCTTTGCTTGATTCGGTGGTTTCGGATCCTGCTGCTCATCCAGATGCTGCAGCGTTCTTCGCTTCATTGGATGCGTTGTCTGAGCAGGATCGGTGGGAGCTGTACGCAGCGGCGGTCTCTACTTCGCATCGGCGAGCAGTCTGTGACCTGCAACGTATGTGGCGACGTTATCGACACACAATGAACTCCGCTATGGAAGAGCCTGCGGATCTTGTGGTCGATGCGGTGATCATCCAGCCGTGCGATCACCTCGGTTTCCGCCCTGGGGCGCACGACGAATTCTTTGCTGTGTGGCAGGAACGCTTCATCGGTGATATTCACCGTGAACACGTACCAGGTAACCATTTCACCCTCGTCACTGGTGAATTCGCATCTACTACGGCGCAGGCTTTAACTGCTGGTTATCGAGCTCTTGTGTAAAAAATGTCAGTCAATTCTGATGCTTTAACCCGTGAAAACCCCTCGAAAGGATTTTTCTGTGACCAATCAGTCCACCTCCGACTCTGCCTCAGCGCCGAGCAGTCAAGCCCTCGTTCCTGACTCCCAGGGCAGCGCCTCGGCAGTGAAGAAGCCGTGGTTCACCGCCCGCGATTTGATCACCGTGGGTATTTTTGGGGCGATCTATGCGGTGCTGAATTACGCGTTCGGCATGCTTGGCATGTTTGGCCCATTGGTGTGGCTGCTCAGTGTTCCCCCAGCGATCATCATCAATGGCATCACGTTTGTGTTGTTCTACAAGCGGGTACGTAAACCCGGCATGATCTTCCTGTTCTCGCTGATCCTGTCGATCGTTTTCGTTCTTCACGGTGGTGCTCTGTTGGGGGCGATTGCCACCCCGATCGTCGCTTTCATTGTTGAGTTCGTTGCTCGTGCTGGTGACTACCGCACGAGGGCTTCAGCGATCGCGTCGTACACCTTGTTCGGTCTGACCGCGTTCACACCGTTTGTTCCGATTCTTCTCAATGCCGACACCTACTTCCAGACTCCTGCTTGGCAGGCCATGGGCCCAGAATTCATCGCCGCGGCGCAGCAGGTGTTCACCGTGCCGATGCTGCTGGGGCTGGCAGTGGCTTGCCCAGTATCTGGTTTCCTCGGTGGGCTGCTTGGAACAGCAGTGGTGCGTAAGCATTTCCAGCGCGCTGGCCTGGCATGAGAACGAGCGAGCCTGAGAGCTTGCGTGAGCGTTTAGCGCTTGACCCACGGACCACAATGCTGCTTGTTGCTGGCGTCAGCGCGGCAGCATTGGGTCCGTATGGTCAGCACTTCATCGTTCCCGGTGTTGCTTTAGCGGTGCTGTTGGCGCTGTCAGTCAATGAGTGGCGGCGTGCTGTAGGGGTGAGCGTGATCGCGCTTGGTGCGTGGCTGGCTGCGCGGCTGCTACTGCCGATCTCCTCTCCTGCAGTGGCAGCTTCGGTTGTCGTGCCGTTGGATTACGTGGCCCGGTACTCCGCTGCTGTAGGGGTGGCGATTCATTTGTTCGCCACCACATCACCGACAGTGCTGCACGCGGCACTTCGGGCGCTGCGTTTGCCGCGTTCGATCGCTGTGACTCTTGTGGTGATGATCCGGTTCCTTCCGGTGGTATTGACCGAGGCGTGCGCGGTTCTTGATGCCATGCGGCTGCAAGGTTTGACACGTCCGTCGGCACTGTTTCGTCACCCCATATTGGTGATTGAGAGGTTTACTGTGCCGATGATCGCCTCCAGCTTGCGGGCCGGGGATGATTTGTCGTCGGCGGCGTTGCTGCGTGGGTTAGGGTCACCGACGCCTCCGAGCGTGCTTCATCCGCCACGGTTTCGGGCGATTGATGCCGTCTGGGTCCTGATTGCAGTCGTTCTCTTCGTTGCGGGGTGGTACTGGACGTGATCGATCTGAGCAATGTGAGCTGGAAGTACCCGCACGCTGAACACCACACACTCACCAGCGTTGATCTGCATATCAATGCTGGTGAGTGTGTGGTGTTGTGCGGCGCCAGCGGAAGCGGTAAGTCGACGTTGCTACGTCTGATTAATGGTCTGGTTCCGCACTTTTATGACGAGGGTGATTTGCGTGGTCGTGTGATTGTTGAAGGTGTAGTGACCAGCCAGGCTGATCTGGAGACCATTGGGCGTCGCACGGGCACTGTGCAGCAGCATCCGCGTCGGCAGTTCTTCACAAACACGGTGAGTGAGGAACTGGCTTTTGCCATGGAAAATTTCGCTCTACCCGTCCCGCAGATCGCTGAACAGGTCAGCGCTGACCTGCAGATTTTGGGTCAAAACATGGACGTGTCGGTGCCGTTGACATCGCTATCGGGAGGGCAGCAGCAACAGGTTGCGCTGGCCTCTTCGACAGCGCATCGTCCGCGCATCTTGTTGCTGGATGAGCCCAGCTCTAACCTGTCCACCGAAGCTATTGCTGCTTTGCGTGCGACGTTGGAACGTCACCGCGCTGCAGGTATGACGATCGTTATCGCCGAACACCGCCTGAGCTACCTGAACGGCCTAGTCGATCGTGTCGTGATCATGGATTCTGGTGAGATCTCAGCGATATGGGACGCCGAACGTTTCGCCGCAACTGATGATGCTGAGCTGGAAAGCCTGGGTTTGCGTGGTGAGGTTTGTGCGGCACAGCTGGCCACGAGGCCAGCTGTTGGGCCCAGCATCGCTGATGCCAGCGAGGCCTGTGATGTTCCTGAGGGAGCGTTAGAGCTACGCAATATTGAATGTCGGGCTGGACGACGCACGATTGTGGCTATCGATCGGCTAACGCTGCCACGCGCAACGGTGACTGCGTTGCGTGGCAGTAACGGTGCAGGTAAGTCAACGCTGGCTCGTGTTATTGCTGGCCTGCGTCGGGCACGTGGTGAGATCCGTTTGGATGGGCGCAAGCTCAGTCGTGGTGCTAGACAGCGGGCTAGTGCTCTGGTGATGCAGGACGTGCAGCGGCAACTCTTCACTGACACGGTGGAGGCAGAAATCGAGTTGGCTGGGCGTGATGCGGCAGGAACTGTGGTTGTGACTGATCTGCTCCAGGCTTTCGATTTAAGCAAACTCACTGGACGTCATCCGCTGTCTTTGTCTGGGGGTGAGCAGCAACGCCTGGTCATTGCAGGTTCTCGGTTGGCAGGGCGACCCATCGTTATTTTCGATGAGCCAAGCTCTGGTGTGGATCGGCGTCACCTAGAGTCGATTGCCGCGCATATCCGCTCTGTGGCTGCAGATGGCGCAGTGGTGATCCTGATTAGTCATGACGAGGATCTTTTGGCGCGTGCCGCTGACCAGCAAATTACGCTGCGCCCATTGCATCAGGTTGGGCAGCCTGCGGGAGAGCGTGCATCTACAGCTGTCTCTTCAGGTGCTCACGTGGCACTGTGACGGCGTGTTTTGGAAGTTCTTGCGCCTTTATGAGTGCTGGGGCATGAGTTCTTGCTCGATTCCCGTCAGGAGGGAACGGATAAGAAGGCGAAAGTAGCGTTCGCTGATCCGTTCCCCTGACGGGGTGGGCAGGTGAGCGAGATAGTCATCGCGCATCATTGCTAGTGCTGGCGATTCTTTGGCCAGTGGTTCTAGCTTGTTGACCATGGCGGTGATGTCGTGGTGGTTGGAAGATAGGGGAGATTGGCGGTCGTGGTGCTCGATGGCGTCGAGTGCGACGTTAACGATCATCGTGTAAGCCGGGATGGCGTTTTCTTCTAGGCCTGCTTCGGTGAGTTTGACTATCGCCGTTTCGAAGAATGGTATGAGTGGCCGTGGTGGGAGACCGTGCTCTAGAGAGTCCATGACGTGGCGTGTCAGACCGGTGTAGCGCAGCAGGATGTCGCGTAGTGCAGTGAGCGCTTGAGTGAACCACTCCTGCCAGTTGAGGTGTGTATCGGGCAGCGTGAGTTCAGCGCATATCTGGTCGCGGATTTGGTCATGGATCTGCGTTTTGGTGGGGAAGTAGTGGTAGATCACGGAGGGCACTACGTCTAGTGCGGTGGCTAGGTCTCTGATGGTCCAGTTTTGCAGTCCGTGTTCTCTCGTGAGTGTGCAGGCGCAGTCGATCACGCGTTCGTGGGTCAGGCCCGCGCGTCGTGAGGTGTCCTTGCCAACCATGCCTGTGAGTGTAACGACACATTGCCAGCACTAGAACGCTGATCTAGTGTTGTTGACAACGGTTCTCAATGGATAGGAGTGGTCACTGTGCCAGCGGAATCTCATTCGGACTCACAGGCAAAGCTGTTACTCACGATGGTTCTGCTCGCCTTCATGGGGCAGATGATGCTCAACCCTGTCATTGCGCCACTTTCGCGAGCCATGGGACTAGCTGAATGGCAAATCGGCGCTACTATTTCCGCCGCAGCGCTGGCTCTAGTACTACTCAGTCAGTTCTGGGGGCGCCGCTCTCAGCGTTTGGGTGTCAAACGCACTTTGGTGACTGCCATGGTGATTGCCCTGTGCGGTTTAGGCGGTTTCACCGCCGTGGCCTGGCTTGGCGTACGCGGAGTACTGACTGACGGGCCGCTGTTTGTCATGACTTTGCTGACGCGAGGCCTTATTTATGGCGGTGCAATCGCGGCTATCGCACCAACCGTGCAGGCCCATCTGGTTACGCACGCCGCTACTGAATCCGAGCGAGTCAAAGCGGTCGGCGCCTTAGGGGCAGCTCAAGGCGCCGCTTCCATCCTGGGTGCCGTTGCAGGCGGTGTGCTGGCAGCTGCAGGTGGCTTGCTTTTTCCGGTCAGCACGATGCCGGTAGTGATGCTGATTGGGATCGTCATCCTCGTCGTTCGATTCCACGAGCAGTCACCAGATCGGCTTGTCGAAAAGCCAGCCAGTGTTTCTTTCCGTGATCGGCGCATATTTCCCTATCTCGTGACCGGTTTTTTGCTGTTCTTGGGCTTTTCCACTGTGGCCACTCTTGTCGGATTCGCTGTCCAGGATCGGTTCCATTTCACTTCTAATGGCACCGCCGCGATCACAGCAGGAATACTGCTGGGGCTCTCACTCGTGATGGCCTTTGTGCAAGGGGGAGTAGTACGCCGCCTTGGCTGGCCTGCACACCGGCTATTACGGGTGGGATTCGCCGTAATGACGGTCTCAGGTGTTTTGCTCTTTATCGATGCGCCGGTGTGGGTGTTTGGGGCAGGGTGCCTTCTTCTTGGCGCCGGTAGTGGTTTGGCAATGCCTGGGTACACGGCAGGGCCAACACTGGGTATGGACCGTGAATCCCAAGGTGGCCTGGCTGGTCTCATCAATGCAAATAATGGCTTGACGTATGTCATTGCCCCGATTGGTTCTACTGCGCTCTACGGCATTCATCACACGGCACCGTTCTTAGCCGTTCTTGCTCTTTTTACTGTGGGTCTGGTGTTCACTTTTGTGCACCCGTTGTTCAGGAATGAGGGTGCTGTGAAGCAGTCTGGCAACGACGCTGCTGACAGTGAGGGTCAGGAAGCTACCGTGCCCAAGGTGGATCAGCCTGTGGGGTGAGAGTTGACGTGAATCCAGCTCGGCACGGCTGATTATCGCGAGACGTTCGTCCTGTCTTTTGTGTCGCTGCTGGCCTAACCAGTTTGATCTGGTGGAATTTCAGCAGGTGCCGCGCCTGATAGGTCCGCTTTCGGTGGTGGGTGAGTGCATGTTCAACGCATCTCTCAGAGTCTTTTAAGGTTCCCATCCCAGGGTGGAATTGTCGGAACGGACCAGTTCTGTTGGCCCCCGGTCTGCGGACCGGGCTTCTCGAAGAAGGAGCGTGGAAGAATGACGAAGCCCCTGAAAACTGTTGTCGCCGGAGCCGGTGTCACTGCTCTTGCGTCTCTGGCCATTGCTGCAAGCACGGTTGCCGGTGGGGCTGCGAATGCTGCCCCTGCTGTGAGTGCAGGTCAGTCCGTCACGTCCACCGCCGTGGTGCGTGACGTTGCAGATCACCCGATTCGTGGGTCCATTAAGGCTCCCGCGGATCGAGGACAGAGTGATGCAGCCGAGCAAGCTCAGCTGCAAAAGCTCGCAAAGATCAGTCTTGATCAGGCACGCAAGATTGCCGTGAAGGCTGTGCCCGGCAAAGTCGTCAAAGCTGAGTTGGATGAAGAGGACGGCTGGGTCGTCTACAAGGTCGAGGTGAGAAGCTCTCAGGGCGTAGAGACTGACGTCATTGTCGATGCTGGCAATGGTCGGATTCTCGCTCAGGAGACTGACACCCCTGATGACGACGACTGAAAACATAAATTGACGGGCTGCAGCTGTCTGTCACATAAGGCTTAGGCAAGTGCCCCTGCTTGGTTCTCTATATCCGAGCAGGGGCACTGTCATGTGTGTGATGTCTATGCAGTGAGCCAGTGGGGTGTTGGTGGGCCGAGCCAAGGGTGCGTTTAGACTTATGTGCGGATGAGTCGGCCAGGCGGTCGCGTCGAACGGTAGTTCCACTGTTGGTGGTTTCCCGTTCGCCGAGGAACGTCCGGGCTCCACAGAGCAGGGTGGTGGCTAACGGCCACCCGGGGTGACCCGCGGGACAGTGCCACAGAAAACAGACCGCCTGTGCATGCAAGTGCACAGGTAAGGGTGAAACGGTGCGTGTAAGAGACCACCAGCATCCTTGGTGACAAGGATGGCTAGGTAAACCCCACCCGGAGCAAGACCAGACAGTGTGTGTTTGAGGGCTGCTCGCCTGAGCACACGGGTAGGTCGCTGGAGCTGCACAGCAATGTGCAGCCTAGATGGATGGCCGCTCAATGACAGAACCCGGCGTATCGGCCGACTCATCCGTTTCAATGGTTCTGATCTGCGGTTTTTATTACATGCTTGCCGGGGCAGTCCGCACTGAGTCCGCAACAGCGGATGCTCCCAGAACGGAATCTACGGCCGCTCGTGTTCTTTCATCGGAGTCTGGCCACATGTGTGCGTAGGTTTTCCAGGTTTCCATGGCGGTTTTGTGGCCCAGCATGGCCCGTACTGTCTCAGCGCTTTCGCCGTGGCGGATGAGCAGTGAAGCGTAGTAGTGGCGCAGGTCATGGAAGGTGAATCCATGTACGTCGGCATCTTGGCAGGCCCGCCGCCAGGTGGCGCCGAAGTTGGAGCGGCGTAGCGGAGCTCCGTAGGTATTAGTGAATACAAGTCCGTCCGGTCCGGTCGCGTATTTCTGCAGGTGAACAGCTAATGCTTGAGCTACAACGGCGGGCAGAGGGATGATGCGATCACTGTCTTCGGTTTTTGGCGGACCGAATTCAGGCTCACGTCCGGCCAGTCCGATGAGTTGCCTGTCGACGGTGATTTGTTGGCGAAGAAAATTGATGCGATCAATGGTGAGGCCAAATAGTTCGCCTTGGCGCATGCCGGTGCCGGCTGCGGTGACGATCAGTGCAGCGTATCGATCTGGCACAGCTTCGCGTAGGGCTGTGACTTGCTCGGTGAGCATGACGGCCACTTTTGTTTTCTTGGGTTTAGGTCCTCTGACTTTGCGGCAGGGTGAATCAACGATTCTTTTATCTTCTACTGCTGCGCGAAAAATTGTTCCAACATATCTCCAGATAACTGATGCCGTGTTTGTGGAGAGATTTTCATCGAGTGTTTTCGCGAGGGCCTGCATATCGGTGTGCCGGAGCGTATCGAGTCGACGGTCACCGATGCTGGGATAAACATGGTTTCGCAGGTGTCTTTCTACCTGCTCAACGGTTGAAGGGCGATGTGTTTGCTTTGTTCGCCAATATTCTGCGTACTGTTTGAAAGTTATTTTTCCGGCGTCTGGAGCTACGTAGGCACCGGTGGTCATTGCTGCAGTAATTTCATTCAGCCAGTGCGCGGCGGCTTTTTTTGTTGTGAAGTGGCGGGCATGTTCTTTTCCGGCCCCATCGCGATATCTAGCACGCCATCTTCCGTTTGGGCGTTTTGCGATATTTCCGGTCATTGGCCTTTTGGACATGATCCCCCGCGATGCGTATTAACACATTTACCGGCACCTACTAGGTGCCGGACGGTCAGTTATCCCTTGTGTGCCGGAGACCCCTACTGGTGAGGGATCTCCAGCACACAAGGCTTTTCGGGGTCAATCATATTCTCACTGCGACAGGTGGATTCAACTTCGGGTGAGCAGAGTCCGTACAGCGAACAGCCGGGGCTTCTTGTGCACCTCGCATGTTTTTCATGTTTTCCGCGTGACGAAGAAGTAAGTAATTACTGAGTGCTATCTACCCTAATTACCAACTTGTGTGACGCGGTCTTCCTTCGTCATATCCGGCTGCGGATTGGATCCCAACGACGGCATTCTCATGGAATTCAGAGATTGTTCTAGCTCCGGCGTATGTGAAGGAACTACGAACGCCGGAAATGATTCGATCGAGAAGATCTTCGACGCCAGGTCGTTCTGGATCGAGATACATTTTCCCGCTGCTAATTCCTTCTTCAAAAAGTTCGGAGCGGGCTCGCTGATACGCAGATTGCCCTTTGGTGCGATTTTTTACTGCACGCGCGGATGCCATTCCGAAGCTTTCTTTATATAGGCGCCCATCGGTATCTCGCATAAGGTCACTGGGGCTTTCATAGGTTCCTGCAAACCATGAGCCAATCATCACACTGGAAGCCCCTGCAGCTAAAGCGAGGGCAACATCGCGTGGATGTTTTACGCCGCCGTCTGCCCATACTGCGACGTTCTCTTCGCGGGCAGCAGCGGAGCAGTCGAGGACAGCAGAGAATTGGGGGCGCCCCACTCCGGTCATCATGCGGGTGGTGCACATGGCGCCGGGGCCGACTCCAACTTTGATGATGTCGGCTCCAGCCCGGGCGAGATCGCGTGCTCCAGAAGCGGTAACGACATTCCCTGCCGCGATGGGAACACGTCGCCCCGTCACTTCTGCGTGTCTATTTCGTTCTGAGTGAATTAGTTTGAGTGCATCAATCATTTTTTCTTGGTGACCATGAGCGGTGTCCACGATAAGAACATCGACGTTTCCCGCCAAGAGTGTGGCGGCTTTGTGAGAAACATCACCATTGATGCCGATTGCTGCCCCTATCGCTAGGCGCCGGTGCTCATCAAGGTTGGGCGTGTAGATAGCTGAGCGGAGAATTCCTCGTTTAGTCAGCAGCCCAAGGAGAAGGTCATCACGCAAGACCGGGATGGCTTTGATGTGTCGTCGTTCAAGGAGCTCAAAAACGTCGGCGAGGTCGTCGTGTTCGGTGACGGTAGGGAAGTCAGTAGTCATCGCCTCGGCGACACTGCTGAATCTATCGACTTCGAGGATGTCGTGTTCGGTAACGATCCCGACGGGTCGCTCGTTGTCGGTGACAACAGCTAGGCGGTGAGAGCGTTTGCCGAGGATAGCTATGACGTGCGCAACTGGATCGGTGGGGGAGACGACGATGGGGGTTTCGTATACGGGGTGTGCGTTCTTAACTTTAGCGATGGTGGAGTTTGCGATGTCGAGAGGAATGTCTTGGGGAAGTATCGCGATTCCGCCACGACGGGCGAGGGTTTCAGCCATGCGTTTGCCGCTGACGGCTGTCATGTTCGCGGCAGTGATGGGGATGGTCGCGTTGGTGCCATCACCTGCGGTGAGGTCAACGTCTAGACGTGAGGTTACTGCTGAGCGTGAGGGCGTCATGAAGACGTCGTTATATGTCAGGTCGTGTGGGGGAATGCGATCGTCGATGAACTTCACTGCAAACATTTTATGTGGCAGTCAGGCTGTATGTAAGTGTTGCGCATCGCAGTGACAATGCATGTGTTTACGCTGGTTTATGCGGATCACACGTTTTGGTCATTCCTGTGTGTTGTTCGAATCGCAAGGGGCACGGATTTTGGTCGACCCGGGCGTATTTTCTTGCGGGTTTGAAGACGTGCGTGACCTTGATGCGGTGGTGGTGACGCATGAGCATCCAGATCATGTCGATGTGGATCGTCTTGCGGGGTTGATGGAGGCTAATCCGCAAGCGCAGCTGTTCTCCGAGGCTGGGTTGGTGCGTCGGCTGCGTGCTGAGTGTGGCGTGGAAACGGTGGATATGGCGCCGGGTGAGTTGTTTTCTGTGGGGACGGTGATGGTGGAGCCGGTAGGGAATATGCATGCGGTGATTTATCGCACGATGGAGCGGGTGCGTAATACCGGGTTGGTGCTCCGTGAGCAGGGCGGTGCGGTTGCATATCACCCGGGGGATGCCTTGGATGTGGTTCCTGATGCGGTGGATGTGTTGTGTGTACCGATCGCGGCGCCGTGGAGCGCAATGAAGGAAACGATTGATTGGGTGGCTAGGTGTGGTGCTCGTCGCTTAGTACCTATTCACGATGGGATTTTGTCTGCTGGTGGGCGGGAAATTTTCATGCGTCAGATCGCGAATTTGTCGGTGGATGTGAATGACGATCCGCGGGAGTGGATTGTTGATGCCATGCAAGAACCGGTCACGGTGTGACCGGTTGGGGCAGAGAATTCCTGCCCCTGCACCGGTCAGTGTGGTGAGGTTGCCAAGATGGCACTGCGGGGGAGTGGTTAGCCAGCGTATTGCGGGTTGTGGCGGGGGTGGGTGGCGTCTACTGCTTCGTGGGCTGCGCCGATGATGCCTGCGTCGTTGAACAGGGCCGCGGGAACTGTGGGGGTGCGCAGGTCGAGCAGTGGCAAAAATTTTTCGGCGCGTTTGGAGACTCCTCCGCCGATGACGATGAGGTCAGGCCAGATGAGGTTTTCCAGGTGGGTGAAGTAACGCTGCAGTCGCGCTGCCCATTCTTCCCAGGTGAGGTTTTCACGTTTGCGGATTGAGCTTGCGGCGCGTGTTTCGGCGTCGTGCCCATCGATTTCGAGGTGTCCGAATTCGGTGTTGGGGACCAGGCGTCCGTCAACGAGAACGGCTGAGCCGATACCGGTCCCTAGGGTTGCTACTAGTACTGTTCCAGCGATGTTTTTTGCTGCACCGTAGGCGAGTTCGGCTACGCCTGCGGCGTCAGCGTCGTTAAGAACAGTGACTGGGCGACCCAGCCGTTCATGCAGCGTGGTGGAGATGTCGTAATTAATCCACGTGTTGTCGATGTTGGCGGCGGAGCGGACAACGCCGTGGGTGACCACTCCGGGGATGGTGACGCCAATGGGGCTTTGGCCTGTGTGTGGCTCGAATTGGTTGGCGATGTGGGCGACGACGTCGATGACGTCTTCTGGTTTGGCTCCGGCGGGGGTGTCGATGCGGAGGCGTTCTTCGGTGAAGGATCCAACGGTGAGGTCAACGGGGGCGCCTTTGATGCCGCTGCCACCGATGTCGATGCCGAGGGGGAGCGCGTTGGGGGCGTGGGTCATGAGTGAACAGCGTACTGGTGCTGCACGCTGGTCGTCAGGACGAACGTGGGGCGGGCGGGTTGAGTTAGATGGAACAGATTCATCCGTACTTCTGCTGGGGGTGAAGGTATTCCCAGCAGAAGTACGGATGAATGGTTCAGGGAAGGGTCAGGATTTCGGCTCCGGTGTCGGTGATAAGCAAGGTGTGCTCAAATTGCGCAGTGTTGCGCAAGTCGCAGGTGGTGGTGGTCCAGTCATCATCCCAGGTCTGTCCTTCAGGGGATCCTAGGGTCAGCATGGGCTCGATGGTGAACGTCATTCCTGGCTCGATGACGTCGTCATACATGGGCGCCGAGTCGTAGTGCGGGATAACCAGTCCGGTATGGAAGGCGGGTCCAACGCCGTGGCCAGTGAAATCTTGGACTACGCCAAGACCGTGCCGTTTGGCGTAAGTTTCGATGACGCGACCGATGACATTAACTGCACGTCCGGGTTTGGCTGCTTTGATGGCACGGTTGAACGCTTCACGTGTGTGCTCGACGAGAGCTTTGGTTTCTTGATCGACGTCACCAACGAGGAAAGTTGCATTGGTGTCGCCGTGCACACCGCCGATATAGGCAGTGACATCGATGTTGACGATGTCCCCATCCGCCAGAGGGCGGTCATCAGGGATGCCGTGGCAAATGACTTCGTTGACGGAAGTGCAGCAAGATTTCGGGAATCCTCGGTATCCGAGAGTGGAGGGGTAGGCGCCGTGATCAATCATGTATTGGTGCGCGATGGCGTCCAGTTCGTCGGTGGTAACGCCTGGGGCTACGGCCTCACCAGCAGCGGCGAGCGCGCGGGCTGCGATGGTCGAGGCATGTCTGATTGCTTCGATCATTTCTGGTGGACGAACTTCAGAGCCGGTGAACGGCCTAGGTTCTTCCCTGCCCACATATTCGGGGCGTTCGATGCTGTGCGGCACTGCGCGCGTAGGCCCAATGCGGCCGGGTTTGACCGATCCGTACGTCACTGACATGGGGCAGAGTCTAGGCCGGTTGCTGTGGGGATCTTATTTCGGTGGCACGAGGTGATTAGATACGCGTCGGGTGCCCGGGGATCGGTGCCAACAGGCACGAGATTGGAAGGTAGCCATGAGGTCACGACCATTTGGTGAGAGAACAACGTTCCCGGGAACCGTGATGTCCGATAGGGCCGGGTGCGCCCTTGTTGTTGTTGATGTGCAGAGGGATTTTTGCGAGGGCGGCTCATTGGCTGTCACTGGTGGCGCTGGGGTCGCCGCAGCGATCACGCGATACATCGGCTCTGGCCATGAATATGACCTTGTGGTCGCTACCCGTGATGCGCATGAAGATCCGGGAACGCATTTTTCTGCGACTCCGGATTTTGTTGATTCGTGGCCAGCTCACTGTGTGCAGGGCACTCCTGGGGCGGATTTCCACCCGGCACTGGAGTTCCGTGACTTTGATGCACAGTTCACTAAAGGTGCGTTTGCGGCCGCGTATTCGGGTTTTGAGGGAGCCACGGCTGCCGGAGTCACTTTGGCGTCGTATCTGCATTCACACGGCATTGAGACGGTGCACATTGCAGGTATCGCTACGGATTACTGTGTCTCGGTTACAGCGTTGGATTCTATGAGTAGAGGGTTCGCTACAACGGTTTTGGTTGATTTGACTGCTCCGGTCAACCCGCAGGCTCTTACTGCGGTGTTTAACAAATGGCGCCGCGCCGGAATTACGGTGGCAACTTCCAGCGCGAGCAGTGACGTCGTCGCTGGCTGATCTTTGTCTCTACCACTCCAGCACTTATGGGATCTCACCACGTAGGTGGTTCCCCACCTACGTCAAAGGTATGGTCGGACGGTTGCGGGGCAACACCGCACAGAGGGAGGAACAGTGTCACTGCTGGAGCAGGTCAGCGGCCCGGAAGTGGTCCGCTCCATGACGACGCACGAACTTGACACGCTGGCGGGGGAGATCAGGTCTTTCCTCGTCGACTCGGTCTCACGCACCGGAGGGCATCTTGGCCCTAACTTGGGAGTCGTGGAGCTGACCCTAGCGATCCACCGTGTGTTCGAGTCCCCGAAAGACTCCATTGTTTTTGATACTGGCCACATCAGCTACGTGCATAAGCTGCTTACCGGCCGTCAAGATTTCACGAATCTGCGTAAGCGTGGCGGGCTGTCGGGTTACCCCTCCCGTGCTGAATCTGTTCACGACATTGTGGAGAACTCTCACGCTTCTGGTTCGCTGAGCTGGGCGAGTGGTATCGCACGTGCCCGCAAGCTCGCGAAAGAAACTGGCCCCCACACTGTGGCTGTCATTGGTGATGGTGCCCTCACAGGCGGGATGGCGTGGGAAGCCCTCAATGAAATCGCCGCGGACGACTCTTTGCCCTTGGTCATCGTCGTTAATGACAACGAACGTTCTTATGCCCCCACCACCGGTGGCCTTGCTCAGCATTTGGCGATGTTGCGCACTGAACCTGGCTATGAAGAAATGCTCAGTTGGGGCCGGCGCACCCTGAACACCCACCCGGTTGGCCGCACCGTCTACGAGACTCTGCACGGGGTCAAAAAGGGTCTTAAAGATATCGTTGCTCCCCAGGTCATGTTCGAAGACCTTGGCCTTAAATATGTCGGACCTATCGACGGTCACGATGTCGAGGCTATTAGCCGCGCTTTGCGGCATGCTCGCGATTTCGGTGGTCCTGTTCTTGTGCACGCCATCACCGAAAAAGGACATGGCTACGAACCGGCGCTGGCTGATACCGATGATGCTTTCCATGCGGTGGGTGTGATTAACCCAGAGACAGGGTTGCCGCTGGAAATTTCTGGGCGTAGCTGGACGGACAATTTCGCTGAAGAGCTCGTCAAGGTGGGACAGGAGCGTAAGGACGTCGTAGCGATTACGGCGGCCATGCTCATTCCAGTGGGGTTGCGTGAGTTCGCTGCGGCGCACCCGGATCGGGTTTTCGATGTAGGTATTGCCGAGCAGCATGCGATAGCGAATGCTTCAGGTCTTGCCTTTGGTGGAATGCACCCGGTGGTCGCGATCTATTCGACTTTCTTGAATCGTGCTTTCGATCAAGTGTTGATGGATGCGGCGTTGCATAAAGCCGGTATGACGATCGTTTTGGATCGCGCGGGCGCTACCGGCAGTGACGGCGCTTCGCATAACGGCATGTGGGATTTGTCTGCGCTGTCGATTATTCCGGGAATGCGGGTGGCGGCACCGCGCGATGGGGCAACTCTTCGTGCTGAGTTCCGGGAGTCGGTGGCGATCAGTGATGGTCCGAGCGCGATTCGTTTCCCCAAAGGCAGTGAGCCCGCTGAAGTACCTGCCGTGGGGCGTTTGGGAGATATGGATGTGCTGTTTGCTTCGAGCGAGCAGCTCACCACCCAGGACACCCCGGTGGATCTTGTCATTGTTTCTGTAGGGGCGATGGCTCCGGTAGCTATCGAAGCTGGCCGCCGCTTGTCTCAAGAGGGCCTGTCGGTCATCGTGGTGGACCCGCGGTGGGTGCTTCCGGTCAGTCAAGACGTGGTGGCGTTGTGCGCGCGTTCTACGCGAGTGGCAGTAATTGAGGATGGCTTGGCCGCTACCGGAATCGGAGCCGCTGTGGCTGCTGCACTG
The DNA here is from genome assembly GCF_900447215.1 of Dermatophilus congolensis. NCBI lineage: Bacteria > Bacillati > Actinomycetota > Actinomycetes > Micrococcales > Dermatophilaceae > Dermatophilus > Dermatophilus congolensis. The sequence continues at coordinate 1,056,858 of NZ_UFYA01000001.1, forward strand.
CATGATGCGGATCTGGAAATCCCGGTGACCCGTTTTGGTCTTCCGAAGGAGTTCTTGGAACATGCCAGCCGCGGTGAGGTTCTCGCTGACGCTGGGTTGACGGTGGAGGCTGTGGTGGAGCGGCTGCACAAACGCTGCGTCGTTGTGTGCCCTGATCGCAGCGCTTAATCGTAGGTAATAGCTCAGAGGGCTTTACCCCCGGTAAGGGGGGTAAAGCCCTCTGAGCTATTACCTTGTTTTCTGCGTTTAGATGTCGCGGAAAATTTCGATGTTGGCGCCCAGGGAGTTCAACCGGTCGGCGAGGTCTTGGTAGCCGCGGTTGATGACGTACACGTTACGTAGGTAGGAAGTCCCCGGGGCAGCCAGCATGGCGATGAGAACAACGACTGCCGGTCGCAGTGCTGGGGGGCATACAACTTCCGCTGGACGCCAACGGGTGGGCCCTTGAACGGCGACGCGGTGCGGGTCCAGGAGCTCCACCGAGGCGTTGAGGCGAGTGAGCTCAGTCAGGTAGATGGCGCGGTTCTCGTAGACCCAGTCGTGGATCATAGTGCGCCCTTCGGCAACTGCGCCGATGAGAGCGAAGAACGGTAGGTTGTCGATGTTCAACCCGGGGAATGGCATCGGGTGAATTTTGTCGATCGGTGCCTTGAGTTCTCCGGGCTTGGTGGTCAGATCAACCAAGCGAGTGCGCCCGTTTGCCGAGGCGTACTCCTCAGTAAGCTCATATTTGAGCCCCATCTCCGAGAGCACCGCGAGTTCGATTTCCATGAACTCGATCGGAACACGCTTGATGGTGATTTCGGAGTCGGTAACCACCGCGGCGGCCAGCAGGCTCATCGCTTCGATGGGGTCTTCGGAGGGGAAGTATTCGACATCGACGTCGATGTGGCTCTTACCAGTCACTTTAAGTGTGGTGGTGCCGATACCTTCGATCTGCACGCCAAGCTTTTCTAGGTAGAAGCACAGGTCTTGAACCATGTAGTTCGGGCTGGCGTTGCGGATGATGGTGGTTGTTTCCCGCATGGCTGCCGCCATGAGGGCATTTTCGGTCACGGTGTCACCGCGCTCAGTGAGCACGATTGATCCGGTGGGGGCGGCCGGGGTAACTGTGGCGCGGTAAAGGCCTGTGGTTGCTTCCACTTCGAGACCGAAGGCCCGTAGTGCCGTCATATGGGGCTCGATCGTGCGGGCTCCCAGGTTGCAGCCACCTGCGTAAGGCAGGTCGAAGGAGTCAAGCTGGTTCATCAACGGCCCGAAGAACATGATGATGGAGCGGGTTCGGCGTGCCGCCTCAGCGTCCAGCCTGCTCAGGTCGAAGGTGGCTGGGGGAGTGATTTGCAGGTCATTGGAGTCTTCGAACCAGGTGCATTTAACGCCAATGGAAGTCAGGACCTCGATGAGACGATTGACCTCTTCAATGCGGGCCATGCGGCGCAAGGTGGTGGTGCCTTTGTTGATCAGGGAGGCACATAGCAGCGCCACGGCTGCGTTTTTACTGGTGTTGATGTCGATACTGCCAGATAGTTTGTGCCCACCATCGATTTTGAGGTGTTGTGGTCCGGTGGTCCCCAGGGAGACAAACTCGGAGTTCAGGTTTTGCCCAAGCCTGGAAAGCATTTCGAGGCTGAGATTTTGTTTTCCTTGCTCGATGCGGGCGACTGCACTTTGGCTCGTATTGAGCAGTTCGGCGAGATCAGATTGCGTGAGTCCGCGTTCCTTGCGGGCTTCTCGCACGAGGTCACCGATGCGAGCGAGGTAATTCTCCGACATGACACCTACTAACTCATATATGAGATATTCAGTCAAGTGCGCTGTGCGCGAGGTATGTTCCGATAGATAGACAATGTGATCACAAGAAGGTCACAGCCAAGAAAAGCTCCAGACAAGGCACAAATACCCTGCGAGCTTTTGAACACCCGTCTCACTATTTCACGTGTTCGCGACGAGCCATAACGCAGTGGTAGCGCTTTCACTCCTCACAGACGGCCGGAGTGGTGGGCGCCTGCGCTATTAACGGGGCAACTGCCTGAATCTGCCACGGGCGAGCCCCCGCCTGTACCAGTCGATCTGTGACCTGCGCATCATTTTCAACAGCGTCTTCCATGGCCCAAATCACACCCCTGAGCAAAGACGGAGAAATAACATTCTCAGGTGGCACATTGTTTGCCTCAGCAAAACGGGCAATCCCATCCTTAGCGAAAGCCAACCGCTCAAACGCAGCCGGGCGGCGATCCTTCCACGCTTTCATCGGCGGCGGGGCATCACTGCGCACATTCAAAACAGGCAATTCTGAATCCGCCAGTGCTGACACCTCATCCACAGCAGCACGCCACGCAGACAGGTACCGACGAATCCCTTTATGAGCCCCAGCACGCCCTAAATCCTGGCGCTGCGTTGCGGCAACAGCAAGATCAACAAGAATCTGATCAGGTAAAACGCGCCCCGGAGCTAAATCCTTTTCGGCAGCGATGCGATCACGGGCGTGCCACAAAGCACGCAGAAAACCCGCTCCACGACGATTACGGATCTTCTGAAAACCATGTGTCCGACGCCATGGGTCAGTACGCGAAGGCGGCCCAGTGAAATGAGTTAACGCCTCGAACTCCTGCTCAGCCCACTCAAACTTGCCCGCCGCGCGCAGGTCCTTGGCAACTGCTTCCCGCAAATCAGCCAACAACTCGACATCAAGAGCGGCATACACCAACCAGTCCCGCGGAAGCGGACGCGTAGACCAGTCCACCGCAGAGTGCTCTTTAGCCAATCGCACACCCAAATAGTGCTCAATAACCGTGCCCAACCCCACCCGGGGAAGCCCCAGCAAACGACAACCCAGCTCAGTGTCAAACAAACGACTGGGAGACAAGCCAATCTCGGTCAAGCATGGAAGATCCTGCGTCGCAGCATGCAGAATCCACTCAACATCACGCGTAGCTTCTTGAATAGGCGACAAATCAGCACACGCCACCGGATCGATAAGAACGATCCCTGCACCCTGACGTTTGAGCTGAATCAAGTATGCGCGCTGCCCATACCGATACCCAGAGGCACGCTCAGCATCAACCGCAAGCGGGCCGCTACCGGCAGCAATCTCTTCCGCCGCGCGAGCCAAATCACGCCCATCAGTAATAACTTCCGGAATACCACCAGCAGGCGCCCGCAAAAGCGGCGCAGAAGCTTCCTCAGCGGCATCCTCGGAAACAACATCTGGTTTCTTCGACCGCACGGGAGCCGGCGAAGCCTGAAGAAACACCAAAGAAGTAGACCCGGCTGGAGGCGCACTGGCCTGCCCTTGCTCTCCTGATGCGCTGAAGGGCTTCCCATCCGAGGGGTCATTAACGTGCTGTGCTGCCATCAATCTATGAGCTTACGCGCCACGGTGGGTCACGAACCTTCAGCGGAGCGCATCCAGCACTGTGATGTCATTTCGCGCCGGCGGCAACCCCCCATGTACGCCAACAAATCACCAAAAGCGCGGAACTGCCCAGCCACATGCCGATCCACCGGCGACCAACTCGCCCTCACCTCCACCGCATTGGATGCACGCTCACCCTCCAACGCACCAAAACCACGCGAGGATGTACGCGTCACTGTCCCACCCAAACGCTGATAATCCACCCCCTCAGCAGTCAACGAATCCGTCAACCACGACCACGTCGCCTCAGCAAGCAGCTGATCCTCAGCCACCTCCGGCTCCACATCCGCCTGCGCGAAAATCACCACCCGCCACACCCCGCCCCACTCCTCATGACCAGCAGGGTCATGCAACAAAACAAAACGCCCCGTCGCCGTAGCATCCCCACCCCGGGCAGGCCACACATGCACCGCATACGCAACCGCATACGGAGCAATCCGCTTCGGTGCAGGCAGCGGCTCAATCTCCACATGCCGACGGAACCGGACGCTCTCCAACTCCCCAACCGCCTGAACAAACACAACAGGAGGGCCGACGGTGCCGTAATTCACCCTATGAACATAACGATGTGGGTCGATCTCATGTCGGCCCATCCCTATGACACGCCGATCAGTTGCGTCCCACCCGTTCATGCCAGGATCAGACTGTGACAATTTCGCCGCGACCCGCGTCCGCCCTGGAGACCTACCACCCCGACTATCTGGACTCGGTAATCGAGCGCGTACCCTTGCTGGTCCGCGCCGCACTCCGACACCCCGGACCACGACCACCCGTATGGTTCATGCGCCAAGCCGGCCGATCCCTACCCGAATACCGCCGCGTACGCGGCGAAGGATCCATGCTGCGCGCCTGCCGCAACCCCGAAATGGTCGCCGAAATCACCATGCAACCCGTCCGCCGCCACGGCGTCGACGCAGCCATCTTCTTCAGCGACATCGTCGTCCCCGTATCCGCCGTAGGCATCGACATCGACATCGTCCCAGGCACCGGCCCCGTCGTCACCGACCCCTTTACAAAATGGAGCGACCTAGACCGCCTCGAACCACTCACCCGCGAACACATCCCCGACATCGACGAAGCAGTCCGACTCACCATCAGCCAACTAGGCACAACCCCACTCATCGGATTCGCTGGCGCACCCTTCACCCTCGCCTCCTACCTCATCGAAGGAGGACCCAGCAAAACTCACGCACGCACCAAAGCCCTCATGCATGGCGACCCAGACCTCTGGCACCAACTCGCCGCACGTCTAGCCCAAATCTCAGCAGCTTTCCTCGAAGTTCAAATCACTGCAGGCGCGCAAATGGTCCAACTCTTCGACTCCTGGGCCGGAGCGCTGTGCCGCGCCGACTATGAACGCTTCGTCCAACCCCACTCAGCAGCTGTCCTGGACCACGTACACGAACTCGGCGTCCCCGCCATCCACTTTGGAGTCGGCACCGCAGAACTACTCGGCTCCATGGCCAACGCAGGATCAGACGTCGTCGGAGTGGATTTCCGCACCAACCTGGCCGAAGCTAGCACCCGCCTAGGCAACCGGTACGCCGTACAAGGCAACCTCGACCCCGCCCTACTAAGCGCACCCTGGCCAGTCATCGAAAACGAAGTACGCCGCATCATCACCGAAGGACGCAGCACCCCCGGACATATCTTCAACCTCGGACACGGCGTCCCCGCCGACACAGACCCAGACGTACTCACCCGCATCGTCGCCCTCATCAAGAGCTGCACAGACACACCCAACTCCTAACTCCAGCCAACGGCCGGGGCCCACCACGCCCCGGCCGCCACACCGGTCGGCACTACCCCCACCACGCACCCGTTCGATAGGTTCACAGCTATGAGTGGTAACCAACGCGCCGCCCGCATCCGCGAACTCAACGACACCATCCGCTACGCCATGTGGTCTGTCTTCGCCGTAACTTCACCCCTGCCCCGCGAGGACGACATCCGCGCCGAAATGACCCAAGAAGTCGAAACCGTCCTGACCGGCCTGGCCGAAACCGCAGGCCTGGTCGTACGAGGCAGCTACGACATCTCCGGAATGCGCGCAGACGCCGACATCATGTTCTGGTGGCACGCACCCACCATCGAAACCGCCCAAGCTGCCTACAAAGCCATCCGCCGCACTCGCCTAGGCTCCCACCTAGAACCAGTTTGGTCCGCCGGAGCATTGCACCGCCCCGCCGAATTCAACAAGAGCCACATACCCGCATTCCTCTACGACGACCACGCACGCGATTACGTTTGCGTCTACCCCTTCGTCCGCTCCTACGACTGGTACGTCCTTGACGACGAAGAACGACGCGACATGCTTCGCGAACACGGCCAAATGGCCCGCGACTACCCTGACGTGCGCGCCAACACCATCGCCTCATTCGCCCTCAACGACTACGAATGGATCCTCGCCTTCGAAGCCGACGAACTCCACCGCATCGTCGACCTCATGCGTGAACTACGCGCCAGCCGCGCCCGCATGCACGTTCGTGAAGAAATCCCCTTCTTCACCGGCCCTCGCAGAGACATCGCCACACTTATCAATGAACTTCCCTAACCACCGAGGGAACCGTGATGGGGGCGAAGTCAACAAGACTTCGCCCCCATCACATCAGTTACCGACGAACACCAGATCAGTCCCCCGACTTCTGTGCCGGCTCCAACGTCAAACTGATGGAATTAATGCAATAACGCAAATCCGTTGGGGTTCCATACCCTTCACCCTCAAAAACATGCCCCATGTGCGAGCCACACTGAGCACAGCGCACCTCAACCCGCCGCATCCCCAACGAATAATCCTCGACATACTCCACACGGTCCTCAGCCAACGGCGCATAAAATGACGGCCAACCGCAATGACTCGCAAACTTAGTTGAACTGCGAAACAACTCAGAGCCACAGCCGCGACACCGATAAATACCCTCAACAGTGGTGTCCGTGTACTCACCAACAAACGGTCTTTCTGTACCAGCCTGCCGCAACACCTGATATTCAGCCGCAGAAAGCACCTCCCGCCACTGAGCGTCGGTGCGGGTCACAGGATAAGAAGACTCAGACGCCGCCATATACACCCCAACACACAAACTCCCCACAACGTTCCCGCACCCAGTACACCCTCACACCAAATCACTGAAAACCCTTGTCCGACACTGCCGTCCCAGACAACCCCCTAGATGCAACCTGACCAAGCAATGACCTGCACCAACGCCCTGCCGACCGCAAGGGCCACCGCAATGCACACATACACATGCCACACCTGACCCCAAGCAGGTTTTACCTACTGGTGACCCCACCCTTTTGTGGGGGACACCCATCCTGGCCAAGGAGACCTGCCATGCCCAAAACCGCCACCATCCTCAGTAAAGCCCTCGCTGCTGCCGCCCTATCTACCTCTGCCTTCCTGCTGACCCCCGCCCCAGCAACCTTCGCAGCCGAAGAGCCCCCCACAAACGTCGAAATTTCCGCCGCAACAGACACATTCGTCACCTGGACCAGCGCAACCAGCCCTCGCGATTGCTCCTCAAAACACTTCGCCGACCTCACCCAAACCCCACAATGCGGCCGCGGCATGGCCTTTACCTACCCACAGCAACTCGCTGAACAGCAACCCCGCACCGCAGGAGAACTACGCGCCTACCTCAAAACCCTGCAACTCAGCCTGGCCCCGGACAGCAAATAACAGTGCAATTCGACCGATACATCGGATCCCAAGACGAAGTCGCAGCCGTCATCGCAGACAAACGACTCACCGCAGGCGAAGACGCCCGTATCGCAAAAGAATGGCACGTAGTTGTCCTCACCGGCGCAGAAAAACTCGACCACTGGGTAACCTGGATCGCCCCCTACCGCCCTACTGACTGCTCCGCAGAAGACTTCGCCCAATACGCCACCGGACCCCTGTGCGGAAACGGTCTCGCCCACGCCTACCCACAGCCCCTCGCCCCCGAACAACCCAAGTCCCCCAAAGAACTGCCCGCCTACCTCGAAAAAATCAAAGAACACCTCGCTCCCGGACAGAAAGTCACAGTCCAAATGGACCACTACTCCGGCGATGCCCAAGCAGCACGCAAAATCCTCGCCGACGGTGTTCTACGCATCGGCGAAAACAGCTCCTTCATCGAGACCTGGCGCGTAGTCGTCCTCCAAGGCGAGTTAATCCCCACAACACCCCAATAAACTCTCCACAGGGCCCCAAGGATCTGTTTCTACTCCCTCATAAGAAACCACTCATTCACCCAGCATTCGCCGGTGAAAACGGTTCGGGGGTGGAATCACCCAAGGGGCCCTGACACGATGGCGGAGTGAAAAAAGCGACAGGTGAACAAGCAAAGTCATGGGGACTGATACGCCCACTGGCCTTAGCAGGAGGCGCCGCAGGCCTGAGCGCTTTAGCAGCCTCAGCAGGATGGGTCGGCGCCGGAGCATACTTAGCCCGCATGCTGCTCACCCCGGTGTACGACAAACCAGACAACGTCCGCGTCTGCGCAATCGACCGCAAAAACGAAACAGTCACACTCATCGCATCCGCAGACACCATCGTCCCGGGAAGATACGGCGTATGGCTGAACCGAGGCGGCTCACACATCCGCATCGGCCATATCGTCGACCGCGACGACAAAGCAGGAACAATCATCCGACGCCTCGAAGGCATCGACTTCGGCGAACCTGAACCCGGCGGCGGCCGCTGGGACAGCTACTACTGGGCAGTCGGCCCCGAACGTGCCTTCGGATTGCCCTACGAAGACGTCTTCATCCCCTCAGAAGTCGGCCCCCTACCCGCGTGGTTAGTGCGAGCAGAAGAAGTAGGGCGCTCGCGACGCTGTGCTGTTCTTGTGCATGGTCGCGGAGCAACTCGGCACGAAACGTTGCGATCAATTCCTGTGTTGCATCGCCTTGGTTGGGATGTATTGGTGCCTTCATATCGAAATGCTCCTGGGGCGCCCTCAAGCGCGGACGGCCTGTACAACTTGGGCCTGTCAGAGTGGCGCGACGTAGAAGCGAGCGTGGATTTCGCTGGCCGGGGCGGCGCTTCAGAAGTTGCGCTTTTCGGGTGGTCGATGGGCGGGGCAGTAGTGCTGCAAATGCTGGACTTATCGCCCCTGTCTTCGCTGGTGACACGGGTGGTTTTGGATAGCCCTGTGGTCGATTGGGTGGATGTGATCGCTGAGCAGGGGCGGCGCCGGCATATTCCTCCGCAGCTGGGCACTTTGGCGCAGTCGATGATTGGTGCGCGATGGTCACGACGGCTTGTGGGCGTGCGTGAGCCGTTGGATGTGGCGCGAACGAGTTGGCAGCACAGATCGGGGGAGTTGGCGCATCCGATGCTGCTGATCCACTCGGTGGATGACGAGGTGGTGCCGGTGGGGCCTTCGCGCGAGTTAGCTCAGTTGCGACCAGATTTGGTTCGGTACGAGGAGTGGGAGGTTGCGCGGCACGTGAAGGAATGGAACACCGATCCGCAGCGCTGGGAGGCCGTCGTAGCGAACTATCTACAGAACGGGGTGTAGGTGGCTAGTTGAGGGGCCTAAACGGGCCCCTCAACTGTTTTAGTCTTCGTCGTCGTGGCTGTGGCCAGTGGTGGTTTTTGCCGCCCAGGCTGGGATTTCTTCTTCATCCCAGGGGCAGAGTTCCTCGAGGGTGTTTTCTGTGGTTGGGTCTGGTTCGGTGGTGGGGGCGGGTTCTTGCGTTTGGGTGGTTTCGTCAGTGGGGGAGGGGGGCTCTTCGCTTGGTGTCGGTGTTTTGGTGGCGTCGTCGAGGGCTGCGTAGGCGGCTGCGGCGGCGGCTGATGAGGCGGTGTAGTCGTTTTCGGTGGTGGGGGCGGGTTCTTGCGTTTGGGTGGTTTCGTCAGTGGGGGAGGGGGGCTCTTCGCTGCGCAGGATGATCACTGAGCGGCTGTGCACGGTGATGGTGGCTCCGGGGAGGTGGCTGGTGGGTTCGTGGGGGGAGCCGGTTTCGTAGTAGGTGTTGATTTCTTCGACCCAGTGGACGTTGCTTAGTTCGGTGGGGACGGTGAATTCGACTGGGGCGCTGTGGGCGTTAAACATGAGGATGAAGTCGTCGTCGTAGACGGGGCGGCCGCGTTCGTCTGGTGCTGCGATGGCGTTGCCGTTGAGGAAGACGGTCAGGGTGCGGGCGTAGCCGGTGCTCCAGTCGTCGTCGGCCATTTCGGTGCCGTCGACGCGTAGCCACAGGATGTCGCGCAGGGGGGAGGTTCCTCCGTGGTTGGCGTTTCCTGCGAAGAAGCGGCGGCGTCGGAAGACGGGGTGTTCGCTTCGTAGTTTGATGATTCGGGTGGCGAAGTCGAGAAGTGTGGTTTGGTCTTCGTTGAGTTCCCAGTTGATCCAGGATGTTTCGTTGTCTTGGCAGTAGACGTTGTTATTGCCGTTTTGGGTGCGTCCAAGTTCGTCGCCGTGGGCGAGCATAGGGACGCCTTGGCTGACCATGAGGGTGGTGAGGAAGTTGCGGGTTTGTCGTAGGCGTAGGGCGGTGATGTCGGGGTCGTTGGTGGGGCCTTCGGTGCCGCAGTTCCAGGAACTGTTGTGGCTTTCACCGTCGTTGCCGTTTTCACCGTTGGGGAGGTTGTGTTTTTCGTTGTAGCTGACGAGGTCGCGCAGGGTGAATCCGTCGTGGGCGACGATGAAGTTGATGGAGGCGATGGGGCGGCGTCCGGATTGGGCGTAGAGGTCGGATGATCCGGATAGGCGGGAGGCGAATTCGGAGAGGGCTGCTGCTTCTCCGCGCCAGTAGTCTCGAACGGTGTCGCGGTATTTGCCGTTCCATTCGGTCCATAGTGGTGGGAAGTTTCCGACTTGGTATCCACCGTCACCTAGGTCCCAGGGTTCGGCGATGAGTTTGACCTGGCTGATGACTGGGTCTTGTTGGATGATGTCGAAGAATGCGGAGAGTTTGTCGACTTCGTGGAATTGGCGTGCCAGGGTGGCGGCTAGGTCGAAGCGGAATCCGTCGACGTGCATTTCGGTGACCCAGTAGCGCAGTGAGTCCATGATGAGTTGTAGGACGTGGGGGTTGCGCATGAGCAGGCTGTTTCCGGTGCCTGTGGTGTCGTAGTAGTGGGCCTCGTCGCCTTCGACCAGGCGGTAGTAGGCCTGGTTGTCGATTCCTCTGAAGGACAGGGTGGGGCCTTTGTCGTTGCCTTCGGCGGTGTGGTTGTAGACGACGTCGAGGATGACTTCGATGTCGGCTTCGTGGAGGGCTTTGACCATGGATTTGAATTCAGTGACTTGTTGTCCGCGTTCCCCGGAGGCTGAGTATTCGTTGTGGGGTGCGAGGAATCCGATGGTGTTGTATCCCCAGTAGTTGCGTAGTCCTTTGTCGATGAGGTGGAAATCTTGGACGAATTGATGGACGGGAAGGAGTTCGACTGCGGTAACGCCTAGGCGTTTGAGGTGGTCGATGGTGGCGGGGTGGGCGAGGGCTGCGTAGGAGCCGCGTAGTTCTGGAGGGATGTCGGGGTGTGTTTGGGTCAGTCCTTTGACGTGTGTTTCGTAGATGACGCTGTCGTGGTATTCGTGCCTGGGTGGGCGGTCGTGTCCCCAGTCGAAGAAGGGGTTGATGACTACGGAGAGCATTGTGTGACCGAGGGAGTCGGTGTCGTTGTAGCTGGTGGGGTTGTCGAATGCGTAGGAGAAGAGTGCTTCGTCGCCGCTGCCTAGCCCTTCGATGGCTTTGGCGTAGGGGTCGAGGAGGAGTTTGTTGGGGTTGCAGCGGTGACCTGAGGCGGGGTCGTAGGGGCCGTGGACGCGGTAGCCGTAGCGTTGTCCGGGTTGGATTCCGGGGATGTAGGCGTGCCAGACGTAGCCGTCGACTTCGGTAATTTCGAGGCGTTTTTCGTTGCCTTCGTCGTCGATGAGGCAGAGTTCTACGCGTTCGGCCACTTCGGAGAAGAGGGCGAAGTTGACGCCGGATCCGTCGTAGGTGGCGCCGAGGGGGTAGGCGTTTCCGGGCCAGAGCTGCATGTTGCCTTCCTTGTGCACGTAGTGGGGCGGTACTGGTTGCGGTTGGGGTGTGCACGTTGTGACGTGGCGGCTTCGGGCCGCGTTGTGAGCGAGTTTCGCTGTGTGGCAAGAGCTTAGTCAGGGTGACAGTGGGGTTGGGTGAGTTGGTCGGCGTGGCGTCGGTTCTGGGGGTGTGGTGGGGGCGTGGACTCGATACCAGGGTGGTGATGCAGGCAGGATGACGGGGTGAAGAATGGGACGTCCGACGATTTGTTCTCTGTTGCGACGGAAGGCCTGGTTGAGGATTCCGAGCATTTGTTCGGTCTTGGTGGGCATATTCGCCGTCCGTTGACGTGGGGGTATGTGAGGGTGGCGGAGACGGTGCCTGATGCTGCTCCGGCGGATCAACCGGGGGTGCGTGAGCAGCAGGTGTTGTTGCGGCGGGCGGGGGTGAAATCGCAGCGGATTGTTGTGGAGGTGGCTTCGAGTGCGCGCCAGCGGCGTCCTCGTTTGGATTCATTGATTCGGGTAGCGCATCCGGGAGACACGATTGTGGTGACTGCTTTGGATCGGCTGGCGCGCAGCACGTCGCATTTGTTGCGGACTATCGCCACGATCGCTGATGAGCGAATTATGTTGCGCTCGTTGGAGGAGGGATTGGATACGGGCACGCCTGAGGGGCGGGTGGCTCTGAATGTGATTACGGCGTTGGCTGGGGTGGATTCGGCACTTATTAAGGAGCGTACGGAGGTGGGGATGGCGCGTGCCCGTAAGGAGGGACGCAAGCCTGGGCGTCCCTCGCGAGTGACGCGTGAGCAGTATCAGCATGTGTGGCGGATGAGTGCTGATGGGGCCTCGCATCGGACCATTGCGCGGAGCACGGGGGTGAGTCGGAGTGTGGTGGGGCGGATCCTTCGGCATGAGTTGCCGACATTGGAGGAGCGGTATGAGTTGACTACGGAGGGGGAGTTGCCGCTGTGATCTGTGCGTTGTTCGGGTGGATTTGGTTCTGCCCGAGAGTTCGGGTTAACGTTTCTGAGCACGCAGCGATCGGGACAAGTTCCCGGAGTTAATGCGGAAATTCGGTTGAGTTTATCGCGGAAACTGCTGCATGTCGTGCGGATGTGGCTCAGTTGGTAGAGCATCACCTTGCCAAGGTGAGGGTCGCGGGTTCGAGTCCCGTCATCCGCTCTGGAGGGGACAATCATCTCCTGTTTCTCCCCTTTTTGGTGGAGTGGCCGAGAGGCGAGGCAACGGCCTGCAAAGCCGTCTACACGGGTTCAAATCCCGTCTCCACCTCGCATAGGTACACCATCAAGACCCCGGGCGATTGGCGCAGTTGGCTAGCGCGCTTCCCTGACACGGAAGAGGTCACAGGTTCAAGTCCTGTATCGCCCACCATGTATTGAGTGTCATTTGATGCTCTTTCATGCCGCGTAAATTGGCTGTGAGCACGAGTTTTTCCTGCTGGTAGGTGGTTTGATAACCAGGTAGCCAGGAGCGATGGACTCGGCGAGTGTGCTAGGGTACGTGGAGCATCGTGCGGATGTGGCTCAGTTGGTAGAGCATCACCTTGCCAAGGTGAGGGTCGCGGGTTCGAGTCCCGTCATCCGCTCTGGAGGGGACAATCATCTCCTGTTTCTCCCCTTTTTGGTGGAGTGGCCGAGAGGCGAGGCAACGGCCTGCAAAGCCGTCTACACGGGTTCAAATCCCGTCTCCACCTCGCATAGGTACACCATCAAGACCCCGGGCGATTGGCGCAGTTGGCTAGCGCGCTTCCCTGACACGGAAGAGGTCACAGGTTCAAGTCCTGTATCGCCCACCATGTATTTTGGGCCCCGGATCTAGATCCGGGGCCCAAAGTTTTTATGCGTGACTTTGTCACCGAAAAATTTTTTCACTCAGGCGAGTTGACCGAAAAAGCACGTTCTACACCTACGAACCAGGTACGTAGCACCTTCCACGCTCATTGCAGACAGAGCCGCCCTACCCTGGCAGTCAAACACTCAGGTAATGTCCTTTCGACGCATACCCGCCACGCACCACCATCACGACACCACTAGTCACGGAAGACGGGTCGGAGATAGCCCGAGTGAGAAACTCACGCAGAAACAGCACGACAGCCAAACGCACCGTCAGACATCTCAAAGAAGTCGTCCGCTTCGGAGCTCCTTCTCCCAACCTTGATGGCCGCACTATCGCCATCCTCGGCATCGGTGATGCCACCGCCAGCGCAATCATCTCAGCTCTGCACGCTGAAGGCGCCAAAACTGTGCGGATCGAGGGAAACATCCCTACCGAAATTCACAGCGACCGTGATGAAGCTGCTGCTGCGCTCCGCCGCGCACTCACGCCCCACGGCACCACCGTCGACGGCATCATCGATCTTGGCCTGGGCATCTTGACCCTCCCCAAAATCCGCGATTCGTGGATCGCCCAATACCGTCAAACAATCATGGCCCTGGAAATCGTGGGCCCGGAATGGTCTCGCGCTGGAGACGCCAACCGTTACTTCTACATAGCCCTAACCCGAACTGGGGGAGAACTAGCCACCCCCGCAGCCCCAGAAAACCCGCACGCAGGCCTATGGGCCGGACTAGCCAAAGCGCTCCCGCTGCACTACGAATGCGTCAACACTCGCGTTGTGGACTTTCCCACCTACATCGACACGCAAACCCTTGCCTACGGCCTGATCCGTGAGCTTTACCGCTGGGGAAGCTTCGAAATAGGGCTACTCGATGGAGTGCGCTATCGCCCCGTCTCCGTAGTCGAACCCACCCCAGCCCCCATACTCACCCTCACCGACCACGACACCGCCCTCGTTACCGGTAGCCACATCCCCGTTGTCTGTGCCCTTTCGCGCCGCCTCATTGACACCGGAACACGTGTTGTAGCCGCAGTTGCGCCCAGTGCGCCACGTAGCCAACGCTCCTATCTTTTGCGCTCAGGGATCGAACCCCGAACCTGCGACATCACCCAACAAAATGAAGTCAACGCCCTCATTACTGAACTAGGGCCCCACCTGAGCGCCGTCATCCACGCCGAAGGAGCCGACCTTACTGTTGAAGAAAGAAACGACCCCCTCGACAGCGCGAACAGGCTACTGGAACGACGCATCAAAGGGTTCCTCCACCTGCTAGATGCAGTGAAAAACAATGCTGATCCAGCCGTGATCTCCGTGCTCACCAGCACAACCCGCCCAGCCCTTGCTGGTGCGCACAACATCCACGCTGGCGCCATCGCTGAACTTCTCTCATATGTAGCCAGGTGGGCCACGCAAGAAATCCCTCCACGCACCGCCGTGCAAACCCTGACCGCAGGCATCACCGACAAATCCGAAACCGCTGTCTACGCACACGCCTGGGCCAACGAAATTCTGGCCACCTCCGAAGGAGCAGTCGACCTCGGTGACCGTATCGAAGTCACCACAGGGCCAATGCTTGCTCGCGGATACCTCGCTCATAGCGACGTTCCTGGAACCCGCGAAACCCGCACCGCCCTGGCACGAATCGGACGCCCAGAGCACTACATCAGTGACAAAAGCATCGCCATCCGCGTAGACCTAGCCCCAGCAGGAGACAACGCCAACCTTGATGTGCGCCTCGAAGGCAACCCTTGCGTACCGATCAGTGTTCTCGTTGACCAGATGGTCGCCACAGCAGCTTGGCTAACCAACGACATCCGGCAACGCGTGATCGAAATACGTCACCTGACGGTCAACCTGCGCGGTCTAGCTGAGGCAACGATGCACCTCGTTCGTGTCGCAGCCAATCTCACCCACGCCTCAAACAACACCATGCACGCTCGTCATATCGAAGTCACTGCCAGCTGCATGGGCAGACAAGTCGCCCACGCCGTCATCACCTTCGCCGGAAGCTACCCATCACGGCTACACACACCCGCCATCGAAACCACCGAGAACATCGCATACCAGCACCCCATCGGCCCCCAAGAAGCACCCGTCACCATGGTGTGGACCGGGTTGGCCTTCGACCGCATCGGTGAACGCGATGAAAACTCCGGAAACACGCGATACACCGTGCGACCTGACCGGCTCACCGACCAGTTCTCCCCAGGATTCGTTCCAGCACCACGCATCGGCTATAACCTCATCGAGAACTTAGCGGCACGGAGTTATCCCAACAGCCCCGCAACCGCATTCACGATCGATAGGCTCATCATCCACGCACCCTCCGTCACTCGCGGAAAGCTCTTCCTCGAACCGGCAACAACCGAAGGTGGCGCACGAACAGCGTGGAAAGCTAGCACTACCGGGGGAGATGTCATTCTCGAGGCACGAGGGGTGGCCTACAACAGCGGTACTGCATGCAGCGCACCTGCATGCTCCGCTGAAGAAATTCACATCCAATAAAAGTAAGAAACAAGGGGGAGTCATCAGCTATGCCAGCGAGATATCAAGTCGGTGACAAATTGGCGCCGACCATGTCTCAAGTCCTACTCACCAGCGCCGATCACAACAACTGAATGGAATCGATCCGGTTCGACAAGGGCCCCCTTGCTGCGTGTCCTGCCAGCGTTGACAGCACACGACGTGCAACCGCACCAGCCCACCGTCGACCTGATGCCACGGAAAGGCAATAATGAACCTGGATATTGCGTCGCGCCGATACGCGGTGACGTTGGCGCACCGGTGCGAACTCGGGACCTCTAACACTCGTGAAATCTCAGCCAGAAGCCTCACTGAACTTCTTCGCGTGCTACATGAGGGCGAAAACAACTACCAATCCTGCAGCTACTGCGGAGAGGCAGGGATGGCGATCTCTTCCATCTCCGTAGTTCTCGAAGAAGAAGCCCTTACCGAACGACTCGGAGCCTACGCAGACGAACTCTTCGCCGCGGTCTGAACAGGAACCGCAGCCGCAGCACACACGTTGAATTCCTCGGGGATAGGCCACACGTAGCTGCGATGCAGGAGGAGACATGGACGACGGGGGAGCCAAACTTTTCCATCCGGGGCAGTGGCAATGGCATCAGCGGCTTCAAGCTAACGCAAACGCATATCGGCTGTACCGACTCGGCGTCGCAGTTGCGGGATTCCTGATCGTGACAGCGGGGCTGATCATGGTCCCCTTGCCCGGGCCCGGGTGGCTCGTCGTCTTTATCGGTGTGGCGTTATGGGCATCTGAATTCACCTGGGCCCATCGCCTCCACCAATGGGGATGGGCCAAAGTTCGCGCCTGGACTATATGGATTGGTGCCCAATCGCTAGCCATACGCGGGGCAGTAGCACTAGGGACGTGCCTGATCGTATGGGCTGCGCTATGGATCTCGGCTTGGAGCACCGGAATCGCCGACCGGCTTCCGCAACCGATCGGCGATTTCATGCACACCTATCTTTTTCTCTGATGCACTAGCGCGCGCTTACCGCATCACGAAATGAATAGCTGCCGTAGCGGAGAAGCCGCCGCCCCAATCGAATAGACAAACCAGTAACCAATCGCCCCGCACAAGAGAACAAATACAATCGACTCCCCGCGGGTGCCGTTAGAGAAAAGCCCAAGACCCCACCGGCCGCCACCAATACGAGGCGCTTTCGCTGTCGTCAGTGAATCTCCGATGATGTGCACTGCCACTCCCACTGCTGCCGCCAAAGGCATCCACCACGGATACCAGCTGAAGTGATAAGCAAGCGCCCCAGCAATTGCAGACAAGGTCAGGTTTGTGCCTGGGTGCGAGGTATCACCAGGAAGCACATCGTCCAATCCAGTCAATGCCAATCCGGTAACCCAAGCAACAACCAGGGCCGCAGCCAGGGGATACATACCTGCCAGCAGAACCAAACCAGCCATCGCCAACGACGACAACACCAGATAGTGAGTCTGTTTACGGTGCTTAACGACCTTGCGCAGTGGCCACGTCAAAGTTGCCGATAGCCGTCCCCACACTCGCGTTGCCTTCGATCGGGGGGTGTCTAAGTCCGAAGCGATCGCCCACCCGGCCGCAACAGCTGCGAACAGCAACGCATCACGATCGGACAAGACATGAAGACCTGGCAGCGATGTCCCAGAAACCAGCTCGTTCCATGGACCAACCGCCATCCGTGACCACGTCGCCACCCATAGCCCTCCGGCGAAACCACTCACTGCATGTGTTGTGCCCTGCACTGACGTACCCCCTTTAATAACGTCCTTGTCCAATAACGACCAATCCGTGGCCACATGATGAGGCGAGGTCTTCTGTGACCAGAAGGCACACCACGCGCAGCGCTACACCGTGAACTGCGCATCCCACAAAGTCGTGCCGCGATCATCGCACTGACGCGAAAACCACAGGAAAATAAGCCTGCTCGCACCAGAGAAACCACTAATTCCATCCCCGATTTGGGTGATCGGGGAACCATTGGATACAGTTGCGAAGCACTTGGGCATACAGCTCACGGACGTGTAGCTCAGCTGGTTAGAGCGTTCGCTTCACACGCGAAAGGTCAGGGGTTCGAGTCCCTTCACGTCCACCACCAAACAAGGCCCGAACCGAAATCCTGGTTAATTTCGGTTCGGGCCTTGTTGCTATGTATGAGCCTCATTAAAGGCAGCGGCGCCTGAAGAGGAAATGCCGAATTACCTGTTGGGCCTCACTTGAGCTCTCACCCACCCCTCACCCAGACTCACATCAATAACCTGTATCTACGCTGAGAATTTTATTCAGGCGTGACGCATCATTCATCTGACTCACAGGTAAAAAGCAGGAAAGCCTCTCAGTGGCACGCAAACTTGACAGCCACATCGCCCGCCATACAGTTCACCACTCACTCTTCTTCCCCTTCTCACCAGGAAAAACCGTGAAATCCTCGGCAGGAGCCAATCAGCCACCTGCCCGCGGAGCACATGCGCTGACTCCACGCAAAAACAGCTGCCCACACATCCCCGCACACCCCCTGTGGGTGCCCACACATGCTGCAAATAAAGGCAAATCCCCATATACACATATGTGTGACCTGCAGATGCTGTGGGTCACCTTGTGGCCAGGTGGGTCCCATCTGCATGGGTAGCGTTCTCCTCGTTGGCCGCGAGCCAACCTGTTTCAAGGCGCCACGCCGCGAAACAACACCCGATGTCGCACCGATGACGGCACGTGGACGGATGAACAGCGAGTCCCCTCGAACGACCACGCACCCACTCGAGCACGTCGAAACTCGACACCGCCCTGAAGCGGAGCGTCAAAAGAACAAAACTCCCCAGCCCGGCTCAGCCGGGTTCTTACCACCCTGAGGAAAACTTATGTTCAGCTCACGCAAGGCAGTTGCGGGCCTGGCCGCCTGCGCCCTGTCAATCTCCCCTTTCATCTACTCCGTGCCGAGCCACGCTGCTCCTCTCACCACGCAGACCAGCTTCTCAGCTCAGTCTCACGTCTCCGCAGAGGCCATCGCTGCCTACCGCGCTGAGGCCAAGAATGACCTGAACAAGATCAACAACTCCATCAACGAGCTGCAGACCGCCAAGGAAATCGCTCCTGACACGAACTACCTCAAGGAGATCAAGCAGCTCCTGAAGACCGCTTTCGAACTGCGTGGCACCATCACCGCCATCGCCTCTGGGCAGCCTCCGGCATTCGACCCCGCCACCATCAAAGCCCGCGTCGAGGTCGTTCGCCAGATCGCTATCACCATCCACTACTCCCACAAACACCTGCGTAACAAAGTTACCCAGGCACACGCCGAGCTCGGCTTCGCAGTCACCAAAGCCATCATCCGCGTCTGCAACCCCACCTCCACGATGGAGCAGCTGAACGCTTCCCGCGATGAGCTCATCCAGGATCTTGAGAAGGTCAAGAACTACCCCGACCTCAAGCCGACCGACCGCGCCACCATTTACGTCAAGGCCGGCCTGAACCGCAAGATCTGGGAGATCCGCTGGGGCCGCGACACCAAGATCCTCGGCAAGGC
Source organism: Dermatophilus congolensis (assembly GCF_900447215.1). NCBI lineage: Bacteria > Bacillati > Actinomycetota > Actinomycetes > Micrococcales > Dermatophilaceae > Dermatophilus > Dermatophilus congolensis. Next base: position 1,076,128 of record NZ_UFYA01000001.1, read on the forward strand.
CGAGCGCGGTGTTTACAAAGAGCTCAACAAGAACATCACACACGCTGTCGGCGTCTGGGCCAAGATCAACGTCACCGTTGCCGACGTCGACAAAGAAATTGCCGCGCTCGACGCCGCCTACAAGAAGGCGTTGGGCACGCTCAAGAAGTGATTCACCCCCGGTGAACACGCGTCCCGCTCCTTGCACAAGGGGCGGGACGCCCCCCCCCCAAAAAAGCAGGGATACACAGGGGCGCACCTCCACGGCCCCAATGCCCTTCGACAAGGCATAAATACAGGAGAAAGTATGCAGAAAAAGCTCAGCAAGCGCGCCTCCCGGATGATTGCGGCTACCGCCGCATGCGGCCTGGCCTCCTCATTGGTGGTCGGCGGGACTGCTTTCGCAGTAGACGGGAAGCACGACCAGTCGAGCCACAAGCCGGCAGCTACCTCCGGTGACAAGAAAGCCGGTGACAAGGACAAGAAGGCCAAGACCCCCGAAAAGGCCAACCTGGTCAACCCCATTCCCTTCGCTCTCTCAAGCGAAGAGTTCAAAGAGCTTTTCGACGACGTCATCAACGACCGCACGAGCGGAGCCGACCGCGTTCGTTCCTTCGTGAACAAGTTCACCGGCGGTGCCATCAAGGATGGCTTCTACCGCAACTGCCCGTGGATTGACTTCCAGGACCGCAACCCGAACCAGCCTGGCGACAAGGGCTACGGCGACGACCCCACCAACCCCAACCCCACGCACCCCGGTGACAAAACCCCCGGTGGCGACCAGACTCCTGGTGGCGACAAGACCCCGGGTATGCCTGGCACCCCTGGTGGTGACAAGACTCCTGGTGGTGACAAGACTCCTGGTGGTGACAAGACTCCTGGTGGTGACAAGACCCCCGGTGGCGACCACGGTAAGAAGCCTGGCGATGGCACAGGCGTAGGCAACATCGGTGGCGACAAGCCTTCTCGACCTGGTCAGCCTGGTGACCCGTCGCACCCCGGCAAGCCTGGTCAGCCTGGTCAGCCTGGTGACCCGTCGCACCCCGGCAAGCCTGGTCAGCCTGGTCAGCCTGGTGACCCGTCGCACCCCGGCAAGCCTGGTCAGCCTGGTCAGCCTGGTGACCCGTCGCACCCCGGCAAGCCTGGTCAGCCTGGTCAGCCTGGTGACCCGTCGCACCCCGGCAAGCCCGGTCAGCCCGGCGAAGGATCCAAAGACGCTCAGCTCGACCAGATCGAGCGCGCGATCTTCGACAAGATCAACCAGACCCGCCAGCAGGCTGGCGTTGCACCACTGAAGTGGGACCAGCGCCTAGCCAACGACTCCCGTGCATGGTCGAAGCACCAGGCTGACCTGAACACCATGGTTCACGACAAGTCCAGCTTCTACTACAACAACTACGGGGAAATCTTGGCCGCTGGCCCGGACCCGGCGAAGACGGCAGTCAACCAGTGGATCAACTCCCAGCCGCACTACCTGCCCATGGTCTTCAAGGGCCACACCATCGGTGGCGTGGGCGTGTACAAGCACCCCACCTGGGGCTACATGGTTACCGCTCGCATGGGCGCCAAGTGACCCAGCACCTCCTCTGATCACCAGTAGAGCACTACCTGCTCACTGATGATCTGAGCACATCGCAACACCGTTGGGGTGTCACGGATATATCCGTGACACCCCAACTCTTTATTTGCTCCACGCATTTGCTGCACTTTTACTCCATGCGCAGAACCATCCCGCAATAACCACCCATTCACTCCCAGCTTTCCTGAAAATAAATAAAATTAAACACATGACCACTCAAAGGGGAGTAGCCATGCCCAACTGCAACCTCACAATCGTTCCCGGCTCTAAATCAGACCGCGACACATGCGCTGAGGTACTCGCACAAGCCTTCGCCGACGACGAATACACCCTCGGTCTCATTCCAGCCCGCGACCACCAACGACTCCCAACGCTCTTCCGCCGCATCATCACCGAAGTAATCACCGCCAACGGCTACGTGTACCTCGCCCGCGACACCACCAACGGCCAAGCACTCGGATGCGCGCTCTGGGGCGTCCCCAACGAACACGTCACCCTCCTCCAACAGCTCAAAGGCCTACCCACATACCTCTCCATCTTCGGTAAACGATTCCACCACGCCCTACTCACCCAAAACGAAATCCGATCACACCTACCCACCATTCCCCACTGGTACCTCAAAGCCGTAGGAACCATCCCCTCCGCTCGTGGCCGTGGCGCCGGAAGCGCTCTCATCCAACAAGGCCTCCACCACGCAGACAAAGCAGGACAAGCTGCCTACCTCGAATCATCCAAAATCTCGAACATCCCCTTCTACGAAAAATTCGGATTCAACCAGATATCAACAGTTCCCGGACACGGCACCATCGACTCGGTCGGCATGTGGCGACCAGCCTCCACATGCCCCCAAACAATCACACCTCACCCCACCCCAACTGGCCGATAAACCCCTACCCGCACCGCCAACGTCACCTCAGAGGGCAACACCAATCCATCAACATCTCCCGCATGATGCGCCCCAGGACCCATCCCCACCAAAAGACGACCCTGCGCAGCCTCCACAGGCACCCGACTCTCCACACACCGCTGCGAAACCACATCAAACCCCTCCATCGAAGCCGCAAGCCTCTCTTCCTTACGCGGATCCACCCTCACCCGCATAGCCCCCGATAACTCCGCCAAATGATGAGACAACGGAGTCACCACCACAACCACACCATCCGGACGCAACACCCGCCCCAGCTCCGCGCCATGACGAGGCGCGAAAACCACCAACGCAACTTGAACGCTCCCATCCCGAATCGGAAAACGCTCCCACGTATCAGCCACCACCGACACCAACCCCGCATGCGCCTTAGCCGCCCTACGCGCCGCATACACCGACAAATCCATACCCACCCCAAAACCCAACGGCGTCTGCGACAAAACCCCTGCCGCGTAATAGCCAGTCCCACCACCACAATCCAAAACCCCACCCAACTCCACCCCACCAGCAGGCAACACCCCGCCCTCAAGTACAGCCTGCACCACACCATCCAAAATAGGGCGATACAACCCCGAAGACTGCACCTCAAACCGCGCCGCCACCATCGCCGCATCATCAGCAACAAGACCATGCCGACCCCGACCACCCAACAACGTCACATGCCCCTGACGAGCTCGATCAAAACGATGACCCGCCCCACAACCAAAACACCGAACCTGTACATCAGGCTCTAAATCCCCACCACACACCGGACAAGCCAACATCATCCAACCCGACGCAGCCACGCCCCGCACCTGCTCCGAACTCACCGCTCAACCCCCTTTTTCCGCACCGACAACACAACACACATAGCCCTGCGCACAGCTCATTAGGCGATCATGCGCACCCCTCGATTGCTACCAGGGTGGGTACCAGGACGTAGCATCATTGCGCGAGCGTTATACAACGCCGCATGTACATCAACACCACGTAACTAATCGAGGAGACCATCGTGCCCACGCAGATCACCGTGACCGTAGCCGGAGAGCAACGAACGGTCGAGCAGGGCACGACTGCCGCTGACCTGTTCGCCGACAACAAGCGCATCGTCGCTGCCCGCCTCACCAACAACGACAGCAGCCGCGTTGTCGACCTCGCCCACCCCCTGTCCGACGGCGACACTATCGACAGCGTCGACATCGGCAGCGAAGACGGCCTCAACGTACTCCGCCACTCTGCCACCCACGTCATGGCCCAAGCCGTACAACGCATGCGTCCCAACGCTAAACTCGGCATCGGCCCCGTGATCACCGACGGCTTCTACTACGACTTCGACGTCGAAGAACCCTTCACCCCTGAAGACCTGAAAAAACTCGAAAAAACGATGCAGCGCATCGTCAACGAAGGGCAAACCTTCCGCCGCCGCGTCATCACCCAAGCCGAAGCCGAAGCCGAACTAGCCAACGAACCCTACAAACTCGAACTCATCAGCCTCGCTGGAGGCCCCGGATCTGGTAAGAACGCTGATGACATCGACGCCGCAGCAGAAGGGGCGTCCATGGAAGTCGGCGGCGACGAACTCACCATCTACGAAAACGTCGATCGCAAAGGCGAAGTCGTTTGGCGCGACCTATGCCGCGGCCCCCACGTACCCACCACCAAAATGCTCGCCAACGGCTTCAAACTCATGCGCTGCTCCGCCGCATACTGGCGCGGCGACCAACGCAACGCCGGCATGCAACGCCTCTACGGCACCGCATGGCCCACCAAAGACGAAATGCGTGCCTACCTCGACCGCATCGCCGAAGCCGAAAAGCGCGACCACCGTCGCCTCGGCAACCAGATGGACCTGTTCAGCTTCCCAGACGAAATCGGCTCCGGACTAGCCGTATTCCACCCCAAAGGCGCCATCATGCGCATGGAAATGGAGGAATACTCCCGCCAACGCCACATCGCCGCCGGATACAGCTTCGTCAACACCCCACACATCACTAAAGGAAACCTGTTCGAAGTCTCCGGACACCTCGACTGGTACCGCGACGGCATGTACCCCGCCATGCAAATGGATGAGGAACGCGACAGCGAAGGCAACATCACCAAACCCGGCCAGGACTACTACCTCAAGCCGATGAACTGCCCCATGCACAACCTCATCTTCCGCTCCCGCGGACGCAGCTACCGCGAACTACCACTACGACTCTTCGAATTTGGAACCGTCTACCGCAACGAAAAATCCGGCGTTGTTCACGGCCTCACCCGCGCCCGCGGATTCACCCAAGACGACGCCCACATCTACTGCACCCGCGACCAAATGCGCGGCGAACTCACCCGACTGCTCACCTTCGTCCTAGACCTACTCAAGGACTACGGACTCGACGACTTCTACCTCGAACTCTCCACCAAAAACCCAGAAAAATTCGTCGGCGATGACGCCACCTGGGAAGAAGCCACCGAAACACTGCGCCAAGTCGCCACCGACTCCGGCCTAGACCTCGTCCCCGACCCCGGCGGCGCCGCGTTCTACGGCCCCAAAATCTCCGTACAAGCCAAAGACGCCATCGGCCGCACCTGGCAAATGAGCACCATTCAGCTCGACTTCAACCTGCCAGAACGATTCGAACTCGAATACCAAGCCGCAGACGGAACCCGTCAACGCCCCGTCATGATCCACCGCGCGCTATTCGGTTCCATCGAACGATTCTTCGGCGTTCTCGTCGAACACTACGCAGGATCATTCCCCGCCTGGCTCGCCCCCGTGCAAGTCACCGGAATCCCCGTCGCAGAAGAACATGGCGAATACCTCGAAGAAATCGCAGCACGCCTACGCGAACACGGCGTTCGCATCGAAATCGACCACAGCGACGACCGCTTCCCCAAGAAAATCCGCAACGCATCCACCTCCAAAGTCCCTTTCACACTCATCGCCGGTGAAGAAGACCGCAGCAACAACGCCGTCAGCTTCCGCTTCCGCGACGGCAGCCAAGAAAACAAAGTCCCTGTCGACGTAGCAATCGAACGGATCCTCACCACCATCCGCAGCCGCGACAACAACGACCCTGTCGCCTCCACCCACACACCCGAAGAAACCGAGTAACAAAAGCACAAACCACACCTGTCAGGGGTGGCACGGACACACACCGTGCCACCCCTGACTCACCCCACCACCAGACCTAAAATCAGGCCCATGACCCAACCGCCCCGGATCGACCCAGCCACGCAATTTGCCGGTGAACACGACGGCTTCGAACGCCTCTGGACCCCGCACCGCATGGCCTACATCCAGGGCAATTCCGAAACAAAAAACACATCACAACCACACACGGCAAAAGAAAACGACTGCCCCTTCTGCACAGGCCCCACCAAAACCGACGAAGAAGCACTTATCATCCACCGCGGAAAACACTGCTTCGCCATCCTCAACCTCTTCCCCTACAACCCCGGCCACCTCCTCATCTGCCCCTACCGCCACATCCCCATGTACATCGACCTCAACGACGAAGAACTCGACGAATTCACATCAATGACCCGCCAAGCAATCCGCATGATGCAGCGCGTCAACGCCCCACACGGCTTCAACATCGGAATGAATCAAGGCGCAGTAGCAGGCGCTGGCGTAGCAGCCCACCTACACCAACACATCGTTCCCCGGTGGTCCGGCGACGCTAACTTCTTCCCCATCATCGGCCGCACCAAAGCCCTACCCGTCCTCCTCGATGACACCCGACGCATGTTCACTCAAGGATGGACAGACACCACCCAATAAGCAGCACCACCAACCGACAAGAAAAGCCACCCCGTCACATAGGGTGGGCTAATCATGAGCACACCGGCATTCGCAGCGCCTACCCGACACCACACACCCACCCACGACAGCGAATGCCCACCACCACAACGGCGGCCCCCACACACCAACAACCACGAAGGGGCCCCATGCTGAACAAATTCGCCCGATCATTCGCCACCAAAATCGCCACTCCCATCGCCAAAATCCTCCTGCGCATAGGCCTCAACGCTGACGCAGTCACCACCATCGGGGCACTAGGCGTATGCGCAGGCGCACTCTGGTTCTTCCCCCGAGGAGAATTCGCACCCGGAGTCCTATTCATCACATTCTTTGTCCTATTCGACCTCCTCGACGGCACCATGGCACGCCTATCAGGAACCACCAGCACCTGGGGAGCCTTCCTCGACTCAACCCTCGACCGCCTCGCCGACGGAGCTGTATTCGGCGGCCTCCTGCTCTTCTATGCCCGCCAACCCCACGAAACCTCCGCCACCTGGGCCTCACTGTTCTGCCTCGTCTTCGCTTTCGTCACCAGCTACGCCCGAGCCCGCGCCGAAGGCCTAGGCATGACCGGAGCAAACACCGGCATCGCCGAACGCGCCGACAGACTCCTCATCACCCTCGCCGGAGCATTCATCGTCGACATCGCCAACCTGCCCAGCGACACCCTCGGCTACATCCTGTGGGCCCTAGCTGCCGCGAGCGCCCTAACCGTATGGCAACGAATGCACGCAGTCGCAAAAGAAATCGAGAAAAAACGCACCGACCACACCCATCCCATGCCATGAAAAACCCCACACACACCTGGCGTAAACGCATCAGCAACAAGCTCACAACCAGCGCATTCGCCACAGCATGGCAGGTTATTCCACGGCTACCGCAACGCCTGACCTTCGCTCTGTTCGACCTCGCCGCCCACCTGACCTATATCGCTAACGGGCAAGGCGTACGCACCCTGCGCGAAAACTACCGACACCTGCACCCACACCTACCGCATCCTCGCCCACTGGAAACTCTCGTCCGTGACGGAGTTCGCTCCTACCTGCGCTACTGGTGCGAACTATTCCGGCTACCAGCAATGACCCCCGAGGACATCCGAAACTGCACCCGAATAGAAGGACTGCATCACATCCGTGCAGCCATGGGATCACCTGAGCAGCCCCGTGCCGTTGCCTGTTTCCTTTCCCACAGCGGAAACTGGGACCTCGCAGGAGCATGGGCCCAACTCGACTTGGGCCCCGTCGTCACAGTCGCCGAACGCCTCCAACCAGAAAGCGTCTTCACCCTTTTCCGCGCTACTCGCCACGCCCTAGGCATGCGCATCATCGCCCTCACCGGCGAAGGAAACGTACTGCGCACCCTCCACAGCGCAACCAACAAACCCGTCATCATCCCCTTACTGGCCGATCGAGACCTCACCGGCGGGGGAGTGGCTACCACCTTCCCCGGCGGTCACATCAACGCCAGCGTCGGCCCAGCTGCCCTGGCCATCACCGCAGGAATAGCAGTCCTACCCGTCACCATCCACTACGAATCCACCCCCGAGACCACCAGTTACCGCACCGTCATCCAATTCCACCCACCTGCCCCCCCCACCAGCGGGACAACCCACCAACGCGTCCGCGACACCACCCAATACTGCGTTGACATCATCGCCAACAACATCCTCAACCACCCCCAAGACTGGCACATGATGCAACCCATCTACATACCCCAAGGCACCTAAGATGCGCATCGGAATCGTCTGCCCCTACAGCTTCGATGTCGCAGGCGGCGTGCAAAACCACACCCGCGACCTCGCCCACCAACTCCACACCCGAGGACACCACGTCGCCGTACTCGCCCCGGCAGCCGAAACCACCCCCCATACCCGCAACTTCACCAGCGCCGGAAGCTCACGCGCCATCCCCTACAACGGCTCCATCGCGCGCCTAGCCTTCGGCCCAGCCGTAGCCAACCGTGTCACCACCTGGCTAGAAAACGGCCGCTTCGACATCCTCCACATCCACGAACCTCTCGTACCTAGCACATCCATCCTCGCCCTACGCGCCGCACGAACCCCCATCGTGGCGACCTTCCACACCAACCTCGAACGCTCCCTCGCTATCCAAGCGGTATCCCCGCTAGTCCGCTCATCCCTAGAAAAAATCCACGGCCGCATAGCCGTCTCCCAAGCCGCCCGACAAACCGCCCTCAACCACATGGGCATCGATAGCGTCATCATCCCCAACGGCGTCGATACGCACACCTTCGCTACCGCCACCCCCAACCCCACCTGGACCGGAACCCCCAACCACCCCACCATCGCCTTCCTAGGCCGTATCGACGAACCCCGCAAAGGTCTGCCCGTCCTGGCCGATGCCCTCCCACACCTACTCAAACACCACCCAGGCCTACGCCTACTCATCGCCGGCCACGGAGACATCCCCACCGCCCGCAACCTCATCCCCACCTCAGCCCGCCACGCCGCTCACTTCCTGGGAGCAATCCCCGAAACAGACAAAGCCGCACTCCTACGCTCCGTCGACGCCTACATTGCCCCCCACACCGGAGGCGAAAGCTTTGGCATCGTCCTAGTAGAAGCCATGAGCGCCGGGGCACCAGTCATCGCCTCCAACCTCACCCCCTTCACCCACGTTCTTGGCGACGCCGGAATCACCTTCCCCACAGGAAACTCACACGCCCTCGCCCAAGCCCTCACCAACCTCCTCCACAACCCCAAACTACGCGAAAAGCTGCACCTAGCAGGCCTTGCCCGCGCCGCCACCTACGATTGGCGCCACGTCAGCGACGACATCCTCGCCGTTTACGAAACAGTCCTCGAAGGAACCCGCGCCACACCCCTGACCAACACCGCAACAGCCCTCTGGGCCACCCTCAAAGCGACCCTTACCCCATGAACACCACCTGGATCCTCACTACCCTGCTCATCCTCGCCCTATTCGCTTGGCACCTTTCCTACACAGCAGCGCGACTACACCGCCTCCATACCCGCGCCGAAGGAGCCCTTGCCGCCCTCGACGCCTACCTCATCCGCCGCGCAGAAGCAGCTACCGCCCTGGCAAACTCCGGCCTCCTAGACCCCGCCAGCTCACTCATACTCGCCTCCGCCAGCGCCGAATCCATTCATAGCGACTACAGCCTCCTTACCCTCGACTGGGCTGAAGGAAAACTGGCCCTACGCGAACTCACCGAAACAGCCCTCACCGTCGCACTCCGCGAAACCCTGCCCACCTCCACCCCCACGAACAGCAACTCACCCGAATCTGACCCAATCGCCCACACCATCGCCACACACCGCCGTGTCCAGCTAGCCCGCCAGTTCTACAACAACACCGTCAGCGACGTCCGCCGCCTGCGGCACACACCCCTGGTACGCATCGCCCACCTCGCTGGACACGCCACCACGCCCCGTCCCATCGAATTCGATGACGACCTCACCGCGTCACCCACCTAACCCACACCCATCCAGACCAGCCACAACGGTGCTGCGCGTATCGTCTACCCAGGCATCATTCATTAGGAACGCAAGGGAGCACCCATGACCGAACAGTCATCCGCCCAGTCCGCTGTAGGCACCACCCGCGTCAAACGCGGCATGGCCGAAATGCTCAAAGGTGGCGTGATCATGGACGTCGTCACCCCAGAACAGGCCAAAATCGCTGAAGACGCAGGCGCCGTCGCAGTCATGGCCCTCGAACGCGTCCCTGCCGACATCCGCGCCCAAGGCGGCGTCTCACGCATGAGCGACCCCGACATGATCGACGGCATCATCAACGCCGTCTCCATCCCCGTCATGGCCAAAGCACGCATCGGCCACTTCGTCGAAGCACAGGTACTGCAATCTCTGGGCGTGGACTACATCGACGAATCCGAAGTACTCACCCCCGCCGACTACAGCAACCACATCGACAAATGGGCCTTCACCGTCCCCTTTGTTTGCGGCGCCACCAACCTCGGCGAAGCCCTACGCCGCATCACCGAAGGCGCAGCGATGATCCGTTCCAAAGGAGAAGCCGGTACCGGCGATGTCTCCAACGCCACCACGCACATGCGCAAAATGCGCGATCAAATCCGTTGGCTCACCTCGCTCCCCGAAGACGAACTCTACGTAGCCGCAAAAGAACTCCAAGCCCCCTACGACCTAGTCAAAGAAGTAGCAACCAACGGCAAACTCCCCGTCGTACTCTTCACCGCTGGCGGTATCGCCACCCCCGCCGACGCCGCCATGATGATGCAGCTGGGCGCCGAAGGCGTCTTCGTTGGCTCAGGCATCTTCAAGTCCGGAAACCCCGCCCAACGTGCTGAAGCCATCGTCAAAGCCACCACCTTCTACGACGACCCCGACACCATCGCCAAAGTCTCCCGAGGCCTGGGCGAAGCAATGGTCGGAATCAACGTCGACGACATCCCCGTACCCCACCGCCTCGCTGAGCGCGGCTGGTGACCTCTGAACTGCGCCTGCCACTGAAATACACATAAACAAACACAGCCGTGGGCAGCGGTGCGACATAAAACACGTTCTCGCACCGCTGCCCACAAACACATAGGGAAGTAACCACAAATCTCTACACCACTGCCTCGCAAGACACACCAGAACCGCAAAGAATCTTTTTCAGACTAATTTCAGTGCGATATTCACAAATTCCCAGCTAGTTGGCCATGTGCAGACAACAGCCACCACAGCCGCCTAGGCGCTTGCCGACACCACAAGTTCCTGCAGGCCACCCCACGGCCTCACTGTTAGGGCATGACATCATCACAACCTGGTGAGCAACGAAGCTCATCAACGAGCTCGCCCCCTGCACAGCCAGCCGAAAACGCCTCCCTCCACCTCGAAGACGCAGGCGACACCGGCTACCACAAATCGCTCACCAACCGTCAGGTCCAGATGATCGCCCTCGGCGGCGCCATCGGAGTCGGCCTCTTCCTCGGTGCAGGACGCCGCCTGGCCATCGCAGGGCCTTCACTTATCCTCTCCTACGCCTTCTGCGGCGTCATCGCTTTCTTCCTTATGCGTGCCCTAGGCGAACTCGTCATGCACCGTCGCAGCTCCGGATCCTTTGTCTCCTACGCACGTGAATTCTTCGGAGACCGCGCCGCCTACATGGCCGGCTGGATGTACATGCTCAACTGGATGACTACAGGCGTCGCCGAAATCACCGCCATTGCCGTGTACATCAGCAAATGGCTACCCGACACCCCTCAATGGATCAGCGCACTCGTAGCCCTAGCCCTCGTACTAGCTATCAATCTCTCCAGTGCAAAAGCCTTCGGAGAGCTCGAATTCTGGGCCGCCCTACTCAAAGTGCTCGCCCTATCGGCCTTCCTCATCGTCGGCACCGTCATGGTCATCATCGGTTTCAAGTTCAATAGCAACCCCGCCGGACTACATAACCTGAACTCACCCGATGGATTCTTCCCCAACGGCAACACCCTCGCCTTCGTCATGCTCATGCAAGGCGTCGTCTTTGCCTACGCCACCATCGAACTCGTCGGCACCGCAGCCGGGGAAACCCACGACGCCGAACATGTCATCCCCAAAGCAGTCCGCGCTGTCATCTACCGGATCGCCCTGTTCTATGTCGGCAGCGTGTTCCTGCTGTCCTGCCTGCTGCCCTACACCACCTACAAAGCTGGCGAAAGCCCCTTCGTCACCGCTTTCGGATCCATGCTTCCCTGGATCGGTGACCTCATGAACGTCATCGTCATCACCGCAGCGCTCTCCTCATGTAACTCCGGCCTCTACTCCACCGGCCGCATCCTGCGCTCCCTGGCAGCATCCGGCGAAGCCCCCCGCTTCACAGCCAAACTCAACAAAACCGGCGTACCCGCAGGCGGCATTCTCCTCACCGCATTCGTGTACTTCCTGGGAGTCATCCTCAACGTGTTCATGCCCGGAGAAGCATTCGACATCGCCGTCGAAACCGCCGCAGTCGGCATCGTATGGACATGGGTGACTATCTTCGCCTGCCAAATGGCCCTACGGAAACGCATCAACAAAGGCCTAGTCGAACCCACCTCATTCCCCATGCCCGGAGCCCCCTACACCGGCTGGTTCGGCATCATCTGTCTGGTGGGCATCATCGTTATCATGCTCATCGACACCTCAAACGAGTTCTTCAACTGGAAGGTGCTCGGCGCAGCAGCCCTATTCACAGCCACCGTGTGGTTCCTATGGCCGCTAGTCAAACGCAACAAAGAACGTCACCCCGAATTCCAAAAAGCCACCGAACTCACCTTTGAATAAACCCCAAGAAACACAGCGGCGGACAGAAGCCCACAAGCACATCTGCCCGCCGCTGCTATTTGCCTAACCCACCGCACCGCACAACGTAGCCTTTTATGACGTGACATCGCCCACCATCGGAATTCTTGCGCTCCAAGGCGACGTGCATGAACACGCCACCGCCATCACCGCCTGCGGCGCCACCGCAGTGCCCATTCGCCGCCCCGAAGAGCTCCACACCGTGCACGGCATCGTCCTACCCGGGGGCGAATCCACTGTGATCGACCGGCTCCTACGAACCTTTGACCTCCAAGACCCTCTCAAAGAACGACTTCGCAATGGCATGCCCGCCTACGGCTCCTGCGCCGGAATGATCCTGCTAGCCAACTCAATCCTCGACGGCGAAAAAAGCCAACAAACCCTCGGAGGCCTCGACATCGTCGTGCGACGCAACGCATTCGGACGCCAAATCGCCTCCTTCGAAACAGACCTACCCGTAGCTGGCATCACCACTACCGACACCCCCATGCGCGCCGTCTTCATCCGGGCTCCATGGGTAGAAACCACCGGCCCTGAGGTTGAAATACTCGCTTCAGTCACCACCGAAACACCCACCGGTCACAGCACGCCCCGCCCCGTAGTCGTCGCCCAAGGAAACCTCTTAGCCTCCGCATTCCACCCCGAGATAACCGGCGACCACCGCATGCACCAGCACTTCGTCAACCTCGTTCGAGCAAGCTAAACAGCCCACCCCACTCTGAAGGCGCAGGCCACTACACGACAGATGGGTACGATGGTTCGGATCTGGATGCGATCGATACCGACAAATCCGCGGGCACTCCGTTCCGATTTTCGAGGAGACAACGTATGAGCGGTCACTCCAAGTGGGCGACTACCAAACACAAGAAAGCGGCCATCGATGCCAAGCGCGGCAAGCTGTTCGCCAAGCTGATCAAAAACATTGAGGTCGCGGCACGTACTGGCGGCGGTGACCCAGCCGGTAACCCGACACTGTTCGACGCCATCCAGAAGGCCAAGAAGAGCTCGGTCCCCAACGACAACATCGACCGCGCCGTCAAACGCGGATCCGGTGCAGAAGCAGGCGGCGCCGACTGGCAGACCATCATGTACGAGGGCTACGCTCCCGGCGGTGTCGCAGTCCTGATCGAGTGCCTGACTGATAACCGCAACCGCGCCGCCACCGAAGTGCGCGTGGCCCTGACCCGCAACGGTGGCTCCCTAGCTGACCCCGGTTCGGTCGCCTACAACTTCGAACGCAAAGGCGTCGTCATCGTCCCCAAGGCGCAAAAAGACGGCGAAGCAACCGAAGACTCCCTGCTGGAAGTCGTCCTCGAAGCTGGTGCTGACGAGGTCGAAGACTTCGGTGATAGCTTCCGCATCATTTCCGAAGCTAGTGACTTCGTTGCCGTCCGCACAGCCCTGCAAGAGGCTGGTGTGGACTACGACTCTGCTGAAGCAGAATTCGTCCCGAACCTGCAGGTTCCGCTCGATCTCGAAGGTGCACGCAAAATGTTGCGTGTCGTTGACGCCCTCGAAGACAGCGACGACGTGCAGAACGTCTTCGTTAACGGCGACATCTCACCTGAGGTGGCCGCCCAGCTCGAAGACGAAGACTGAGCACACTTTCTGCGCACACGCGTGAATGTGTGAGAGCGCCAGGTGACTCAATAAGACCTCCTGGCGCTCTCACACATATAAAGAACAAACGAAGAGGAGCAGCGGTGCGAGTTCTGGGAGTAGATCCAGGATTGACCCGATGTGGTGTAGGCGTAGTCGACGGTGCTCCTGGAAGACAACTGCGCATGGTTGCGGTAGGTGTAATCCGAACCCCCACTGGCGATCCAATTCACGAACGGCTCAATTCTTTGGCCGGTCAACTCGATGAGTGGCTCGATCAATACCAGCCTGAATCAATTGCCGTGGAGCGGGTTTTCGCCCGCAATGACGTGAGTACGATCATGGGCACTGCGCAAGCTAGCGCAATCCCTATGTTGGCTGCAGCCCGACGGGAAGTGCCGTTAGCGCTTCATACACCCAGTGAGGTTAAAGCTGCGGTTACAGGCAATGGGCGGGCCGATAAAGCGCAGGTGACAACTATGATCACCCGGATTTTGGCTCTGAATGCTCCTCCTAAACCCGCTGATGCGGCAGATGCCTTAGCGCTAGCGGTGTGTCACGTGTGGCGTGGGGGAGCGGCAGCACGTATCGAGCAGGCAACAAAGCGGGCGCAAGGGCGCTGAGAGGCAACGTTTTACCTTCGATGGAATGCGGTAGCGTTGCAGGCGAACACATGTCCGAATATGTGCCTTGCGTTCTCCGGTGGCGTGAGGTGCCCAACGCAAATCAGCATGGTTTAGGAGAAGCATGATCGCCTCGATCAGCGGCACGGTCATCAGTGCAGGGCTAGATCAGGCTGTGATTGTGGTTGGGGGTGTGGGGCTACAGGTGCGTCTCACTCCTGCCACCGCGGCCTCACTGCGAGTTGGAGAACAGGCAGAGCTGGCCACGAGCCTGGTGGTTCGTGAAGATGCGTGGACTTTGTACGGATTCGCTGATGCGCAGGAGAAAGAAATTTTCGAGGTTGCGCAAAGCGTCAGTGGAGTGGGCCCCAGGATGGCGTTGGCCATGCTCGCGGTGTTCACGCCTGCCCGGCTGGCGACAGCGATCTCTGCAGGAGAAGTCGCTGCTTTGGTGAAAGTTCCTGGCATCGGTAAGAAAAGCGCGGAACGGATCATTTTGGAGCTGCGCGAAAAGATGACGGCACTCGGCCTTGACGAAAACCCCCACCATGAAGAGCTCGCTGCCAGTAGCAGTGATGAACCGGTCTGGAATGATTCAGTAACTGAAGCTCTCATGAGTCTGGGGTGGTCTGCCAAACAAGCCGAGGCAGCCCTAGGACGGGTAGCGAAAACCGTGGATGCTGATGCTCCCGTGGGTGTCGCATTGAAAGCTGCGCTGCAGGAGCTCAGCCGATGAGCCCTTTGGGAGAGCACTCAGCCGACACGTGGGACGACGGCTCGTATGACGCATCACCACGCATCGTTGACCCTAGCGCGCACGTTGATGAATCCGGTGACGAACGTCAGATCGAAGCTGCACTACGCCCGAAACGGCTTGCTGAGTTCCCTGGTCAGCGTCGCGTCCGTGACCAGCTTGGCCTTGTTCTTGAAGCTGCTAAGCGTCGTGCTTCCAGCCCGGACCACATTCTTTTATCTGGGCCGCCGGGACTGGGTAAAACCACGCTAGCCATGATTGTGGCCTCTGAGCTTGGGGCTCCTATTCGTATTACGAGCGGGCCAGCTATCCAGCATGCTGGGGACTTGGCTTCCATCCTGTCGTCGCTGACCGAAGGGGAAGTGCTTTTCCTCGACGAAATTCACCGTATGGCCCGCCCCGCTGAGGAGATGCTCTATCTAGCGATGGAGGACTTCCGTGTCGACATCATCGTGGGCAAAGGTCCAGGCGCTACGGCAATCCCGTTGGAGCTGGCGCCTTTCACTGTGGTGGGGGCTACCACGCGGGCTGGTTTGCTGCCCGCTCCTTTGCGTGATCGTTTCGGGTTTACTGGGCATCTTGATTTTTATGACAGTGGTGAGCTCCTTGCCATTGTTCGCAGATCAGCGAATCTTCTTGATGTCGAGGCCACTGATGAAGGTCTTGCTCAGATAGCTGACCGCTCACGTGGCACCCCTCGGATCGCTAATCGGCTTTTGCGGCGGGTGCGTGACTGGGCTCAGGTGCATGGAAGTGGTGTGCTCGATGCTGATGCTGCTTGTGCGGCGCTGGAGTTGTTTGACGTTGACAGTCGCGGGTTGGATCGTCTTGACCGTGCCGTGCTGGATGCGTTGTGTCGTCGTTTTGGAGGTGGACCTGTTGGGGTCGCGACATTAGCTGTCGCGGTGGGGGAAGAACCAGACACTGTTGAGACCGTTGCAGAACCATTCCTGGTACGTGAGGGGCTCATGCTGCGTACAGCGCGTGGCCGGATTGCTGCTTCAGCGGCCTTTGAGCATTTAGGAATCCCTGTTCCTGACAATCCGGCCCTGTCTATGCCCGGTGCGCAACGGAACTCAGGATCGGATTCAACCGTCGAGAATGATCAAGGCGGCTCAGGTACAGGACGGCTATAGGAGACTGACACACACCCCCACGAGTCGCGCGCTTGGACACATCGACGCGTCACCTAGACTCGGAGGGCGCAAAGGCGCTCTCACCGTGCGCAACCGGACACTCCACGACCGTGGCGCGACCCCGGGGGAACGGTCATCGTGACTCCGTAGAAGTGCAGGTGTGGTGAGTCCGTCCATGTGTACGGTGCAGCACCGCACGACAGTGTGCACCGCTCGGTGCGTGCCATCCGTGGAGGCGTATCCGCTGATTCGCTTGGTCGGCGTCGATGCTCGTCTCAGCCTGACCGGCTCGTACGGCTGGCCAGCGAACGCATAACTCCACCAGAACAACGAGGACGATTCATGCATAGGATCCGGAACCGTCGGGCCCGCCCGGCGCCGTGGACGCGCGACTCGCTCGATCACTCGAGTGATCGCAGCAACTCGGTGAGCAGGGGGCGTCGTGGCGAGTGAGGGATCAAACGTCGGGGTAGAAAGCGGAGCGCGCCGCCCCAACACCCGACCAGCACACAAACGCGCTACCTCTGACCTGGTGATATGTACTTTCATATCGCTTGGTTTGGTGGTACTGCTTGCTTTGTCCGCCACGATGTGGGGTGGGCAGTGGGCCCCCAAACTGGGCCTGGACCTTGAAGGCGGTACGCAGATGATTCTGCAGCCGCAAACACAAAACGGGCAGACCGTCGATCAACAGCAGCTTGATCAGGCTGTTGACATCATCCGTGCCCGTGTTGACGGGCAAGGTGTGGCTGAAGCTGAAGTCTCTACGCTCGGAAACAACGTTGTTGTCTCTGTTCCGGGCCGGATGGCTAAGCAACAGGAAGATGGCCTGCGTGCCAGTTCGCAGATGGCGTTCCGTCCAGTACTGGGCATGATTCCTGTCCAGCCACCGGGTGCTACCCCCTCGCCGACACAGAGCCCCGCTCCCAGCGGTTCTGCGAGCAGTCCACCGGCAGCCAAGCCTGGTACGACTCCCGCCCCATCGGGGTCACCATCAGCTGCTGCGACTCCCTCGGCGTCCACTCCCGCTGGTCGCCCCAAGGCAGCTGCGGCTCCTGCTCCAGCACCGAAGCCGACTACACCGGCGCCTACGACACCTGCTCCTACGGGTAGTGCATCTCCTACTGCAGCTCCGACGGGTAAGCCCACTGGTGCTCCCGCCGCTAAGCCGACGGCACCGGCGGCGCCTCCTACGATCACTGCAGATGTGCGTAAGGACCCAACCAAGCTGATCGAGGCAGCTACCTCAGAGGGGTGGCTTACCCCCGAGCTCCAAGGTGAGCTGAAGCAGATCAACTGCCAGAAACAAGACGTGACTAAGCGTCCTGACCCGAACAAGGCCACCGTTGCTTGCGCTAGCGATGGTCAGAGCTTGTATGTTCTGGGCCCGACAGTGATGGACGGTAACAACATTGCTGATGCTTCTTCAGGTATGGCCACGAACCCGCAGACGGGCCAGCCCACCGGTGGTTACGAAGTCCAGCTGAAGACGCACGATGACTACGTCCAGGCGTACGCGACGATTTCTGGATACATGGTCAAGCTGGGGCAGCCGCGCAACCAGTTGGCAGCTGTCCTTGACAACCGGGTTATCTCGGCACCGTATTTCTCTTCTGCTATCACCGGTGGTCAGGCTTCGATTTCCGGTAATTTCACTGCTGATCAGGCCAAGCTGCTTGCAGACCAGTTGAAATTTGGTGCGCTTCCGATGTCTTTTGAGGTGCAAAGCACCGATAACGTCTCTCCGACCGTGGGTGGCGACCAGCTGCGCAACGGTCTGCTTGCCGGTCTGCTCGGTCTGATTCTCGTTTTCGTGTACTTCCTGTGGCAGTACCGCGTCACCGGTTTGGTTGTGGTCTCTTCTGTGCTGCTCGTGGCGGCCTTGACCTACATCATCTTGACCTTGCTTGGTTGGGGGTACAACCTGCGCCTCACAATGGCTGGGGTGACGGGTGCGATTGTTGCGATTGGTACTACTGCCGACTCGTTCATTGTGTATTTCGAACGTGTTCGTGATGAGGCTCGAGAAGGTAAACGCTTGGCAGCAGCGGTTGAGTCTGGGTGGATTCGGGCACGGCGCACGATCCTCATCTCGGACAGCGTGAACCTCATCGCGGCTGTTGTTTTGTACTTGCTCGCAGCGGCGAACGTGCGTGGATTCGCGTTCATGCTGATCGTGACGACACTGCTGGATCTTTTCGTGACGTTCCTCTTTACACATCCGCTACTGACATTGCTGGCTCGTACGAAGTTCTTCTCTTCTGGTCACAAGTTGTCCGGCTTCGACCCGAAAACTCTTGGCACGGGTGCTGGATATAAGGGTGCTGGACGATTCGTGCCGGGTCCGACCGCGGGCGCTGCCCGCCCGACCGGAGGTAGCCACGCATGAGTAAGCTCACCGACTTCGGAAATGACCTGTACACGGGTCAACGTTCAATCCCGTTTGTGGGGAAACTGAAGCTTTGGCTTTCCATCTCAGCGGTTTTGATGGTGATCGTGGCGTTGGGTGTGGGACTTCGTGGCCTTAATCCCGGTATCGAGTTCACTGGAGGGTCGGACTTCCGGGTTTCTGGTGTTGCCGACACGCAGAGCTACGACACGAAAGCTCAGGCTGCAGTTAAGGGTGCCTCTGGCGTCGATGTTGCTTCTTCCACGGTGATCAGTGGGAACACGGTCCGTATCCAAACGGAGCGGATGAAAGATGACTCAGTTCGGCAGGTCAGTGCCGCGCTTGCGAAGACCTTCGGCGTTCCCGTCGAGAATGTGAACTCTTCGGTTGTGGGTCCTTCGTGGGGTGAGTCAGTTTCAAAACAGGCAATTCAGGCCCTAGTAGTCTTCCTCGTCATTGTTTCGTTGGTGCTGGCTTTGTACTTCCGTACGTGGAAGATGTCGTTGGCTGCGCTGATTGCTTTGGCGCACGACATGATCGTGACGGTCGGTATTTATGCCTTGGCCGGTTTTGAGATCACGCCAGCTTCGACTATCGGGTTCCTCACTGTTCTCGGATATTCGATTTATGACACGGTAGTTGTGTTCGACAAAGTTCGTGAGAACACTGCGGAGGTGGCAAAGACGGGGCGTCAGACGTATTCAGAGGCCGCAAACTTGGCGGTAAACCAGACGCTCATCCGTTCGATTAACACCACGATCGTGGCTTTGCTGCCGATTCTTGCGGTGTTGGTGATGGGCTTTACGGTGATCGGTCCGGGAACGTTGCTGGACTTGTCGTTGTCGCTGTTTGTCGGTGTCAGCGTGGGTGTATACAGCTCCATCTGTATTGCGACGCCGTTGTTGGCGCATTGGCGTGAGAAAGAGCCTGCTATGCGTGAGTTGTCGGTGCGTGCTCGCAAGCGGCGTGAGCAGCTTGAGCAGCAGGGTGTGCGCGTGGATGCTCGCGGCTATATCGAGCAGTCTGTGATGGCGGATCAGTCAGCTGGGGATGCCTCAGCTCCTGAGCCGGTTCCGGCGCGTACGGGTGCGTTTGAGCGTCCGGTGCCTTTGGCTTCAGATCAGGAAGTTGGTCCGCAAACGATGACTGGCCGTCTGATTCACCCGTCGATGTTGCAGGAAGACTCGAAGGGTAAAAAGAAAAAGAGGTTTGGTCGCAAGTCTCGCTGATGTGAGTAGGTGAGGTGGCGTGAGGGGCACACCGTTTGGTGTGCCCCTCACGCCACCTCACGGAGTTGTTGAGCAAGTGATGGGGGTGGGGGTGGGGGTGGGGTTGATGGTTTAGGCTCACGTTCGTGTCGCAACGCACTGATTTGGCTCACCTTGTTTCTTCCCGTCTGGTTGATGTGGAGGATTTCCCTTCTCCGGGTGTTCTTTTTAAGGACTTCACCCCTGTGTTAGCTGACCCTGAGGTAATGCGCGCTGTGGTGGATGATGTCGTTGCGCGTTTTTCGGGTGAAGTGGATGCGGTTGCGGGGGTGGAGGCGCGTGGCTTCATGTTGGGCGCTGCCTGTGCTGTAGCGATGGGTGTGGGTTTTGTTCCGATCCGTAAGGCGGGCAAGCTTCCGCGGGCTACGTTCAGTGCGGAGTATTCGCTTGAGTATGGTTCGGCAACGTTGGAAGTTCATCAGGATGCCTTTTCCCGTGGAGACCGGGTGTTGGTGATGGATGATGTGTTGGCTACGGGTGGTACTGCGTTTGCTGCGTGTTCGTTGGTTCGGCGTACGGGTGCCAGTGTTGTTGCTTTCGACACAGTGGTAGAGATCGCCGCGCTTGGGGGGCGGCAGCGGCTAGTTGATGAGCAGGTTCACAGCCTTCTCGTGGTGTGAGGGGCGCAGAGCGAACACGGTGTGCGGTAGTGAAAAAAGGCGACGGTCAGTTAGGGGCACTATTATTTCTTCATGAACGACACTCCGGCCCGAACGCAGCAGACGCCGCCTGAAACTCATTCGGTTGTGTCCTCCTCGTCCGCGGGTGGGTGGATGCGGGCACGTTTGGCGTGGTGGAGCACGCCGCGTGGTTCTGTGACTCCAGCGATTGAGCCGTTGGTTCGTGCGGTGCGTCAGGCGCACCCGAAGGATGATATTGCGTTGATTGAGCGCGCTTATGAGGTGGCTGAGCGGGTTCACAGTGGGCAGTTCCGTAAGAACGGGGATCCGTACATCACACATCCGATTGCGGTGGCGAGCATTCTTGCTGAGTTAGGGATGACGTCGACCACGATCGCGGCTGCTTTGCTTCATGACACGGTTGAGGACACTGATTACAGCCTTGAGGAAGCTCGAAGCGATTTCGGGGAAGAGATCGCGATGCTTGTTGACGGCGTGACGAAGCTGGACAAGGTCACGTACGGCGATGCTGCGAAGGCTGAGACGGTACGAAAAATGGTCATCGCGATGTCGAAAGACATCCGGGTGTTGGTGATCAAGCTGGCTGACCGGTTGCATAACGCGCGTACGTGGAAGTACGTCCCTGCCCAGAAGGCGCAGCCTAAGGCGAAAGAGACTTTGGAGATTTATGCGCCTTTGGCTCATCGCCTTGGGATGAACACGATTAAGTGGGAGTTGGAAGATCTTTCTTTCGCGACGCTGTATCCGAAGGTGTATGACGAGATTGTTCGGATGGTAGGGGAGCGGGCACCTGCACGGGAGGAATATCTGGCGAAGGTGAAGGAGCAGGTGGGCTCTGATCTGAAGAAGGCGGGGATGGATGCCACGGTGACGGGGCGTCCGAAGCACTACTACTCCGTGTATCAGAAGATGATTGTGCGGGGTCGTGATTTTGATGAGATCTACGACTTGGTGGCTGTGCGGGTGTTGGTGGACACGATTCGTGATTGTTATGCGGCTGTGGGTGCGGTGCATGCGCGGTGGACGCCGATGCCGGGGCGTTTTAAGGATTACATTGCGATGCCGAAGTTCAATCTGTATCAGTCGTTGCATACGACTGTGGTGGGGCCGCAGGGAAAGCCTGTGGAGATCCAGATTCGTACGCATCAGATGCACCAGCGGGCTGAGTATGGGGTCGCGGCGCATTGGAAGTACAAGGAGAAGTCCGGTGGGGTGCCGAGCAATATGGCTCAGCCGGTGGAGAACGGTCATACGGATTTGGATTGGTTGCGTCAGGTTCTGGATTGGCAGAAGGAGACGCGTGATCCTGGCGAGTTTTTGGATTCGTTGCGGTTTGAGATCAATAGCCGTGAGGTGTACGTGTTTACGCCTCGGGGTGAGGTGATTGGTCTTCCGACGGGGGCCACTCCTGTGGATTTTGCGTATGCGGTGCATACCGAGGTGGGGCATCACACGATTGGGGCTCGGGTTAATGGTCGTTTGGTGCCGTTGGAGAGCCGTTTGGAGAACGGTGATGTCGTTGAGGTTTTGACGAGCAAGGTTGACGGGCATGGCCCTTCGCGAGACTGGATTGATTTTGTTAAGTCGCCTCGGGCACGGAACAAGATTCGTGCGTGGTTCACCAAGGAGCGTCGTGAGGAGTCGATTGAGCGCGGCAAGGATGAGATCACGAAGGTGATGCGTAAGCGTCATCTTCCGTTGCAGCGGTTGATGACGGCGCAGATGCTGGAGTCTATTGCTACGGGGTTGGGGCAAAAGGACATCAGTGGTTTGTATGCCTCGGTGGGGGAGAGGAATATCTCTGCCGAGTCGGTGGTGGATCGTATTGTTCGCTCGCTTGGCGGTGAGGAAGGCGCTTCGGAGGATCTTGCTGAGGCAACGATTCCGGGGGCGCGTAACACTGGTCCTGCTGATGCGGGGGGCACGGATTCGGGTGTCACTGTTGTTGGTGTCTCGGATGTGTGGACGAAGCTGGCGCGTTGTTGTAGCCCGGTTCCTGGTGACGACATCATCGGGTTTGTGACGCGGGGTAAGGGGATTTCGGTGCATCGCCGGGATTGTCCGAATGCTGATTCTTTGTTGGCGCAGCCGGAGCGGATTCGTCAGGTGCAGTGGGCTCCGAGTTCGGCGAGTGTGTTCCGGGCGCAGATTGAGATTGAGGCGATTGATCGGCAGGGGTTGTTAGCGGAGATCACGAGTGTGATCACGGATCAACGTATCGGCATTGTGGAGTCCAGTGCGCGGTCAACGAAGAACGATCACATGGCGTATATGAAGTTCACGTTCGAGATGGGAGATGCGAGCCATCTGGACCATATAGTGCGTAATTTGCGTCGGATTGATGGGGTGTATGACGTGCGTCGAGCGTTGGGGTCCCAGGCTAGGGGGCTCGGTCAGCGGCGGTGATTCGGCTGTGTTGTAAGTAGTGCGGGTTATCTCCACTGGAGATAACCCGCACTACTTACATATATGTGGTTGTTTCAGTTGATCAGCGTCCGAATTCAGCGAGTCCGGCTTGTGCTTGTTTCAGCCATTGTTCGCGTGCTTCGAGGGCTTCGCGTGCCTTGGCGATTTTGGCAGCGTCGCCGCTTTCCTCTGCGCGGGCAAGGGCCTTGCGGTATTTCGCGAGTTGTTCTTCTGCCTGGGCTGCGAGGCTGGCTGCGCGGGCGGCGACCTCGGGGTTACTGGATGCCCATTTCTTGTCTCCGGCTTCGCGGATGGCTTGTTCTACGCGGCGCATGCCTTTTTCCATGCGGTCGATGTCGGCGCGTGGAACTTTGCCTGCGGCGTCCCATTTGTCTTGCAGGAGGCGTAGTGCAGCTTTGGCTTTCTCGACATTTTTGACCGGCAGAAGCTTGTTGGCTTCTTCGAGGAGTTGTTCTTTGACCACGAGGTTGGCTTTGAACTGTTCTTCTTCGGCGGCGCTGACGGCGTCTTTGGCGTCGAAGAATGCGTCCTGGGCTGCTTTGAAGCGCTTCCACAGGGCGTCGTCATCGGAGCGGGAAGCCCGGCCGGCTTGGCGCCAGCGGTCCATGAGGCGTTTGTAGGCACCTGCAGTGGCTCCCCAGTCTGTGCTGTCTTTGAGCTTTTCAGCTTCGGTGACGAGCTCTTCTTTGCGTGCTTTGGCTGCGGCTTGTTCTTGCCCTAGCTGGGCGAAGTGGACGCGGCGCATCTTGTCGAAAGAGTTGCGTGAGGAGGATAGGCGCTGCCAGAGACCTTGTTCGGTTTCACGGTCAATGCGGGTGCCTTGCCGCTGCGCTGTTTTCCATTCGTCGAGCAGTTCGCGCATGCGGGCGCTGGACTGCTTCCACTGGATTTTGTTTTCGGGCTGGGCGGCGATCTTTTCGGCCTCGGTGACGATTTCTTCGCGGCGGGCGATGGCTTCGGCGCGGGCGATGGCTCGTTGTTCGTTTTCGACGGTTTTGCGCGCTTCGATCGCGGTTGCGATGGTTTCGATGCGGTTGTCGAGGGCGACGAGGTCACCGACGGCGTGCAGGTCTTTGACGGCTTGGCGAAGGTGGTTGAGGCCTTCTTGGGCTTCTTTGGCGGCGAGGTCGGTTTGGGTGACTCGCTGGTAGAGCAGGTCTGCTACTGCTGCGACTTCGTCGAATTTGCGGGCGAAGTAGGCGATTGCTTCTTCTGCGGTGGCGCCGGGGTAGGAGCCCACGGGGCGTTCGCCTTCGGGGGTGCGGACGTAGACGGTGCCGTCTTCGTCGACGCGGCCAAAGGAGGCGGCATCGCCGGTGGATAGTGTGGTCGGCATGCCCTCGATCCCGGGCTGGAGTGCTGGGGAGGTGGCCGCGGTGGCGGGGGTTGCCACTTCTTCGGGTGCGGTTTCCTTCGGCGCTTCAGGCGAGGGGGTGGGGGTTTGCGCTGCCTCGTTGGTGTTTTCCGAGACAGCTGTTTCCGCTGTGGTGTTCTCGGACTGCTCGGTAGCGGGAGCGCTCTTGTCGATGTCGGACACGGCGATGGCCTCATTCTTCGTAGACACCGGCTTGATGCCGGTTCGATGGAAACGTCGCCTACCACGATACGCACGGTTTGCTGTGGAGCGGTCATCTGGTTGGGGCCCAGTGGGGGTTATGGGGGGTGTGTCACGGGGGATGGGTGGGGCGGGCTGCTGCGTATTGGCTGGAGGGGGCTAGGGTGATGGGGTGTTTGTTGTGGGTTTTTCTGCGCAGGCTTTTGGTACTAATTGTTTTGTTGTTGCGCCGGATAAGGGTGAGGAGTGTCTCGTTATTGACCCTGGTTTTGGGGTTGAGGGTCAGTTGCGTGAGGTTGTGGATCGGTATCGGTTGCGTCCGGTGGGGTTGTTAGCCACGCATGGGCATTTGGATCACACGTATTCGTTGCCGGTGTTGTCGCAGCAGGTGGGGATGCCGGTGCGGATTCATGGGGCGGATCGGTACCGGTTGGCGGATCCGGCGTTAGCGTTGAGTGCGGATTTGTTGTCGATGGTGGAGCAGCAGTTGGGGTTTGGGGTGCAGTGGGTGCAGCCACAGGATGTGGTTGAGGTCGACGGTGGGCAGGTGGTGTCGTTGGCTGGGTTGGAGTTTGAGGTTGTGCATGCTCCGGGGCATACAGAGGGGTCGGTATTGTTTCGTTTTTCTGGGGTGCCGCAGGGGGTGGCGGCTGATGTTGAGGTGGATCACACAATTTTTAGTGGTGATGTGTTGTTTGCTGGGAGTATTGGCCGCACTGATTTGCCTGGTGGTGATGGCCAGCTGATGCAGCGGACGCTGCGTGAGGTTGTGTTGGCGCAGTCTGATTCTGGGCTTGTGTTGCCTGGTCATGGTCCAGCGACGACGATCGGGCATGAGAGATTGACTAACCCCTACCTGCAAGGACTGCACTCATGAGTATGAAGGTGACGCCGATTAGCGGCTTTCCAGAGTTTCTTCCTGCTGACCGTTTGGTTGAGCAGCATGTGTTGTCTGTGATCGCTGAGACGTTTCAGTTGCATGGTTTCGCGAATATTGAGACGCGTGCGGTGGAGCCGGTGTCACGGCTGCTTGGTAAGGGTGGTGATGCAGATAAAGAGATTTATGGTGTTTCGCGGTTAAGTGCTGATCCTGGTGATGCCGATGAGGTGGATCCATCTCGCCGGTTGGGTTTGCATTTTGATTTGACGGTTCCGTTTTCGCGGTATGTGTTGGAGAATGCGGGCAAGTTGCAGTTCCCGTTCCGTCGGTATCAGATTCAGAAGGTGTGGCGGGGTGAGCGGCCGCAGGATGGCCGGTTCCGTGAGTTTGTGCAGGCGGATATTGATGTGGTGGGGGCAGGGGAGCTGCCGTTCCACTATGAGGCGGAGATGCCTCTGGTGATTGTTGATGCGTTTAGTAAGTTGCCGATGGGGCCGTTCCGGGTTCAGGTCAATAACCGGAAGATTCCTGAGGGTTTTTATTTGGGGTTGGGGATTGCTGCTGAGCAGGTGGTGACGGTGCTTCGGATTGTCGACAAGATCGATAAGGTGGGGCCTGAGGCGATGGTGGCGATGCTGGTGGAGGCTGGGCTGTCTGCGGAGCAGGCGGATAAGTGTTTGGCGTTGGCTCAGATCAGTTCGACGGATTTGTCGTTTGTGGATCGGGTGCGTGAGTTGGGTGTGGAGCATCCGACTTTGGATAGTGGGCTTGCGGAGTTGGCTGCGGTGGTGGAGGTTGCTGCGCAGCAAGCTCCGGGTGTGGTGGCTGCGGATCTGCGTATTGCGCGGGGCTTGGATTACTACACGGGTACTGTGTATGAAACGCAGTTGATTGGGCATGAGTCGTATGGGTCGATTTGTTCTGGTGGCCGGTACGACTCGTTGGTTTCTGATGGTCGGACTGCGTATCCGGGTGTGGGTATTTCGATTGGTGTTTCGCGGTTGGTTGCGAAGCTACTTGCTGATGGCGATGTGGTGGTTTCGCGTCCGACGGCGACGTGTGTGTTGATTGCGCTGAATCAGGATGAGGATCGTTCGCGGGCGATGGGTGTTGCGGCGGCGTTGCGGTCGCGGGGGATCGCGTGTGAGGTTGCGCCGAAGGCCGCGAAGTTCGGTAAGCAGATCAAATACGCGGATCGTCGAGGGATTCCGTTTGTGTGGTTCTTGGGTGCGGAGGGCGAAGATGGCGTAGTTGCGCCGGATTCGGTGAAGGACATTCGCAGTGGGGAACAGGTGCAAGCGCAGGCGCAGTCGTGGTCTCCGTCGGCGCAGGATGTGCGTCCGATTGTGTCTGCCCGGGTTGCGGCCGTGGTTGAGGGGGCCTGACCTGCAAACGGGGCCTGTTGAGCGTTCTGGGGAGGGGGATGGGTATGTCCTCCTCCCCGGGCGTGTGCCGTCGGTAGAGCGGTCGGTGCGGGTGTGGCTGGATCATTTGCGGGTTGAACGGGGGTTGGCGTCGAATACGTTGACTGCGTATCGGCGGGATTTGGGTAAGTACGTGGAGTTTTTGGGTGGGCGTGGGGTGCAGTTGCTGCGGGATGTTCGCACCGCGGATGTGGTTGATTTTGTGTCTGCGTTGCGGCAGGGCGAGTTGGGGCGGGTGTTTTCACTGGCTTCGACGGGGCGGATTCTTGCGGCGGTGCGTGGTTTGCATGCGTATGGGGCGGCTGAGGGGTGGTGTGTGGATGATCCGGCGGCGGTGGTGCAGCCTCCTGCGCCGCCGGCGCGGTTGCCGAAGGCGTTGTCGGTGGATGAGGTGGCGCGGTTATTGCAGGCTGTTGAGGTTTTGGGTGATGGTTCGGTGGCGGATGTTGCGTTGGGGTTGCGTGACCGTGCTTTGTTGGAGTTTTTGTATGGCACTGGGGCGCGTGTATCTGAGGCAACTGGGTTGGATGTGGATGGGGTGGATTTTGAGGAGGGGTCTGTTCGGCTTCGGGGTAAGGGCGATAAGGAGCGGATAGTTCCGTTGGGACGGTATGCGGTTGAGGCGTTGGAGGCGTATGTGAGGCGTGGTCGTCCTGTGCTGGTGGGGGCGGGGGCGCGTGGGGGTCGTGGTCCTGGTGCGGCTTTGTTTCTTAATAGTCGGGGCAAGCGTCTTTCTCGGCAGTTAGCGTGGGGGGTGATTACGGGTGCTGCGCAGCGGGCGGGGTTGCCTGAGGGGATTGGCCCGCATACGTTGCGGCATTCGTTTGCGACGCATTTGCTTGATGGGGGTGCTGATTTGCGTGTGGTTCAGGAGTTGCTTGGGCATTCGAGTGTGACGACGACGCAGATTTACACGAAGGTGTCGATGGCGCGGTTGCAGGAGGTGTATGCGGGGGCGCATCCGCGGGCGCGTTTTTCCTGATGAGGTGTTTAGGCGGTGATGCTGGGTGAGTTATTCGGGGCGTGTGCTCAATTCGCTTGTTCAGGTGCCGGGTGCGGGGTGAATTGCCCTGGTAGGGTCGTGGCGAAACGCTATCGATGGTGGTGGCCGTGATGCCGTGTCGAAGGAGGGCGAACGGATGAGTTCCCCAGCTGGTTCCGATTTCCTCAGTCGGTCGGATGCGCCGGAGGCCGTGATGGATGAGCCGCTGCCCGGCAGTGAGTGTGTGGGGGTGGGCACGGTTGATCTGACTGGTCGTGTCTTGCCAGATTTTGGTACGCCTGCGGTTTTGGACCGGCATGGTCCGGCGCGGATTATCGCGGTGTGTAATCAGAAGGGTGGGGTTGGGAAGACGACAACGTCGATTAATCTGGGTGCGGCGTTAGCTGAGTTGGGTCGGCGTGTGTTGTTGGTGGATTTTGATCCGCAGGGTGCGTTGTCGGTGGGGTTGGGTGTGCCGACACATGATCTTGATATGACGATTTATAACCTTCTCATTGAGAAGGGGCACGATGTGCGTGATGTCGTGCAGTCGACGAGTAATCCGAATATGGATTTGGTTCCGGCGAATATTGATTTGTCGGCGGCTGAGGTTCAGCTCGTTGGTGAGGTGGCGCGGGAGATGGTTCTTTCGCGGATTTTGCGTCCGATTGTGGATGACTATGACGTGGTTCTTATTGATTGTCAGCCGTCGTTGGGGCTGTTGACGGTGAATGCGCTGACGGCAGCGCATGGTGTGATTATTCCGTTGGAGACGGAGTTTTTCGCGATGCGCGGTGTGGCTTTGTTGGTGGACACGATTGACAAGGTTGCCGATCGGTTGAATCCGCGTCTGAAGATTGATGGGATTTTGGCGACGATGTATGACGGTCGCACGCTGCATAGTCGTGAAGTGGTCCGTAGTGTGGTGGGGCATTTTGACGAGAAGGTTTTTCACACGGTTATTGCACGGACGGTGAAGTTCCCTGATGCAACGTTGGCTGCGGAGCCTATTACGGCGTATGCGCCTTCGCATGGTGGCAGTGAGGCTTACCGCCAGCTGGCGCGTGAGCTGATTTGGCGTGGAGATGCCCCCTGAGCGGCGTATCGGGCATGGGGGGTAGTTCTCGCGTACCCCGTGAGGGTGTGAATTCAGGGCAGCAGGCTCCTGGTGGCGTGCTTACGCGGCGTGACCGCCCGTCTTTTGAGGTGCATTTGGATGTTTTTAATGGGCCTTTTGATTTGTTGTTGGGGTTGATTAGTAAGCACAAGCTGGATATCACTGAGATCGCCCTTGCGAGCGTGACGGATGAGTTTATTGCTCATATTCGAGCGATGCAGGCGGCTGATCCTAATTGGGATGTTGATGTCGCTTCGGAGTTTCTTTTAGTCGCGGCGACTTTGCTTGATATTAAGGCGTCGCGTTTGTTGCCGACCCCTGAGGTTGAGGATGAGGAGGATTTCGCGCTGATTGAGGCGCGGGATTTGTTGTTTGCGCGTTTGTTGCAGTATCGGGCGTATCAGGAGATGTCGGAGTGGATTGCTGAGCGGATGGGTGCTGAGGGTCGTGCTGAGCCTCGGCGTCCGGGTGTAGATCCGTTGGTTTCTGATTTGGTGCCTGAGCTTGTGTTGGGGATTTCGGCGGAACGTTTCGCGGCAGTGGCTGCCGGGGCGATGACGCCTAAAGCTGCGCCGGTGGTGGCGACGGAGCATTTGCATCAGCCGTCGGTGTCGGTGGCTGAGCAGGCTGCGATTGTGGCTGAGCGGGTTCGGGATGGGGGTGAGGTGTCGTTTGATGATTTGGTTGTCGATGCGGAGTCGACTTTGGTGGTGGTGGCGAGGTTTTTGTCGTTGTTGGAGTTGTTCCGCTCGGCGTCGGTGGATTTTGTGCAGGATGCGGCGTTGGGGGTGTTGCGGGTTCGCTGGACGGGTGAGGCGGAGGATGTCTGTGCTGATGGGGTGGTTTTGTCGTCGTTTGATGGGTTTGAGGAGGAGTGCGCGTGAGTGTTGAGGCTGTTGAGGGGGTTGGGGGCAAGGATGTTGAGGGTGAGGATTTTGTTGTTGATGAGTTACCGGGTGGTTTGAAGGCTGCGTTGGAGGCAGTTGTCATGGTGGTGGAGGAGCCGGTGACGGTGGAGCAGTTGTCTTCGGCGTTGTCAGTGTCTTCGCAGCGTGTGGAGGCGACGCTGGAGGAGTTGCGGGATGAATATGACTCGCAGGGGCGTGGGTTTTCTTTGCGGTGCACGGAGATTGGGTGGCGTATTTATTCTCGGGCGGAGTTGGGGCCTGCGGTTGAGAAGTTTGTTTTGGAAGGGGCTAGGGCGCGGTTGACGAAGGCTGCGTTGGAGACGTTGGCGATCATTGCGTATCGGCAACCTGTTTCCCGGGCCCGCATTAGCGCTGTGCGTGGTGTGAACGTCGATGGTGTTGTGCGTACTCTTTTATCTAAAGGGTTGATCACCGAGATGGGTTTGGATCCGGAGCACGGCGCGGTGCTGTATGGGACGACGCCATATTTTTTGGATCGGTTGGGGGTTGGATCGTTGGATGATTTGCCTCCTTTGGCGCCGTATCTTCCGGAGGTCGAGGAGGTCACTGATCGTCTCGATGTGGCGTTGGATGTGGAGTCTGCCGCGGATCGGTGAGTTTGTGCGGCGCAGTGAGTACTGCGTCTTTGTTTGTCAGTGCCGTCCCGTTTACGTCGGGGTGCGGTTGTTTGTTGTCGATGGAGTAGGGATTTCAGGATGAGTGGGCGCAGCGGCAGTGGAGCACGGCGTAGTGGTGGGTCGGCTGGACCTAAGCGTGGCTCCGGCTACCCGAAGAAGAGTTCTGGTGGGGGGCGTGCTGCGTCTGCGAAGGCTGGCCGCAAGGCAGTGAGGCAGCCGCGTCGGGGTCGTGGTGATTTGCGTCCGGATCAGTTGGCTCCGCGGGAGAATCGCGCTCCGGCGGTGGATGTTCACGATCCGGATGGGGTGCGTTTGCAGAAGTTGTTGGCCAGCGCGGGAGTGGGATCGCGTCGGGCGTGTGAGGCGTTGATTGAGCAGGGTCGGGTGGAGGTTGATGACCAGGTTGTTACGGAGCTGGGTATTCGGATCGATCCGTTGGCTCGGCGTGTGCGGGTGGATGGTCAGTACATCAATTTGGATTCCTCGCGCTCGTACTACGCGTTGAATAAGCCTGTTGGTGTGGTGTCGTCGATGGATGATGAGTTCGGGCGTCCGGATATTTCGTACATGTTGTTTAACCGGCAGGAGCGGTTATTCCATGTTGGTCGTTTGGACGCTGACACCAGTGGCTTGTTGTTGTTGACCAATGATGGTGAGTTGGCGCATCGGTTGCAGCACCCGAGTTACGAGGTGGCTAAGACGTATGTGGCTTCGGTGCCGGGGCCGATTCCTCGGGATTTGGGGCGCCGTTTGCGTGAGGGCGTGGAGCTAGAGGAGGGCCTGATTCAGGTTGATTCGTTTAAGTTGATTGACTCGACTCCGGGTAAGGCTTTGGTTGAGGTTGTGCTTCATGAAGGCAAGAAGCACGTGGTGCGTCGTTTGTTGGATGCGGTGGGCCACCCAGTGTTGACGTTGACGCGTATTGCGGTGGGTCCGATTCGTTTGGGTGACCAAAAGAGTGGCCGGTTGCGTGAGTTGAATGGTAAGGAGATCGCTGACCTGTACGCGGCGGCGGGTTTGTAAGACGTTTTCATCTTGTTGGTATGTGGTCACCCCCGCGAGAGATCTCGCGGGGGTGATTGGTTTTATTCCCAGCTGGGTAGCTGCGGGGTTTGGGTACGGGCGCGTTTCATTTCGAAGAAGAATGGGAAGGCTGCGATGGCGTTGAAGGCGTCGTAGATTTTTCCGGCTTCTTCGCCGCCAGGGTTGTCGGTAATGACGGGTCCGAAGAAGGCTCGCGTATCTGCGAATTGGACGATGGGGCAGCCGCTGTTTTCTCCGACGGCGTCCATGGCTTCGTTGTGAAGTTTTTCGAGAATGGGGACGTAGGTGTCGTTGTTGGCAGCTTCAGCGAGGGTGGGGTCGAGCTGGGCGTTAGACAGGGCTTGGCGGATGACGTTGTCGTAGGCGCCGTAGCCTTCTTTGTTATTTTCGCCGTTGATGTGGATGAGGGTACCCATCGCGGTGTAAAGCTCGTCGATTTTGTCTGGCTGGGTGTGGTGCACGGCAGCGAAGACGCGGGCGGGACCAGAGTTGGCCTGCATTTTTCGTGCGTATTCTTCGTCGATGTCGTTGGTGCTGTTGAGGATAGCTAGGGACATGGGGCGAAAAGTGAGGGTGATGTCTCGTACTTTTTGTACGTCTTTGAGCCATCGTGAGGTCATCCAGGCGTAGGGGCAGGCGACGTCGAACCACATAGTTACGTTGTTGGTCATGGGTGTAGATCTTTCGTCGTGAGCTCACGTCGAGGCTCTGTGGGTGGTTAACTGGCCCCCACAATATCGAGGGGTGCGTGGGTGGACTCTGGGTTCGGGCTGGGTCGTGGCTTAAGGTGCGGGGCCGTTAGGCTGTAGTAATGAGTAAGAACGAGCCCCTGGTCATCGCTATCGACGGCCCTTCCGGAACCGGTAAGTCCAGCGTGTCCCGTGAGGTGGCCGCCATGTTCGGTATCGATTATCTGGACACGGGGGCGATGTATCGGTCGTTGGCTTGGTTCTGCCTGGATAAGGGCATTGATTTTGAGGATGTTGCTGCGGTGGGTGCGGCGGCTCGGGATTTGCCTTTGGAGATTGTGACTGATCCGGGTGCGCCGGCGGTGTTTGTTGATGGTGTTGATGTTTCGCAGGAGATTCGTTCTTCTCGGGTCTCTGGTGTGGTTTCGAAGGTGGCGGCTGTTCCTGCGGTGCGGGAGGAGTTGATTGCTCGTCAGCGCGCGATTATGGCTGAATGCGCTGCTGATGGGGGAGTGGTAGCTGAGGGGCGGGACATCACTACGGTGGTTGCTCCGGATGCGACGGTGCGGATTTTGCTTACTGCTAGTGAGCAGGCGCGCCTGCAGCGTCGGGCAACGCAGGAGGCGGAGCTTTCTGGCGGCGATTCGGTGGTGACGGACCGTACGCGTGCGGAGGTTGTTGGTCGGGATGCGCAGGATTCGGCAGTGACGTCGTTCGTTGACCCTGCTCCTGGGGTGACGTTGTTGGACACCACCGACCTTGATTACGAGGGTTCGGTGCGTGCGGTGGTGGCGATTGTTGCTTCTGAGGCTGATTTCATCGGTGATAGTGATGATGACGGCATCTATGAGTTTGATGCTGCGGGTGCTGATGATGTGGCGCAGGATGCTGATTCTTCTGGTGTGGAGGTTGTGTACGTACCTGAGGGCGCTTCAGGTTCGTTACCTCGGGGTGGGGACACTGATGAGGATGCGGGTGTAGCGCGCGCCCTTCGTGCTGGTCTGGAAGAGTTCGATCTTGATGATGCTGATTTGGCTTTGGTTGATGGTCAGTTTGACCCGGATGCGCAGGAAGATGGTGAAGGTGCCGCGCCGGTGGTGGCGGTGATTGGGCGCCCAAATGTGGGTAAGTCCACGTTGGTGAACCGCATCATTGGACGCCGTGAGGCGGTTGTGGAGGATGTTCCTGGGGTGACGCGTGACCGTGTCGCTTATGACGCGGAGTGGGCGGGGACGAAGTTCACTTTGGTGGATACCGGTGGCTGGGAGGTTGATGCCACGGGGATTCATCTGCGGGTGGCTGAGCAGGCCGAGATTGCGGTTGGCTTGTGTGACGCAGTGCTGTTTGTGGTTGATGCCACGGTGGGGGCCACGGACACCGATGAGGCGGTTGTGCGGTTGTTACGTCGTTCGGGTAAGCCGGTGGTTCTTGTGGCGAACAAGGTTGATGACATGCGTGGTGAGGCTGATGCTGCCGCGTTGTGGTCGTTGGGCTTGGGGCAGCCGTGGCCTGTTTCGGCGTTGCATGGCCGGGGGACTGGTGATGCGTTGGAGGCGCTGATGGGGGTGCTTCCGCAGGAATCTCAGGTTGAGGGTGCGTATCGGCGTGGGGGGCCGCGCCGTGTGGCGTTGTTGGGGCGCCCGAATGTGGGTAAGTCGAGTTTGTTGAACCGTTTGGCTGGTGAGGAGCGTGTGGTCGTCGATAACGTGGCGGGCACGACGCGTGATCCGGTGGATGAGTTCATTGAGTTGGGCGGGACGACGTGGCGTTTCGTTGATACTGCTGGTATTCGTCGTCGTGTTCATCTGACTCGTGGTGCGGATTTTTATGCGTCGTTGCGTACGCGTACGGCCTTGGAAAAGGCCGAGGTCGCGGTGGTGTTGATTGATGCGCATGAGCCCATCAGTGAGCAGGATATTCGGATTGTTCAGCAGGTTGTTGATGCCGGCCGTGCTGTGGTGATCGCTTATAACAAGTGGGATCTCATTGATGAGGAGCGTCGCTACTACTTGGAGCGGGAGATTGAGCGGGAGCTAGTGCAGATCGCATGGGCTCCGCGGGTAAATGCTTCGGCGTTGACGGGGCGGCATGTGCAGAAGTTGGTTCCTGCGTTGGAGCAGTCGTTGGCTTCGTGGGATACGCGGGTGCCGACGGGTCGATTGAATGCGTTGTTGGGCGAGATTGTTGCTGCGCATCCGCACCCGGTTCGTGGCGGTAAGCAGCCGCGTATTTTGTTCGCGACGCAGGCTTCGACGCGTCCGCCGCGTTTTGTGTTGTTTGCTAATGGTTTTATCGAGGCGGGGTATCGCCGTTTCTTGGAGCGCAGGCTGCGTGAGGAGTTCGGCTTTGTGGGAAGCCCGATTGAGATTTCGGTTCGGGTGAAGGAGAAACGTCGCCGTAAAGAGAAGTGATGGGGCGCCGGGTCCGCTGCTCCGGATGGCGCGCGTAGGCGCGTGAGCAGCGGATTCGGTACTCGCGGCGAGGATGGGGTAATGTTTTTCCTGTTCACGGGACGTGGCGCAGCTTGGTAGCGCACTTGACTGGGGGTCAAGGGGTCGCAGGTTCAAATCCTGTCGTCCCGACGTGAATGAAATCGGACCTGAAAATCAGGTCCGGTTTCTTGTGTTTTGGTGAGTTTTTAGACGTGGAAGTGACTAACAAGTTCGCGCAGGTTGGCACTGCCATTGGCTAGTCGTGCGATTTCTTCAGATATCCGTTCTGTGGTGCTAGAGGTGCTACGGGATGACTGGGCGGTGCGTTCGACGTTCTGTGCGATGCTTCCGGCTCCGCGAGCAGCGTCGTTGACGCTGCGGCTCATTTCGTTGGTGGTGGCGGTTTGTTCTTCGACGGCGGAGGCAATGGTGCCTTGCGAGTCGTGGATCTGGGCGATGATGCTTGCGATTTCGTTGATGGCGTTCACAGCGGCATGGGTGTCGTTTTGGATGGTTTCGACGCGCAGTCCGATATTTTCGGTGGCTTGGCTGGTTTCTCGGGCGAGATCTTTGACTTCATTGGCCACCACGGCGAAGCCTTTACCTGATTCTCCGGCGCGGGCGGCTTCGATGGTGGCATTGAGGGCCAGTAGGTTGGTTTGTTCCGCGATACCGGTGATTGTTTTGACAACTTCGCCGATTTCGGCGGAGCTCGTTCCGAGTTGGGTTACAGCGGCGTTTGCGGTTTCGGCAGCGTGCACGGCTTGAGTGGCGATAGCGGCGGCGGCGTTGGTGGATTTGGCGATCTCGCGAATTGATGCGGTCATTTCTTCGGTGCCAGCTGCGACGGTTTGGATGTTTTTGTCGACGTTGCTGGCTTCGCGGGCGGTGGAGTCAAGTTCGGAGAAGCTGTTGACGGCAGCGGTACCGACGTTTTGGGAGAGCGCGGTGAGGTTCTGGGCATTGTCGGCGACGTCTTGGGCTGCTTCCATGACGCGGGTAATGATGCCGATCATCGCGGTACGGGATTGTTCGAGTGCTTGGGCAGTTTCACCGACTTCGTCATGGGTCGTGATATCAGCTGGCACGGTGAGGTTGTTGTGTGACATGGCAATGAGCGAGTCGCGGACTGAGTGCAGTGATCGTGCGATAGGCAGGGCGATCATGCGAGCGGTGAGAGCAATCAGTCCAGCTAGGACAATGGTGATGGCGATGATCACCCAGGGCACGAAGGCGATCACGGAATTTTTTTGTTCACTCAACGCTGTAGCGCGAGTGGTTGCTGAGGCAGCAAGCGCATCGGAGGCGTCAGCAATTTTTGTGAAGGCTTGTCCGGTTTTGCCGCCGTTGATTTCGCCAGCGGCTTGGTCAATTTTTGCTCTGTTTTCGGTGGCGTACAGCGTGCGTACTTCGGCTTCGGCGTCAAAGAACTCTTTGTAGCCTGCTTCGACGGTGTCGAGCTGTTTTCGTTCATCGTTGGTGATGTCGGCTCGAGGGAAGGCTTTGAGGTCTGCTTCAAGAGAGGCGCGGGCTTTGTCGAATCCTTTGGCGTTGTAAGCATCCTCGCCGCTGAGTGCTCGTTTGGCGCCGAGGCGGTAAACATCACCGAGAACGCCGAGTTGCCAGCCAGAAATGTCCAGGTTGTGGGTTTGCATACCCAGGGCAGCTTTTTCGACACGCAGCGCTATGTTTTGTTCGTCGTTGACGTTGCTGATCTGACGGATTGCCAACAGGGCGCCGCCGCCGATAAGGAGGGCCCCAATGAGTCCAACGAGTCCAACGAGCGCGATCTTGACGGTGATGCTGATGGGTTTTTTACCGGTTGCTTCCGTGGTCAAGTGTGCGTTGGTGGACAAGGCGAGGCTCCGATTCGTGGCATGGGGTGCGCTGCATGGGCGGCTTCTGTGTTGCGGCGTACCTGGGCGACCACCTGTGCAAGGTGGTGCCTTCCTCATCGGCCTGTGGAGCCAGATTGTGAGTGCGCCTATGGCCCAGCCCTGCCGCGAAAACGGGATTGAGCCAGGGATTTAGTGGTTTTTGGGGTGGCGTTCGAGGCTGGCGGCGATGTCGGGGGCGTAGAGAAAGGTGGAGCGGTCTGGGCGAGTGTAGTTCTTGCTTGTGGCTGCGGGGCGGGGCGGGATGGTGATCCCGTGGTCTGGGAGACGTTTCCAGGGGATGCGGGTGAGGATGTCGTTGATCACGTTGATGCGGGAGCGCTTTTTGTCTTCGCTTTCGATGGTGATCCAGCGGGCTCCTGGTAGGTCAGTAGCTGCGAACATGGCGTCTTTTGCGCGGGAGTATTCTTCCCATCGGTTGATGGATTCGACGTCCATAGGGGAGAGTTTCCAGCGGCGCATGGGATCGGTAGCGCGGGATCGGAAGCGAGCTTGTTGTTCTTCATCGGAGACGGAGAACCAATATTTGAGCAGGCGTATGCCATCTTCAACGAGCATGCGTTCAAAGTCTGGGGTTTGGTGGAGGAAGCGCTGATATTCGACGTCGGTGCAGAATCCCATGACGCGTTCCACTCCGGCGCGGTTGTACCAGGACCTGTCGAAAATGACTATTTCGCCCGCCGCAGGCAAGTGGGTGACGTACCGCTGGAAGTACCACTGTGTCTTCTC
The DNA here is from genome assembly GCF_900447215.1 of Dermatophilus congolensis. NCBI lineage: Bacteria > Bacillati > Actinomycetota > Actinomycetes > Micrococcales > Dermatophilaceae > Dermatophilus > Dermatophilus congolensis. The sequence goes on from NZ_UFYA01000001.1 coordinate 1,113,772, forward strand.
GCGTTCGGTGGGGGCAGGCAAGGCTACGACGCGGGCGTGACGGGGGTTGAGGTGTTCAGTGATGCGTTTGATGGCGCTGCCTTTGCCCGCGGCATCGCGACCTTCAAAGATGAGGAGTGCGCGTTCGCCGCTTTCTATTACCCATTGTTGAAATGCGACGAGTTCGGTTTGCAGGCGGCGTAGTTCTTTTTCGTAGGCTTTTTTATTGAGCTTGGCAGGTTTGTTTCGGTTCGTTTGTGTGGTTCCCTCATTCGTCGACATAGAGGGACTGTACCTAGGGTCGTAAGTGCTTACGCCCGCAGAATGGGGACGCCTGCGTGATCGGCGGTACGCGGACGCCCCCACTGGGGGAGCGCTCGGTTCATTCCCCTACCGTGAAATCGGGAAAACTGCGGAGATGGTGACGGTTACCTGGATGCTGTTAGTGCACATCATTGGCCCCCGAACTCAGGTGTCGTCACGTTCTCCTGTGTGCTTAAGCCACAGCGGCACAATGGCCAGCAGGGCGATAAGCGCAATCCCGACAAGCACGATTGCTTGTACGAGCAATTGAGTGATCTGCATATGAGAAGAATGGCTGACGTATCTGTCGCAATTCCGTGTTTGCCCTAGAGATTTCCTGTATTTAAGGTCACGATTTCTATACGATTTTCGTTCACGATCTCCATACCCCGGAGGCGCCGCGGCGATGGGAACCCACCAGGTGGGTATCGACGATGCCGACTGCTTCCATGAGGGCGTACATGGATGTAGGACCAACGAACACGAATCCGTTTTTCTTCAGCACAGCCGACAGAGCTGCTGATTCGTTTGATGCGGAGGGGATTTCGCTAAGGCGGAAGGGTTCGGGGGTTATCTGTGGCTGGTAGGACCACACCAGTTCGGCTAGTCCTTGCCCTCCTTCGATTGGCTCGGGGGCAACTGTGGCTGGTTGTGTTTCATGAATAAGCACTCGTCCGCGTAGTGCGCAGGTGGCACGGGCATTGGTAAGCGTGGCCATGATTTTTCCGCGATGCCGCACGATTGCAGGGTCGTTCACCAAGCGTTCGACGTCGACGTCATCGAATGCGCAGACTGAGTCTGGGGAAAAGTTATCGAATGCGCGGCGGAATGCTTCACGTTTGCGAAGGATGGTTTCCCAGGAAAGTCCTGCTTGGAAAACTTCTAGAGATAGCCGCTCAAACATGCCTCTTTCGTCGCGTACAGGCATTCCCCATTCAGTGTCGTAGTACGTCAGTAGTGCTTCGCTGCCGTAAGCCCAGGGCGTCCGTGCCAGTCCGTCTTCTCCGGTGACAAGGTCGGGACTGGGAGTGATGGGAACGTATCGACGGACAGTCAGCCCATCGTGGGTATCAGCTGCCATGCTCCCTAACTTTAGGCAATGTTGCTTTCTTACTGGCGTGGGCTCTGTATGTGGAAGCTTTTTATCTCCTCGCGCGACCGGTACGAAAGCAGCGGCAGATCCGTATACCTTGGTGTCACCCGAAACCCCACCTACGTGGACGCACCGGCGTTCACGGCGTCAAAGGGAGAGTCATGAGCGATCTCGTCTACCCCGAGAACCTGCAGTACACCACGGACCACGAGTGGGTCAGCATCACTGATGGTGTCGCCCGCGTCGGCATTACTTCGTTCGCCCAGGATGCTCTTGGTGACATCGTCTACGTATCCGTCCCCAACATTGGTGACGAGGTCGAGGTCGATGGCGCAGCCGCTGAGGTTGAGTCCACCAAGTCGGTCAGTGACGTCAACAGCCCTGTGGGTGGTGAAGTCACGGCAGTGAACGAGAAGCTAGACGAGAGCCCGGAGCTACTTAACTCCGACCCGTACGGAGAGGGCTGGATCTTTGAGGTAAAGCTTGCTTCTGCGGATGCCACGGCTGACCTTCTCGATGCAGCGGCATACAAGGAGATGCTCGACTGATTCGGGTGGGATCTACCCTCGGGGACTATCCCCGAGGGGTGCGGTCCCTTCCCCTTTCTCACAGTCTTCTGAACTTTTCTTGTGAGGCCGGGGTGGGCACGTGGCCCTTCTTCCACCCGAACCTCGATTCATGCTCTAGGGTTTGTAGTTCCGGTGGGGCACACAGTGATGTGTTCATCGGGCAGCGGCTTTCACACCGCGACTTGACCAGAGAACAGAGCCCGCACATGCGGGCCGGACGCGAACGGAGCATGTCGTGAGCGACAGCACCCCGCAGAATTTCGGAGCCCCACGCACCGACCCTGCGACCATGCAGTTCACCGGCATAAATATCCCGGAAAGCGCCGACGTCGACTACGGCCTCCGAGACGAAGACCGCACCACTGCCGAGGCTCTCCGTCCAGGAACTGCCCTGCTCATCGTCTTGCGCGGCCCTAACCGCGGAGCACGTTTCCTGCTCGACTCTGCCGTGACAACTGTGGGGCGCCACACAGACAGTGACATCTTTCTCGATGACGTCACTGTTTCTCGACGGCACGCAATTTTCGAGTACAAGGACGGCTTCTTCCACGTTCGTGACGTCGCTTCTCTCAACGGGACCTACGTGAACCAAGAAATGACCGACTCGGCGGTCTTGCGCAGCGGCGACCAGGTTCAGGTCGGTAAGTTCCGTCTTCTTTTCCTCGCCAAGGATGAGATCTGACCGTGTCCGGTGCAGAGCACGAGGAAACGACTAAAGGAGAATCGTTCACGATCGGCGCGGTTGTTGATCTGCTATCCGAGGAATTCCCGGATCTCACGATCAGCAAAATCCGGTTTTTGGAGTCCAAGCAGCTGGTAACCCCTGCCCGTTCTCCTTCCGGATATCGACACTTCCGCACATCTGATGTGGAACGCATCCGGTACATCCTGCGTGCTCAACGCGACAATTTTTGGCCACTGAAGGTCATCAGGGAAGCCCTCGATGCAATGGATCGAGGGCTGGAACCTGCCCTCACACTCGGCTCGACTCCCACCGCTCCAGCTGTGGAGCCCCCCTCCGTTCCCGGTGCAGCAGAACTCCTCACCCCACCAAACAAACTGCGCATCACTCTGGCTGAGTTAGCTCGATCTGCGCACACCTCAGAGGCCTACATCGAATCTCTTGTCGGATACGGCCTCATCGTCCCTGACGAGGCTGGACACGTCGATGGTTACGCCATCCCTGTTGCTACTTCAGCAGCAGTACTGGCCTCTTACGGGCTTGAGCCTCGCCACTTGCGGACATTCCGCACCGCTGCTGAACGTGAAGTAGGACTAGCGCAACAGCTCAACCCCCGCCACGACGATGACAGCGGCGCAGAACGTCTCGGAGAGATGCTGCACGAATTCCTCACCCTCCACGCCGCATTAGTGCAGGCAGGAGTGGCGCGCTCACGTCACCCCTGAAGGTCCCCTTGGCCCGAACGGGAGAAACATCGATGCTTGCCCTGGCCATCTTGGGAGCGAATCGCGATAGGTTGGAGGAGTGCGTGACCTCGATGTGCTTGGCGTAAGAGTGGAAACCCCTACCAATCAACCCATCGTTCTCCTGCGTGAACGTGAGGGGGACCGTTACTTACCTGTCTGGATTGGTGCTGCAGAAGCTGCCGCGATCGCTTTCGCTCAACAAGGCGTTGAACCACCCCGCCCTTTAACCCATGACCTGTTGCGAGATGTCATCACTGGCCTTGGCGTTCTTCTTAACGAGGTGCAAATCGTCAAGCTCGAAGACAAGGTTTTTTATGCCGACCTCATCTTCAGCAATGGCGTGCGAGTGAGCTCACGCACCTCTGATGCGATCGCTTTAGCGTTGCGAACAGAATCACCGATCCGCGTGGTCGATGAAGTGATGGATGAGGCGGGAGTCATCGTCGATGACGACCGTGACGACGAGGTCGAAAAATTCAGGGAGTTCCTCGATAACGTCTCTCCCGAAGATTTCGACACTGAAGGTGGCCCTGAAGAACCCGCAGGGGATGACCTGAACCCGAAGTAGAACACCGCCGTTTGCATGCATTAAACCGCGACACGTGCCGTTGACGAGCATCGTTATCGTTGACCCTCGCTGGAGGTGTCCGTACTTTCGAAGAGTCGGCCCGGCGCGAAGCACTCCAGCGAAGCATCATCTGGGCCACCATTAACCAGGAGGCCCTATGGGTAAGGACAATGAAATGCCGGGCACTGAACCGGCTCTCACCCTTCCCTCGGCCTCACCTCCAGAACAGGTTTCTGCCGAGGACCCGCAGGCGCTTCCTACAGATGCTGGGTTCCGTGGACCTGTCGCCTGCAAAGCTGTAGGAATCACCTACCGGCAGTTGGATTACTGGGCACGCACTGGTTTGGTAGAGCCTTCAGTGCGTAGCGCTGCCGGATCTGGCAGTCAGCGTCTTTATAGCTTCAGCGATGTCCTCGTCCTCAAAGTAGTGAAAAGGCTGCTAGACACGGGGGTTTCGCTCCAGCAAATCCGAAACGCTGTCGATGCTCTTCGCCAACGCGGTATTCATGATCTTGAGCAAGTCACCCTTATGAGTGATGGGGCCACCGTGTACGAATGCACCAGTAACGATGAGGTTATTGACCTTCTCCAAGGCGGTCAGGGTGTGTTCGGTATCGCTATTGGGCGAGTGTGGCGTGAAGTCGAGGGTGACCTTGCTGAACTGCCGGCCGAGCGCCTCGGTGAACCGGCTGCACCAACCGAACCAGCCATTGATGAGCTCTCTGCCCGCCGCGAGGCCCGCAAAACCGGTTGACGCTGAGGGGCGCACGTCACTTGTGATGCAGGTAACGTGGCCTTGTGTCCATCCGCGTCTGGATCCGCAGGTGGAGACGCCAATGTTAGTGTCAAAAAATCCCAGGGTGATCGTGGGGGCCTCGCAGGTGAGCACACGCCGTCGGTATTTGCCGATAACTCACCCACCGGTGTTCCAACGACCCGATATCGACAAACGGAGCACCGGCGCCAGTGACCGTCGGTGCACGAGTCAGAAGGCAGGAGAATTGCCTTGAGCACCGATTCCAACCGCACCGGCGAGCTTTCGGCTTTCGTTGGACGCCACATCGGCCCCACGAGCACTGACGTGGAGCAGATGCTCCAGACGATCGGGGTTAGCGACCTCGATGCGCTCGTCAATGCAACGATGCCCTCACAGATCCGGTTTAACGACGTCCTTAACATCCCGGCCGCCTCGTCTGAGAACGCTGTTCTTGCCGAGCTGGCCGAGAAAGCCGCCCGTAACACGGTCAAGGATTCGATGATCGGCCTGGGCTATTACGGCACGATCATGCCTAGCGTGATCCGCCGCCGAGTGCTGGAAAACCCTGCCTGGTACACGGCGTACACGCCCTACCAGCCAGAGATCTCTCAGGGCCGTCTGGAGGCACTGCTGAACTTCCAGACGATGTGCAGTGATCTCACCGGCATCGACATCGCGAACGCATCCCTGCTTGATGAAGGAACCGCCGCAGGTGAAGCCGTGACGTTGATGCGTCGGGCCAGCAAAGCTGCCAAAGACGCGGTTGTTGTTGTCGATGCGGACCTGTTCCCGCAAACCAAGTCGGTTATCAAAACGCGTAGCTGGCCGGTAGGAATCACTGTCGTTGAGGCTGATCTCAGTGGTGTCACTGATGCTGCCTCTTTGAAGGAAGCTGCCGGCGGGCACGAGGTATTCGGTGTCATCGTCCAGTACCCCGGCGCTAGTGGCCAGATCCGTGACTACGCTGCTTTGGCTGAGGCTGTCCACGAAGGTAAAGGCCTTGTGGCTGCGGCAGCAGACCTGTTGGCGCTGACGCTGCTGACGCCCCCCGGTGAGTGGGGCGCAGACATCGCGGTAGGTACCTCGCAGCGTTTCGGTGTGCCCATGCAGTTTGGTGGACCTCACGCCGGTTACATGGTGGTACGTAAAGGCCTGGAGCGAAACATGCCTGGCCGCCTGGTCGGCACCAGTGTGGACGCTGATGGCAACCCAGCGAACCGTTTGGCTCTCCAAACTCGTGAACAGCACATCCGCCGCGAGAAAGCCACCAGCAACATCTGTACCGCGCAGGCTTTGCTGGCCATCCTTGCCTCCATGTACGCGGTTTACCACGGCCCTGCTGGGCTGAAGAAGATCGCTACCACAGTGCATGCCCACGCCCGTGTCATTGCCGACAAACTCACTGCGGCTGGCGTGAACGTCATCACTGACCGTTTCTTCGACACCTTGACCGTTTTGGTCCCCGGTGGCGCCGGAGACATCCTGCTCAAGGCTGTGGCACACGGCATCAACGTCTGGCGGGCCAACGACGACACGATCCTGCTCAGTTGTGATGAAACTACCGACAGCGACACTGTTTCGCGGTTGCTGTCTGCGTTCGGGGTCAAGATCAGCGCCGAAGAAGTCGACGAGCTCGTCTCAGGACTGCTGCCTGAGGGGAAAGAACTGACCGCTGCATTGAGTCAGGAATGGGGTCAGGCTTTTGCCCGTACCTCGGCTTTCCTGACAGCGGAGGCCTTCAATACTGTCCACTCGGAGTCTCAGATGCTGCGCTATCAGCGCAAACTTTCCGACAAGGACTATGCACTGGACCGCGGCATGATCCCGCTGGGTTCGTGCACGATGAAGCTTAATGCGGCCACGGAAATGGAAGCCGTCACCTGGCCCGAATTCGCTAACCTGCACCCGTTCGCCCCTGCGGACCAGACGCAAGGTATCCGTGAAATCATCACCGACCTGCAGCGCTGGCTGGTAGAAATCACTGGATACGACGCATTCACCCTCCAGCCGAACTCTGGTGCTGCCGGGGAGCTAGCTGCCCTTACTGCCATCCGTGACTACCACACCTCTCGCGGTGAAGGTGAGCGCGATATCTGCCTCATTCCCTCCAGTGCACATGGCACCAACGCTGCGAGCGCGGGTATGGCCGGATTCAAGGTGGTTGTGGTCAAGAGCACCGAGGGCGGTGAGATCGACCTTGAGGATTTGCGGTCCAAGCTGGATAAGCATGCGGGCAAGGTCGCGGCGATCATGATTACGTACCCCTCGACGCATGGTGTCTACGAGGACACGGTGACGACGCTGACGGAGTTGGTGCACGCCGAGGGTGGGCAGGTCTACATCGATGGGGCGAACATGAACGCTCTTGTCGGTGTAGCTAAGCCTGGCCAGTTCGGTGGAGATGCGAGCCACTTGAACTTGCACAAGACGTTCGCGATTCCGCACGGTGGCGGCGGTCCTGGCGTTGGCCCGGTGGGCGTGAAGTCGCATCTGGCGCCGTTCTTGCCTAACCACCCGTTGGATCCGAGCGCAGGTCCGCAGACGGGTTCTGGCCCGTGTGCTTCGGCGCCTTTTGGTTCAGCTGGTGTGCTGCCGATTACGTGGGCTTACATTCGCCTCATGGGTGGCCGGGGGTTGAAGCAGTCCACCTACAGTGCAGTGCTCAACGCTAACTACATTGCGGCGCGGCTGCGGGATTCATACCCAGTGTTGTACAGCAATGACGGGATCGTGGCTCACGAGTGCATTCTCGACCTGCGCAAGCTCACGCATGACAGTGGAGTGACGGTCGACGATGTGGCCAAGCGTCTTATCGACTATGGCTTCCACGCTCCGACGATGTCGTTCCCGGTGGCGGGAACACTGATGGTGGAGCCGACTGAGTCCGAGGACAAGGAAGAGCTCGACCGTTTCTGTGACGCGATGATTGCTATTCGTGCAGAGATTCAGCAGGTTCAAGATGGTGAGGTTGCTGTGCAGGAGAGCGTGCTGCGTAACGCTCCGCACACGGCGGCCAGTATCGCGGGGGAGTGGAACCACCCGTATAGCCGTGAGATGGCTGTGTTCCCGGGCAATGTGGATCCGGCTTCGAAGTATTGGCCTCCGGTGCGTCGTATTGATGGCGCGTTCGGTGACCGGAACTTGGTGTGCACGTGCCCGCCGATGGAGTCTTACGAGGACTGAGGTTGAGGTGGCGTGGTGGAGGTTGAGAAACCTCCACCACCGATCCTGTCTCATTTTTTGAGACGCATGTATGGGGTTTGGCCCGAGCGTTCTTATTGACGCTCCTGCCAAGCCCCATGTGCGTTGTGCGTACCAGGGATGCGTGCGCACGCTCACAGGTGGTAGGCGCAGAATGCATGCGCGCCCATGGGTGCGCCGTAGCGATAACAGCAGGTGATGCCGGTAGCGTGCGGTGTGTCTGTGTCACCCCCCGCTGGAGGAGGCTCTGAGCCGTATGGGTCGTGAGATTACGTCACCGGAGTGGGACTTTTCTTTACCGGGCAGGTTTCGTTCCAAAGTGCAGCTTGACCTGGATGTTTTCGAAAAACTTTTATCCGGAACAGATTTCGCTGAGGAGACCCCCATGACTGGGGTTGAGCTCGAACTGGACCTCATTGACGCCAATGGTCAAGCCGTGTTTGACAACCTCGCTGTCATCGATGCCTCTGAGGGGATCGATGTCGTGCCTGAGCTAGCCCGGTTCAATGTGGAGGTCAATGCCGAGCCCCGCCTGTTAGATGGGGATGCGCTCCACCGGCTCCGGGCCGAGCTGCGGGCCTCCATGGGTGAGGTGAACCGGGCTGCAGCCACGATAGGTGCCAGTGTGCTGCCCATCGGTCTGCTTCCTACGTTAACTACCGAGGAGTTAGCGGGGGAGTGGATGACCGAATCTAGCCGGTTCCAGGCGTTGAATGATGCGATCATCCGCGCCCGAGGCGAAGACGTAGTTTTGGACATCACAGGTCCTTCCCGCGAGCGCCTGCATATGGGGTGGCCCACTGTTGCTCCCGAAGGGGCATGCACGTCGTTTCAGTTGCATACTCAGGTGACGCCGCGTGACTTCGCACGGGCGTGGAACTCAGCGCAGGCGATTGCTGGTGCTCAGGTGGCGATTGGGGCGAATTCGCCGTATTTTTTCGGCACGGAGATCTGGCAAGAGGGTCGGGTTCCTGTTTTCACTCAGGCGGTAGATACACGGCCGGCAGAGTTAGTGAATCAGGGGGTGCATCCGCGGGTGCACTTTGGGGATAACTGGATTACCTCGATCTTTGATCTACTTGAGGCGAATGTGCGTTATTTTCCGCCGTTGCTGCCAGAGATGAGTGATGAGGATCCAGAAGCGGTGTTGGCTGCTGGGGGAGTTCCGCAGTTGGAGGAGTTGATGCTCCACAACGGCACTATTTATCGCTGGAACCGCCCCATTTATGACACTGCTGGGGGAGTTCCGCATTTGCGTGTGGAGAATCGGGTGCTGCCGGCTGGGCCGACTGCTGCTGACATGGTCGCTAATGCTGCGTTTTTCTTCGGGGCTACCCGGTTTTTCTCTCGGCAGACTCGTCCTATTTGGAGCAAGTTGTCTTTCACTGCCGCGGAGACGAATTTTTTGCGCGGTGCGCGGGATGGTTTTGATGCGCAGATGTTTTGGCCAGGTGTTGGGCGGGTAACACCTGATCAGCTTGTTCTTGATGTGCTGCTGCCTGTCGCGGAGGCGGGTCTGCGCAGCTTGGGAGCAGATCAGGATGCTATCGACCTGTACTTAGGGGTGATTGAGGGGCGTTGTTTGTCGCGCACCAATGGGGCGGTGTGGCAGGTGCAAGCAGTGAAGGCTTTTGAGTCTCGTGGACAGTCCCGTGCTGAAGCGTTGCGATCTATGACGTTGCAGTATCAGGCCAATGCGCGCACGGGTGAACCAGTGCATACGTGGGATATCCCTCACAGTGGGGGAGTGTTGCCGCCGATGGATAGCCTGACCGATCAGGGTGCTGAAATGCCCAGTTCCGGTGGGAGCAGCCGGCGCAGGGAAGGTCCGGTTGTCGCGCATGCTGTGCCTGGGCCGGTAAAACCGGAGTGATTGGCGTACTAGGCTCGAGTTGACCGACGTCCATCAAGCCCGAAAGTGGTTCGTTCATGTCAGACACCGCTGCGTCCGTGAAACGTGTGGCTCTGCTCACCGCCGGGGGATTTGCTCCCTGCCTGTCGTCCGCTGTCGGTGGCCTCATCGAGAAGTACTCGAAGGTGGCTCCCGATGTTGAGATCATCGCGTACAAGCACGGCTACCAGGGCCTGCTCAGTGGTGACTTCTACACCATCACTGACCAGGTGCGTCAGAACGCACACCTGCTGCACGGTTTCGGTGGTTCCCCGATCGGAAACTCTCGTGTGAAGCTGACCAACACTGCTGACCTCGTCAAGCGTGGGCTGGTCCCTGAGGGTGTGGATCCGCTGGACTTCGCAGCCAAGCGCCTGACTGAAGATGGCGTGGATGTGCTGCACACCATTGGTGGCGACGACACCAACACCACGGCAGCGGACTTGGCTGCTCACCTGGCCTCTAATAACTACCCGCTGACAGTAGTGGGCCTGCCGAAAACAATCGACAACGACATCGTCCCGGTTCGCCAGTCCCTGGGGGCTGACACTGCAGCACAGTACGGCGCTCAGTTCGCTGCCAATGTTGTTGGTGAACACAACGCTAACGCACGCATGCTCATCATTCACGAAGTGATGGGGCGTAACTGTGGCTGGCTAACCGGCGCGACTGCACGCAAATACCGTGATTGGCTCGACACGCGCCAGTGGCTTCCTGAAATTGGTTTGGACCGCCGTGCATGGGACATTCACGGCATCTACGTGCCGGAAGCTCATATCGACATCGAGGCAGAAGCGAACCGCCTTAAAGCCGTTATGGATGAGGTGGGCTGCGTTAACTTGTTCATCTCTGAAGGCGCCGGCGTTGAGGACATCGTGGCCCGTATGGAAGCTGAAGGGGCAGATGTGCCTCGGGACGCATTCGGTCACGTGCGCCTAGCTGAAATCAACCCAGGGGCATGGTTTGGTAAGCAGTTCGCTGCGCTACTGGGTGCAGAAAAGGTCCTCGTTCAAAAGTCAGGTTATTTTGCGCGCTCCGCTGCCGCGAACGAATATGACCTCAACCTCATTGCTTCTATGACCGATCTCGCTGTCGACAAGGCTTTGGCTGGCGTTCCCGGAGTTGTTGGCCATGACGAAGAGAAAAATGACGAATTGCGGGCAATTGAATTTGACCGCATCAAGGGACACAAAGCTTTCGACGTCACTCAGGAGTGGTACGTAGAAATGCTTGACCAAATTGGCCAGAAGCACTGATATTTAATCTTTTTCGTGCTGAACCCCACCTCGCGAAGCGAGGTGGGGTTCACTGCTGCATCGACCCTATTTGCGTAACAAGCAGGGGTTTTATGACACGAAATGATTACATGCTCACCTCAGATGCAGGCAGATGCGGACGACTGGTAGGCGGACCCGCCAAGATCCAAAGCCTTTTCCAGCACGGCCGCACGATCGGCTGTGAAACGCACACTGAGGAGAATCCATCGTGCGAATCCGGCACCTATCTGTCGCAACCGCTATAGCTTTACTGGCCCCCATGGTGACAGTGGTATCGCCTGGCATTTTTGATGCTTCCGCTGATCCAATTCCCGTGTCTACAGAAAAAACTGAAGTTGCTCTTCAAGCCCCCGAGGCCACCGCGGGTACCGGAAAAGCATTGACCGCCCGCGATAAAAAGCTGGCCCAAGAACAAGCCGCAACGGCAGAGCTATCCCCAGCAGCAAAGAAAAACCCACACGTGCTGGAAATCTCCCCGGAACAGAAAGTTCCCGCACCTCTGACAGTTATGGGTGTGACATGGAAAGCCGGAACCGGCACCGATGTTGTCGTCCAATACCGACTGCGCACCGCAGCAGGGTGGGGCGAGTGGAAAGCTGTTGAAGCAGAATCCGGTGAAGAAAAAGCCGACCCCAATGCTTCATCGACCCGTGCTGGGAGTGACCCCATCGTGGTCACTGAAGCCACCCACGCCCAAGTTCGCACCCTCGGCCCTGTCGGACAAGACACGGTAGACGCCAAACTCAGCCTCATCGACCCCAACGAATCACCGGCCGACTCCACCGTCGGAACTGTGGCTCCTGGCAGCGCAGCAGCCGCAGTGAACCGCCCCTGGATCAACTCCCGTGCCGCCTGGGGGGCTGACGAATCGTTGCGCCGTAATGCACCCAGTTACGGCGTCGTCCGCGGAGCAGTGATACACCACACGGAAGGGACTAACAACTACAGCCAATCCCAGGTACCTGCCATCCTGCGCGGAATCTATGCCTTCCACGTCAAAGACCGTGGCTGGAGCGACATTGGCTACAACTTCCTTGTCGACAAATGGGGACGTATTTGGGAAGGCCGTGCTGGCGGCACCAACAGCGCTGTTGTCGGTGCACACGCATACGGCACTAACAGCGTCACCACCGGCGTCTCCGTGATGGGTAACCACAGCCAAGCGCCCATCTCTAACGCAGCCGTTAACGCCGTTGAGCGAGTTATCGCCTGGAAAGCATCTATCCACGGTTTCAACCCGCAAGGCACCCAAACCATCTACGGGCGCACCTACCCAGCAATCGTTGGACACCGTGACGTCGGCGCCACCGAATGCCCCGGGGACTACTTCTACTCACGGCTACCGCAAATCCGCCGAGATGTTGCCCGAATGGTGCGCAATGGAAACGGCAGCAACGGAGTTCCCGGAGGTGTCTCTCGCCCTCCGGCACCGGCTCCGGCGCCAGCCCCCAAACCGCCGGTGTCAACCCCTGGTAACCAACTTGTAGGCGCAGCTGATGTGATCATGCGCGGCACCTCAAACGCCCTGTTTGCCTCCGCCTACACCGGCAATGACCTGGCCTTCGCCCGCAAGATCCACAGCGGCAACTTCGCCTCCTATGGCAGCGTCGTTGCCGCTGGAGACCTCAACCGCGACGGTCGCGGTGATGTCCTGGGCGTAGACCACAAAGGGCGGATGTACCTGTTCACCGGAAAAAACGACGGCACCTTGGCCAACGGCCGCCAGGTCGGGCACGGGTGGGCCGCAATGCGCTCACTAACCGCCGGAGCCGATTTCACCGGCGATCGCATCCCCGACATGCTCGCCACCAACCGCAGTGGACGGCTCTACCTCTACCCCGGTAAAGGCAACGGCACCTTCCACCGTGCCCGACCAATCGGATCAGGCTGGCACACGTTCAAACAAATCATGAACATGGGTGACTGGAGCGGTGATGGAAAAACAGATGTCATCGGCGTCCGCAACGACGGACGTGCCTTCCTGTACACCGGCAGCGGCACCGGCAAGTTCAGCAGCAAAGCCATCCCACTCGATGGCTACTACGGGGCCATGCGTTCCCTGACCCCCTTGGTCGGCAAGGCAGCTTTCGTGGGAGTAGACAAAGACGGCATCGGTTTCCTCATCAAGAAGAACGGCGCCAGAGGAACCACCATCAACATCACTACCCCCAACTTCATTGGACTAACCGTCTACAGCGGCTAGTCGCGACACGAACTCCGGTACGCCTCACCTTCCTTGCAGGGCCGAACGCATGAGCCGAACATGTTTTTCATGAACAGCTCCGCGTCCGGCCCTGCCCCACACTCAGGAACAGTCGTGGATCTGACAAAATACGCATGGTTATCCATCGCCGCCGCGCTGGGAACTATGGCACTCAAAATCTTGGCTTGGTGGATGACCGGCTCAGTCGGTCTGCTCTCCGACGCACTCGAATCGTCCGTCAACCTTGTCGCCGCGATCATTGCGCTCATCAGCTTGCGCGCAGCCGCGATGCCCGCCGACGCCAACCACCACTACGGCCACAGCAAAGCTGAATACTTCTCCGCCGCTGTCGAAGGCATCATGATCTTCGTCGCCGCCACAGCTATCTGCTTCACCGCCACCCAACGCCTACTTGATCCCAAACCCCTGGACAACATCGGCCCCGCCCTAGCTATCTCCCTGGTGGCAGGAGCAATCAACGGTGCCGTGGCTCTCATCCTTATCCGCGCCGGTAAAACTCACCGATCACTCACTCTCACCGCTGACGGCCGCCACCTCATGACCGACGTGTGGACCTCCGTGGGGGTTGTCGTCGGCGTAGCTCTAGTACTTGTCACCGACTGGGAAATCCTTGACCCGATCGTGGCCCTCGCCGTCGGCATCAACATCATCATCACCGGATGGAAACTCATTAAAGAATCCATCGACGGCCTCATGGACGTCTCCTGGCCCAAAGAAGAAAACACCCGTCTAGCCGAAATCGTCGCCGCCCTCACCCCAGCACCCACCGCTGCCCACGCCCTACGCACCCGAGAAAGCGGACAGCAACGCTTCACCTCCATGCACCTACTCGTTCCCGGCACCTGGACTGTGAAACGCTCACACGACCTCGCCGAAGAAATTGAAAAAGCGATCCGCGCCGAGTTCGGTGAAGTGACCATTTCTATCCATATTGAACCCAGCGAAGACCCCCGCTCATACGACGACTACGAACACGAAGTCACCATTCCCACAGAGCCGATGCCCTGACCGGTTACACACCGGCCAGGGCATCTAGCCACTACACCTGCGTAGCAGTCTTCTCACCTTTGAGCTCATACGTGCGCGAAAAACCCGTGTCTTGATCGCTCAACGTCACCGACACAATGCCGTGACGGTCAATGGTGTACCGCTCCTCAATGAGCGGCCCGATCTCCGTACGCTCAACCGGCACCGCAGCAACACTGCCAGGAGATTCATTCTCCATAGCTTGCAACGCCGCATCGAAGGGAAAAACCACTTCCGCGAACGGCACGATCTGCCCACGCGGCCCGCCGAACTCATCCAACGTCCCGTACTCAACGAAACGGAACCAACCGGCGTTATGCGCGGCCCGATAGGTACGGCTCACCGACACATCACTGTGCCGATCGACCAACACACTGCGATCTACCAGAGGATCAAAGGACACCTGACGGCCACCATCACCTTCACGGAACACGCCAAAGCCACGCGAAAGACGATCCGACAGCGAATACCCCGCGCCCTCGTCGGCAGCAATCGCCAACCCAATAGCAGTCGAGGCTGCCGGGTAAGGGGAACGGAACACACGCCGACCAAACTGCGCTTTGACCAGCCTGGGCACCAGTGGCAACCCACTAGCACCGCCTACCAAATAAATGCCAGCAACTTCTGAATCGGTCAACGCTTCATGGTCAAGGCCACCGACCAGTGGCGCCATAGCCTGGATTGTTTTCTTCACCAACGGGGCAACCTCTTCATAGAAATCCGCCACCGTCACTGTGACCGCAGCGCCATCAACCTCAAGAGGGATCCGTTTGCTCTGCGGAGACAAATGCTCCTTGGCGTCCCGACAGTCCTCCAGCAGCTGGGCATACACCTTGGCTCCCAATTCTTCACGGGTACGACCAGCAGCACGCATTGCGCAACGAGCCAATCCCGCATCGAAATCGTCACCACCGACGGTGTTCAATCCCGTCGAGTCCATCACCTGATGGTCGGTGCCATCAGCATTGACCAATGAAGCATCAAACGTCCCACCTCCCAGGTCGTACACCACCACCCGGGAACGGCGCGAGTTCAACGTGCGGCTTTGCCCGTGCGTGAACTCAAAACCAGCAGCTGAAGGCTCATTGATCATTCCTGTCACTGTGAAGCCAGCCGCACGGAAAGCCTCCAAGGTCAGGTAACGCTGTGGGCCGTGTGCGTGCGCCGGAACAGCCAACACGGTGTCCAACATTCCAGGGCCACCTGCTGACACATCTGCTGCAATCGAAGACTTCGTCGCCAATGCTTCCCGCAATGCCTGCGCATAGCCCGTCAATACGTCAATGAGAGGGACCTCGCGGTCACCAATACACACCGGCGTCGCTGCAAACACATCAGGGCTAGCCAAAAGGCGCTTAAAAGAACGCGTCAAACGTGCACCATCCGCTGCTGCCTCCAATGCAGCAAACCCATACACCAAACCATCCGACGTATCAGCCACCACTGACGGGAAATGACAGTGCGGCTCATCATCAGCATCGAAGAAAGAGACGACCGGGTAGTTCCCTCGGTCCGCGTAAGCAACAATTGTTCGAGTAGTTCCAAAATCGATGCCAAGAGTCATGCCAGGAGCTTAACGACGCAGGCCACACACCCACTCTCCCGGCCCTGCCACCAATCAACTACAACAACAGGGGAGTAGCGTTCATCACATGACCGGAGCACCACGACGCCCCCGAGACAGAATCAGCAACGCGCTCCGCAACCGAAACCGCGTCGCCCCCATCAGCCTGCGCGTTATCGGCAACGGCCCCACCGTCTTGCTCGCCACCGGCCTAGGCCTAGCAGCCCACACCTTCAACGACCTCACCAGACAACTCACCAAAGACCACACCGTCATCACCTTCGACCGTCCCGGCCTCGGACACCTATCCGACATGCCCCGCCACGACCCGCCCACCCTCAACGACGAGATCAACCGTGTCGTCACCGCTCTGGAAATGGCCGAACGACGAGGAGCGCCTCTACCTGCCACCATCGTCGGCCACTCTTGGGCGGGATTCATCGTTGAAGCCGTGGCCCGTACCCACCCGGATCTGGTCGCTGGCGTCGTCATCCTCGACGGCAGTATCGAACCCGACCTACCCGTCCCCGCGCGCAGGCGCCGCATGCTCCTACGCCTAGGCAGATTCCTCATCCGCTACTCCGTGCCACACAGCCCACTACGCCGCTTCGGTGCAGCCTGCATCGAAGATGCCGCCTACCTGGATTTAGCCACCGAACTGCACCGCCTCCGCGCCGAAAAATCTCTCCCCGCCATCCCCGTACATCTCCTCGTCGCGGTGTGGCACAGACTCCTGCCACACAACCGCAACTGGATTAAGCAGCAACGCGACCTCGCTGAAACCCTCAACACCGAAAACCCCCGCCACAACCTCGTCACCGTCCAAGTTGTCCAATGGGCCGGACACCACCTCGCAGGCTGGGCCCCCACAACCGTCGCCGAGGCTATCCGCAACGTTGAAAGCACCCACAACACCGAAAAACAAGCAACACAGCAATTCCGCCTCGAACGGAACGAGATGCCCCCACAGCGATAGTCACTTACCGTCGAACTATGGCCTCACTGCGACAGCTCCTCGACAAACTCCCCATTGACGACGCACTCCTGCGCCGCATCCCTATCCCAGGCACTTCTGGCAACGTCATCCTTGAAATAGACGCTGCTCGTGGTCTGACCGAAACTGCACCCACCAACCCCCTGGAAATCCTTTCCCAACGCACCACGCCCCGCCTATGGGAAATCATCTGCGGTCTGCGCGACGCAGCCCATGACGATAAGGTCGTTGCCCTTGTCGTCCACGCTGCAGGTGTCTCCATGAACATGGAGCTTGCCGACGAACTCACCCGCGCCATCCGCCGCTTCCGCGAAAGCGGAAAACCCACCCTCGCCTGGGCGGAGGCAATGGGCGAAAACAACTCATCCCTCACCGAGCTACTCATCGCATCCGCCTGTGAACACATCTGGCTCCAACCCAGCGGCCTCATCTCACCAGTAGGCACCTCGTTGACCAGCCCATTCTTCAATGACGCCCTCAACCGAATCGACGCTAAACCCGAATTCGATGGCCGTAAAGAATACAAGAGCGCCGCTGACGCCCTCACTGAACGCCGCTTCACCGACGCTGACCGCGAGCAATACCAAGCCATCCTCGACAGCGGCATCGATGCCGCCTTCGAAGAAATCGCCGCCGGTCGCGGTATCGAATTAGATTCTGCCCGCAGCATCCTCGACGCTGGGTTCCTCACCCCCGAACAAGCCAAAGAAATCGGCCTGATCGACCACATCGGATACCGCGACGAGGCCTACAGCTGGCTATACGAGCGCTTGGAAGACCCCCAGCGGGAGCGCACCACCACCCGATATGTTGAACGCTACGACCACTCGGCTATCCGCAACGCTCTCCAACGCAAACGCGGCAAACGTAACGTGGCGCTCATCACCGCGCACGGCCCCATTCACCTAGGCCGTTCCAACCCTGGCCCTCGCGGTCACAGCATCGGATCCGATGACCTCGGCGC
The DNA here is from genome assembly GCF_900447215.1 of Dermatophilus congolensis. NCBI lineage: Bacteria > Bacillati > Actinomycetota > Actinomycetes > Micrococcales > Dermatophilaceae > Dermatophilus > Dermatophilus congolensis. The sequence continues at coordinate 1,131,610 of NZ_UFYA01000001.1, forward strand.
TGCCCTGCGCCACGCAGTCAATGAAAAAGTTGAAGCCGTGGTGCTGCGCATCAACTCCGGTGGAGGATCCGCTACCGCCTCAGACACCATCCGCCGCGAAGTAATGCAGGTCCGCGAAGCCGGGATCCCTGTCATTATCTCCATGGGGCAAGCAGCTGCATCTGGTGGCTACTATATTTCCTCAGCTGGCACCGAAATCGTGGCTGACCCGCACACACTCACTGGCTCCATCGGCGTGATCGCTGGGAAAACCAGTGTCGGTAAAAGCCTGGAACGTATCGGCGTCACCCACGACTCCATAACCCGAGGCCGGCACGCGACCTTCCTGTCCGTTTTTGACGCTTTCGACAAGGATTCCCGCCAAGAACTGGGCCGTCTTTTGGACATTGTGTATGACGACTTCATCAGTAAAGTCGCTGAAGGGCGAAACATGCCAGTCGATGAAGTCGAAAAACTCGCCCGCGGCCGCGTGTGGTCTGGCCGGGATGCACACACCCACGGACTCGTCGATCACCTTGGTGGTTTGGACGAAGCTGTCGATCGAGTCGCTTTCCGACTCGGTGTCACACGTGCAGAGATCGATGTGACGCCTATGCCAAAGACCGGTCCGTTCGACCGATTCTTCCCCACAGACAACATGGACACCCCTGTGGCAGCGAACGCGTCTTTGCTTGGGACTGCACTAGCACAGGATCTTCGCGGTGTTATCGGCAGCGGGGGAGAGACACTCTTGTCTCAGGCGGTTGAACTGCTCGGCCTGAACTCTGAAGGGCTACTACGCGCTTCCTTGCCGCAAATCCGATAACTAACCACACCCTGGTGCCTCCTGCCGGAGGCACCAGGGTTAATCGGTCATCTCTGTTCTGGTCAGCAGTACCATCACTTCACAATGATCTGACTGCGGGAACATGTCGAAAATGCGGGCTCGCTCAATCCGCCACGAAGTCATCACAGCCAGGTCTTCTGCCAGCGTGGCTGCCTGGCAACTCGAATACAGCACTCGTTGCGCACCAGAGCCTTCCAGTACGCGTGCCAACTCTGACCCCAACCCACGGCGAGGCGGGTTCACCACAACTAGGTCAGGAACGCAATCCTGTTGCCCCACCCACTGCCGTGCATCTGCCGCCACAAAAGCGACACCGCTCAACCCAGTGTCCTGTGCCGTTCGTTTTGCCGCTGCGACCGCTTCGGCAGAGACTTCGACGCCCACTACTGATTCCACAACGGCGGTAAGCGCTAACGCGAACCCACCAACTCCGCAATACAAATCCCAGGCGTGTTTAGCGCCGATATCGTGAGCCCACCGCACGGCTTGCTGATACATGTCAGCAGCGATCTCGCTGTTAGTTTGGAAGAAACTTTTCACCCCTAGCTCTAGGGTGAGTCCAGGTAGGCGCATCGGTAAGGTGGATTCGGGGGTGAGGATCCATTCCTGCTCTCCCTCGAGGACCGCTTTATGTTCCGGTAGAACATTCACGGATACCACACGCACATGGGGGAGTTGTTCGGTAAGTACGGGAAGCGCTGCACGCAGAGCAGATACGGACCTCTCGGAGCGCACCACGAAACGCACCATCAGTTCACCGTCAGGATTAACGGTGATGAGCACATTCTTCAGTTCGCCTGAACGTTTCGGAACGTCGTAGGGGGCCAGGCCACAGGCTGTGATCATCGCGGTCACTGCCCCGAAAGCATTTTCGATACGGGGGTCAATCAGTGCGCAATGACGCAGGTCAACAGGGCGGCGATCACGGTCCAAGATACCGAGCGTGGGGGCGTGAGTAGTGCCTCCAACAACCATCTTGGCTTTATTTCGAAATCCGCTGGGGGAGTGGTAGACGGGTTCCTCCCAAGCATATCCCTCCGGGGCAGTATATGGGGCTAGCAGTGCCTGGATGCGCGCCTGCTTGCTTGCTATCTGGTCTCGATGCGGTATCCCCAGCATGGTGCAGGAACGGCATTCGGCTGCGGTGTAGTAGTCGCATGAGAGGGGGTCCAGATCGCGCTTGGCTTGGCGCAAGAGGATTGAGGCAGGGTCGGGTCGGGTCACCCCGAGATTCTACGGAGCGCCCCAGCGAATCTCACCTATCGCGACAAGGCCTAGAATAGAAGGGAATTCGGTTCATGACTGTGTATGAGTGGCAGTGGTGCCGGGTCACCAGAGAAGGGACTCTCTATGCATTCGCAGGCAACGAGTCGCCTCGTCGCCGAACATATGCCCGGCCTTGGACAACATGTGCACCGCTATGACCCGGCATTTCTTATCGTGGCCTGTGAGCGTTCGTTCGCGGTGTCTGCGGAGCAGGCGTGGAAGGCCCTTACTGATGATTCGGCAGCTCCACAGTGGATTGGCCCTCGCAGCACGAACAACAACACTGGCCGTGTTGACATTCTTCTCACGCAGGAGAACCCCTCACCATGGCTGACGTTTACCATCAAGGATGCTCAGCCTGGGCGCAGTATCACGCTGGCGCTGGATGCATCCAAAGGTGAGCGTGTTTCTCCTCATCACATCACGTTTACTCTTGATTCGGATCCTCGTGATGTTGTTCCTGGATGCACGATCACAGTGATGCAGTCATATACGTGCGCGCAGACGCTTGAGCAGCGGGGCCCGTTGTGGGAGTTCTATCTCGATCGTTTGGCGTGCGTAATAGAGGGGGGCGATGCAAGCCAGGTGAGGCTGCATCCGTATTACCTTCCGGGGTTGGTGCCGCACTATCGAGGCATTCTTCGACAGGCTATTCGCAATGGTGGTGACCGCATAAAAAACCGCGACCTCCCCTAGGTGGAGTGGTCGCGGCGTGGTGGCGTGTGGCTGTTTAGAGGTTGTCGTCGTCGAAGAGCCCTCCGAAGACTCCTGAGTCTGTGTCGTCTTCGAAGATGCCACCGAAGCGGGTGAAGGGGTCTTCATCAAAGAGTTCGCTACCGAAGCTGAGCATGTCGGAGGCGAAATCTTCGATGCCTTCGCTGAGTTCACCGATTGCTTCGCCTAGCCCGTCGAACATGCCGGGGTTAAGGAGCATGGCCATTCCGGTCCACCAGGCTAGGTCGGCGGCCCAGGCTGCCATGAGGGCGTCTCCGTAGCCCTCTGCTTCAGCTTGGGCGGCAATGTCGGCGAAGTGGCCGGACCATTCTTTCGCTACGCCGAGCCCGACAGCCCAGGGGAGGAAGCGACTGAAGATGCCTGCGGCTTCTTCGTATTGGAGTTGTTTCTGTTCGGCGCGACCGAGGTATTCCTGGAATCCGGCGGTTTGGGCTGCTAGGGCTGATCCGACGGCGGTGCGGCTTGCCCCACCAGCGGTGTACCAACCTTTGGTGATAGCGCCGGTGTTGATTTCTTGTTGGAGGGTTAGTGCTGCGCCGCGCATATTTGCTTTGGCTGCTTCGAGGGCGACGGTGTCGCCGGTGGCGAAGATGGACTCGTAGAGGTTTCGGCGTAGTGGTTCGAGGTCGTCTGGAGATTTGTCGGTGCGGGTGATGATCCAGTTGTCTTTGGTGTTTTTGGCGGGTTTGGTTGTGCTGGCTGTTCCGGTGTCGGTGGTTTCAGGGGTGTCGCCGGCACGGTTTTCGATGCGGTAATAGCCTTCAACGGTCATGGCGACGAAGGCTGCGGCAACGTCAGAGCCGCTAGTGTTGCGGTCGCGGATGATGCCGGTTTCTTCAGGGCGCATGCGTTCGGGGGCTTCGAAGCGGACGGCGACGGGTAGTTTGCGGTCGGCGGCGGTGATTTGCCGGGTGGGCGCTTCGGTTTCGGAGGCGGGGATGATTCCGGGTGCGACGCCTTCGAATACTTCGTCGTGGGCGTCGTCGCTGCCGCCGAATAGGCGTGAGAGCACGGCTACGCCGAGGACGACGGCCAGGATGAGAAAGATGAACCCCACGAATGACTCCTTGCCGGGTGGGTGCGGCCTTGGGCCGATGGATTGTGTGTGTAAGAAATTACGGTGTTCTTGGGTGAGAACTGTGCGGTGGGTGTTGGGTGGCCGGTGGGCTTGTCTTTATAGGGTGGCCAGTTCTGTGACGGCGTCAGTGCATGCAGCGAGGAAGTCGTGAGTGCGGCTGGTGATGAGGATGCCTGTGCCGTTGCTGGCGAGGTGTTGGGTGATGCTGCCCAGGAGTTCGGTGGTGGCTTCGTCGGTGGTGGCTTCGTCGCAGATGAGGTAGGCGGGGTGGGCCAGGAGGAGGCGTGCGAATGCGGCGCGGCGCAGGTCGGCTAGGCAGACTTCTTCAGGGTGTGCGTGCAGTGCGGTGGTGGTGAGTTTGACGAAGTCGGCAGCGTTGCGGACTTCGTCGGTAGTGGTGAGGTGATTGAGGTCAGCTGCGTGGGCTGCGTGCGATTCGCGGCTCCATACGTAGCGGATGGCGTCGTGGGAGTGCGCGGTGGTTTCGGTGCCGTCAGTTGCTGAGCGTAGGACGGCGGTGTTTTCGATGGGCGGTAATGATTGGGCGGTTGAGGTCAAGAGTGGTTCGGCGATGAATTGGGCCAGGGTGCGTTGTGGGTCGACCTGCTGACGTGGCGATGAGGTGAGGAGGTGGATATCGCTGTGGGGCGCCCCTTTTCGCGCGGCTACGGGTGTGCCATTGCAGGTTACGTGGCCTGAGAGGGGTTCGATGTGGCCGGCAAGAACGCGGGCGAGGGTGGTTTTTCCGCTGTTGGGGTCTGCGCGTAGGCCAATTCGGGTGCCGGTGGGAATGGTGATGCTGATGTTGTCCAGGACGAGTGTTCCTCCGGGGCGGGAGGGGCTGTCGAGCCATCCTCGCCATCTGCTTCGGCCTGCGCGGCCGAGGGCATATCCGGCGCAGATGTTGTCGGCTCGCAGTTCGTATATGGGGTCGGCGGGATCCTCGGTGGTGGGGATCCGATTGTTCATGCCGTTGTCCTCCCGTTGCCTGCGGTTGCCGTGAGGCACCATTGTCGTTCATGCGTGGTGCGCAGGCGTGAACGGTGTTTGGTTGTTGTGTTGTGGTTGTTGTGTGTAGGGGAGTGGGTTGTGAGTGAGTTGTTTGCCGATCAGGCGTATGAGGTTGTTCGGTTGGTTCCTGCTGGTCAGGTGGTGACGTATGGGGATTTGGGGGAGTTGTTTGGTAGGTCGCCGCGGCATGTGGGGCGGGTGATGTCTGGGTGTGGTGGCAGGCAGGTGCCGTGGTGGCGGGTGGTGAATGCTTCTGGGCGGTTGCCGGGGTTTCTTTTGGTGGAGGCGGCGGCGCGGTGGCGGGCTGAGGGGATGGTGTTGCGTGATGATGGCTGTGGTGTGGTGTTGCGGCTGTGCCGGGCAGATTTGGTTGCCCTCGGTGATGTTATTGAGGCCAGTGTGGGGGAGTTGCCTGGGTTGAGGCGGGGGAGTGGTGGTGGTTTTTCCTCTGGTGATGGGTGGTGAAGGTGGCGCCACGCGGGGTTTGGGGTTCTTGTGTTCCCCTGGCGAGTGGGGTGCTCACGTTACCCTGAGCGCCATGACGAGCCAGGAGCGGACCCGGTCGGGTCAGGGTGATGATCGTGATCCCATGGCGACCGCGCGTGCTCTGGATGATCTTGTTCGCTCGATTGATGCTGGGGAGGTGGGGGCGTCTTCTTCGGAGCGGGCGTATTTGATTGGGGCGGCGGAGGCGTTGCGTCGGTTGGTGGATTCTGGGGCGATGTGACATACCTTTTGCTGTACGCATTAGCGGTTTTTTGGCTTGTTTCTTCTGCTCAGAACTTTTGCTGTACATGATGACTATTTGATGTACACAAAAGGACCGTTTGTTGTACTCTCTGGGGGAGAGGCACCTATCTCATAGGGGAGAGCAGTATGCGCGCTATCGGATACACCCGCGTTTCCACCGCAGACCAAGCAATAAATGGCATCAGCTTGGACACTCAGCGAGCCACGCTCACTAGTGCCGCACAGGCGCGCGGATGGAGCATTGAGATTGCCTGCGATGAGGCGGTTTCCGGCACCCAAGATCGCCGAACCGGCCTCGATGACGCCCTGACCAGGCTTGATGCAGGCGAAGCAGACGTTTTGATGGTCACTCGACTTGATCGCCTCACGCGATCTGTGGCTGGCCTAGCCGACATTCTCACCCGTGCAGATAAGGGCTCCTGGGGGCTAGTTGTCCTCAGTCCAGCCATTGACACCACTGACCCTGCAGGGCGTTTCACCACCACAATCCTGGCCTGCGCAGCCCAATATGAACGCGATCTCATCGCTCAGCGCACCCGCGAAGCTTTGGCGCACAAAAAAGCCACGGGCGCAACACTAGGCCGCCGTAGAAACGTTGACCCAGACATCGTGGCTCGAATTCACCGTCAACGCAGCGAGAAAAAATCTCTACGTGCCATCGCCGAGCAACTCAACACCGAAGGAATCCCAACAGCACAAGGCGGCGCGAAATGGCATGCCTCGACAGTCAGCGCGGTACTGAAGCTGTATCCGTTGACAACGGAGTGAAAAACGGTCGCAACAAGCGCATTGGGGGGAGCTGTACAGAACCCCTCTCAGGTGCCGTTCTCCAGCTATTTTGACATAATGTTGATTATCGGCGTTATATGGAAAGTGGTGAGAACAACTCAAACGCTCGGCTGCAAACCCAACAATGCGCCAACTCACCGCCATGTGCACCGCAGCACCGCAGGGAACTACATCGACGTAACCCGTGCAGCCACCTAGTCTGCTGCTCCACGCGGTCAGTCACACCGCAGCACCCCCGTAGCCCACGCACACCAAAATCAGCTGACCCCAGATTTTCGCCACCCATTGACTTCAGCCAATATCGCCCACAACCACGGCAGTCCTTTTCATGGCCACCGCGCCCCCAGAACAGGCTTCACCTGCACATACTCCCCCGGCGCCCCTTCAGTCAAAATCGCCAATCATCGATATACGTCGACGATAGGTCTGCCGCAGTCATCTATCAGTGAGGTAGTTTCCATAGATATGGCGGACACAGCCCCCGACCCACGGACGCACAACGTCGGCGTCACCGACGTGATGCTGGCAGTTAACGCCGGCCGCATCGACTCCGCCTCGTTTTCCCACGAGTCCGTCGAAGCCCTCGTGGCATTCCGTGATCGCTACAAATACGCCCTCGATGAAGTACTTACCAAGATCCGTATCCTGCGCGAAGAGTTCGACAACGGCATCTGTCACAGCCCGATCATGCACGTCAAACACCGTTTGAAAAGCTACGACAGCTTGATCGCCAAAATGCAGCGACTCGACTGCCTCTATGACCTCACCGCAGCAGCCACCGTCGTACGAGACATCGCCGGGGTGCGCATCACTTGCCCCTACGTCGCTGATGTCTACGACATTTGCAACATCCTGCAACGACAACCCGACCTCGAACTACTCCAAATCAAGGACTACATCGCCACACCCAAACCCAACGGATACCGCTCACTGCACCTCATCGTGTCCGTACCGGTATTTCTTGCCCACCAAACCCTGCATCTGCCTGTCGAAATCCAAATCCGCACCATCGCGATGGACTTCTGGGCCAGCGTGGAACACGAAATCCGATACAAGTACCAAGCGACTATCCCCCCGCACGTCGAGCGCACCTTACTGGATGTGGCTGCCACAGCAACTGCCCTCGACGCACAAATGGCGGCCTTACGTGATGAAGTGCAGAATTGCCAATCCTCCGCCACCGCAGTCGACACCTCTCCCCCATCAGCACTAGGCCACAACCGTTAAACACGTACATCTGCATTACGAGCCAGGAACCTCCCTGTTATGCCAGCCCCGCTGGCAATCATCTGGGCAGGAGTTCCCGTGAAAACAACACGTCCCCCGTCTCTACCCGCCCCAGGACCAAGATCAATGACCCAATCTGCATGTGCAATGACCTCCTGACGATGCTCGATCGCCACAACCGTGGAACCTGCGTCAACAAGTCGATCAAAAAGCCCCAGCAGCCGCGCCACATCAACCTCATGCAAACCAGTAGTGGGCTCATCGAGCACAAGCAGGGCAGCCGCTTCACCCATGCGCGCAGCAAGTCGCAAGCGTTGCCGCTCGCCTCCAGAAAGCGTTGTTAATGACTGCCCTAAAGTCAGGTACCCGAGGCCAACAGCACAGATTCGGTCAAGAATCTTCACCACGGCAGGGATGCACCCATTCCCTTGCCCGAAGAAAAGCCGTGCACTATCCACCGACATTGCTAAAACCTGCGCGATATTGCACCCATCGCTGTTTTTCCCCTCACCAAAGCTGTACTCCAAAACGTGGGATTGAAACCCCACTCCCCCGCACACCTCACACGGAGCACTCACAGTTTCCATAAAACCCAAATCCGTATATATAACCCCGATGCCTTTGCAGTTGGGGCACGCCCCTTGCGAATTTGCGCTGAACAACCCCGGCTTAACCCCATTAGCCTTTGCAAACGCTTTCCGTATCGGATCAAACACACCTGTATATGTAGCGACGCTAGAACGACGCGAACCTTTAATAGGCGACTGATCTATCAACACCACCCCTTCCCCCACGATCGACCCATGCACCAAAGAACTCTTACCTGACCCAGCCACCCCCGTAACCGCCACCAAGACTCCCAACGGCACATCTACATCCACTCCCACCAGATTGTGCGAATTAGCCCCCCGAATCGGGAAAACGCCCACAGGTGCACGCACCGTAGATTTACATTTCACCCCCGCACCCAAAAGACCAGCACTCACCTCACCACTGCCCCACTGATCAACCCCACCCGCAAAACACACCATCCCGCCTTCTGGCCCGGCACCTGGCCCCATCTGCACCACATGATCAGCAATCCCAATCACCGCAGGATTGTGCTCGACCACCAAAACGGTGTTTCCCTTATCCCTCAACCGCAACAACACCGCATTCAGCCGCTCAACATCATGCGGATGCAGCCCAGCACTAGGCTCATCAAACACGTACGTCACATCCGTCAACGACGATCCGAGGTGACGGATCATCTTTGTACGTTGCGCCTCTCCACCGGAGAGACTTCCTGAAGAGCGACTAAGGGACAAATACCCCAACCCAATCTCAACAAAAGAATCAAGCAGCCCGCATAAGCCATCCAACAGCGGCACCGCTGCTGGAATATCCAGCTCACGGAGCCATGCCGCAAGATCTGTCACCTGCATGGCACAGGCATCTGCGATGTTCTTCCCGTCGATGCGGCATTCCAAAGCGTGCGGAGCCAAACGCGTCCCCGCACACTGCGGGCACTGGCGAAACACGATCGCGCGATCAACAAAAGCACGAATGTGCGGCTGCATCGCTTCACGATCTTTGGACAACATTGATGTGCGGATACGGGACACCACTCCCTCAAACGTAAGGTTCAATCCATCCGCCGTGAACTTCGTCGGCTCTTTATATAAAAGATCCTCGATCTGTGTAGGTGTGAAATCTTTCAGCGGAATATCCATCGGGAATCCAAATCCAGCAAAAATGCGCCCAAACCACCCATCCATCGAGTAGCCCGGAACAAGAAGCGCCCCTGCAGCTAATGACTTGTCCTCGTCATAAACAGCACTCACATCCACATCCGAAACTGACCCTGTCCCTTCACACTGCGGGCACATCCCACCAGTCACTGAAAAAGAGCGCTTCTCTTTGACAACTTTCCCTTTTCCTCGAGAAACCGTGACTGCACCAGCCCCACTCATCGATGGCACATTGAACGCGAACGCCTGCGGTGACCCCACATGCGGACTCCCATACCGCGAAAACAACATCCGCAAGTAAGTATTTGCCTCTGTCACCGTGCCGACAGTTGAGCGAACATTTGCGCTCATCCGCTCTTGGTCAACAACAATCGCCGTGGTCAAACCACCCAAATAGTCAACATCTGGCCTGGGCGGAGAAGGGAGAAAACCCTGCATAAACGCCGGATATGTCTCATCGATCAGCCGACGACTCTCAGCGGCGATTGTCCCGAAAACTAAAGAGCTCTTCCCTGAACCGGACACCCCCGTCACCACGGTCAGCTTCCGTTTCGGTAGGTCAACATATACATCACGGAGATTATTGACTCGGGCACCCCGCACTCGAATCACATCATGTGCATCACTACAACATTGCTGTACAGACATGACTGCCTCTTTCAACCAGTTCCCCAGATAAAAACAATCGGAACAACTGGAAACGAAATAAGCAGCAACCACCCTGACCCAAAACCAACGTCAATGACCCAAAGCGCGACGCGGTCCTCTGACGAGGCGCGGACTGCACGGGCCGTTGCCCCTCTTCGCCATAAAAATCTTCAGGACGCGGCGGGAACCATCATGCGCATTTTTCACGGTCAGCAACCAGTAGTTTCGCCAGCTCAGGAGCATCTTTGCGTTCGATCAACCGGATCGAGATATCACTGCCAAAAATCACACTTTCTCCCGCCATGGTGCCGACAATGATGGACTGAAAAGCTCTTTTTACTCAGGCAACAGATTGAAGCCAAAGACACCAACAAGACAGACTCAGCAGTTACCTCCCACATAAAACAGGTGTGGGGCCCACCTAAAGTAGACCCCACAACCCACCGGCAAGCCCGGTATCAGTTCTTAAACGCATCCTTCACGTGCTCGCCAGCCTTCTTCAGATCAGCTTCTGCCTGATCAGCGCGGCCAGCAGCCTCCTGCTTGCCATCACCGGTGACCTTCCCTACGGCTTCTTTCACCTTGCCCTGAAGATCCGTCGCGGCGTTCTTGACCTTGTCCTCAAAACCCATGCTTGCTCCTTTCTGACCAGCGCTCAGCGCCAATCCGACACACAGCTGTGTCTTAACGGAACTGCTCCAGGCGCCACCACACAGACAGCAGCACCCACCGCGACCTTAACCGCCAGCTGCCCACCCGTGCCCGGTTAAACACCTCTTCGGCATGTCCCCACAACGCAGGCCAGCACTTACTTTTCTGCACTCCATACGCTGCACAACCACGCTGGCCTCCGGCAGTGGGCAGATAGAGTTTCCCGCGTGACCGCCAACGAGACCCCGCAGAACCTGAACGACCACGACGACGCCGGCGAAACACTCGCACGCTCCACATCAGAAGCCTCATACAAAGCAGCACAAGAGCGCAGCGCCGCAGTCGAAGCCGCCATCGCCGAGGACGCCTCCCGCTTCCGCGTCCTCACTGGCGACCGCCCCACCGGAAACCTGCACCTCGGCCACTACTTCGGATCCCTACGCAACCGGGTCCGCCTCCATGACTCTGGCGTCGACACCTGGCTCGTCGTCGCCGACTACCAAGTCATCGCCGACCGCGACGGCGTAGGCGCCATCGCCGAACGCGTCCGCTCCCTCGTCACCGACTACATCGCCGTGGGCATCGACCCCGAAAAAGCAACCATCTTCCCTCACTCAGCCATCCCCGCCCTCAACCAGCTCATGCTGCCCTTCCTGTCCCTGGTCACAGACGCAGAACTGCGCCGCAACCCCACGGTCAAAGCCGAATCCGACGCCACCAACGGCCGCCCCATGTCCGGCCTCCTACTCACCTACCCCGTCCACCAAGCCGCAGACATCCTCTTCTGCAAAGCCAACCTTGTCCCCGTCGGCAAAGATCAACTCCCCCACCTCGAACAAACCCGCCTCATCGCCCAACGCTTCGACAAACGCTACGGCCGCGCCGGCGAGGGAAAAACTCCCGTCTTCCGCCGCGCTGATGCCCTCCTATCCGAAGCACCCAGCGTGCTAGGCACCGACGGACAAAAAATGAGCAAGTCCCGCGGCAACACCGTCGAACTGCGTATGAGCGCCGACGAAACAGCCAAAGTCCTCAAAAAAGCCGTCACCGACTCCGAACGCCACATCACCTTCGACCCAGAAAACCGCCCAGAGGTCTCCAACCTCGTCCAACTCGCCGCGCTCGCCACCAACCGCGCCCCCCTGAAAATCGCCGAAGAAATCGGCGATGGCGGCTCCGGGCAACTCAAAAAACTCGTCATTGAATCGGTCAACGACATGCTCGCCCCCATCCGCGCACGCCGCGCCGAAGTTGAAGCCGACCCCGCCATCATCGAAAACACCCTGCGTCGCGGCATCGAACGAGCCAACGACGTCGCTAACGACACCCTTAACGAAGTCCGCCAAGCAATGCGGATGCACTACCTGTAAAACCCATCGCTTCATCCTTAGCCAGGCCGCCCACCCCACCAGCGGGATGGGCGGCCTGACCTATCCCCGACTGCTGTGTCACACTCCCCCACACGCAAACCCCATGCATACAAACAGGCACGTCGCGACCAGACTTCTCGACCTCCGAGTGAAACAATCCATACGGGGACCAATCGAGGACAGGTGGAACTCAGTGACACACTCGTCGCGCACACACGCCACAGGAACTCACAGCCGAGCCCATGCCACAACCTGGGCACAACGCATCACCACCTCTGTCGCGCTGGCCATCCTCGCCGCCAGCGCCGCCCCAGCACCAGCCACGGCAGAGATCACCACCCCACAAACAGCACAAACCGGCACACCCGGCGCAGACGAACGCGGCCCCCTCAACAAAAACGAAGTCGCCGCCCAACTCGCCCAAGCCGAAAAACTACGCACCCAACTCGCACAGCAAAACGCACAGCTAGCAGCCGCCTCACAACGTCTCGACGCCGCCGCAGCGGCAGCCACCGCAGCGATGGAAAAATACGCCGACGCCAAACGTGCCCTTGAAGCCGCCATCGCCACTGAAAAAACTGAACGCGAAAAACTACGCCAACTCAGCCAACACGTCACTGACGCCAAACGAGACGTCGAAGCCATGGCCATCGACGCCTACACCAACGGCAACGGCTCCCTGGCAGATCTAGCCGCCATCATCAAAGTCGCCACCGGCACCCGCGACCAACTCTCCGCAGCTACCCTGTCCGCATACCTAGCCGACACCCGCAACTCCCAACGAGAGCACTACACCTCCCTGGCACAGCGACAACAAACTGCAGCTACAGCCGCAGCCAACGCCCGCCTCACCCGCGAAAAAGCCACCACCGCCGCCGCAACAGCCAAAGCAGCCGCCGACGCCACCGTTGCCACCCATCAAGCCGCAGCCAACGCCCTGGCCGCCCAAGTCGCCGCCACCCGCGGAAAAATCGCCGCCACCGAAAACATCCCCAGCGACGCTGCAGCAGCAGCCGCTCTGGCCCAACGCGAAGCCGCCGACGCCCTCAGTAACGGCACCAGCTGCTCCACCGACAACGCCACCTACCCCAACGGTCTCTTCCCCGACTCAGCACTGTGCCGCCTCGTCACCGCACCAGGACACAAACTGCGCCCTAGCGCAGCCAGCGCCTTCGACCGCATGAGCACCGCTTACCGGAAAGAAGCCGGAAACTACCTGTGCGTCTCCGACTCCTACCGGTCACTAGCCGAACAAGTCGACATCCGCCGCCGCAAACCCGACCTCGCCGCAGTACCTGGCCAAAGCCACCACGGCCTAGGCATCGCCATTGACCTGTGCGGAGGAATCGAAAACTTCGGCACCATCGCCTACCAGTGGATGAAACAAAACGCACCCCTCTACGGCTTCTACCACCCCACATGGGCAGAACCAACCGGCAGCAAACCTGAACCCTGGCACTGGGAATACGCCAACTAACCTCACAACGGCTCATCCAGCCACACGGGAATGCATCACCCACGCGCATAGTTGAGAGACAATGACACGTCGCGCCCATAACGGCACGACCGACACGGCACCGGCTCAACAACAGCCAGCAAGCCACTTACCGCTCATCGTCCAGGAGGCCATACATGGCAGAACGTTCGCTTCGAGGAACCAACCTCAGTGCCCTGAGCATGGAAACCGATGAGAACGTCGTCCTCAGTGAGCGCCGCATCTCCAAGTACGAGTGCCCCAACGGGCACATCAGTGAGCTGCCCTTCTCCATCGAGGCCGACATTCCCCCGATCTGGGAGTGCCGCTGCGGCCAAGAAGCCAAACTGGCCGACGGCCCCGACCCCGAACACAAACCGGGCAAACACGTCCGCACCCACTGGGACATGCTTCTCGAACGTCGCAGCGAAGAAGAACTCGCCGAAGTACTCATCGAACGCGTCAACGTCGTCCGAGCCCGCCGCGGCGAAGAACCACTGACCTCACTGAGGTAAAACTCTCCACACATGCGTGAGGCGAAGCCCCCACGCCGGTCCCACCGGCAACAAGGAAGCCTCGCCTCACGCATGCTCACACGCAGTTACGAACGCGAACGCTTCACCGCACCCACCAACCGTGAAGCAAGCCCCGCGACCTGGCCACACCGATACTTAACCCCCCACACCGTCACATTCCGCAACGCCTCCACGATGATGTCCGAGCTCATCTTGGAAGTGCCCTCCTCACGCTCAACAAACGCGATCGGCACCTCAATAATCTTCAACCGCTTCTTCACAGCACGCCACGTCAAATCGATCTGGAAACAGTAGCCATGCGACTGCACCCCATCGAGCCCCATCGTCTCCAACGCACTCACCCGATATACCCGGAATCCAGCCGTAGCATCATGCACCGGCATCCCCAACAGCACCCGCGTATACGTGTTCGCTCCCACCGACAAAACCTTGCGATGCAGCGGCCAATTCACCACCGAACCACCAGGAATCCACCGCGACCCAATCGAGACATCCGCGCCATCAATCGCCGCAACAACAGCCGGCAAATCAGCAACCCGATGCGAACCATCCGCATCCATCTCAACCACAGCGTCATAGCCTCGCTCGGCAGCCCAAGCAAAACCATCCAGATAGGCCTTCCCTAGCCCCTCTTTACCCGCACGATGCCGCACAAACACGTGCTCATCCTCAGCCGCCAATGCATCAGCGATCTGCCCCGTACCATCCGGAGAGGCATCATCGAGCACCAACACATCCGCAGCAGGCAGCGCCTCACGCACCCCCCGCACCGCACGCTCCACGTTCTCCTTCTCGTTGTACGTCGGGATGAGAACAACCGGCCGCTGAACCGGCTCATACGTCTGACGGGACTGGGGCTCGGAGAAGTGATCGATCACCCGGCGAGTCTAGCCGGGCCACCCCGACGAGCGCGGACAGCCTGAACAAACAGAAAAAGCATCGTAATGACGCTGGTCACGACCCCCGGCCACACTGACAGATAAGCCGCAGGTGTGAGATTTTCGCGCAACGGCAACCGGCCAGCAACCACAGCCTGCGTGTACAAATCCGTGCGCTGATGCGCCGCCCCATCAGGGGTAATCAACGCACTGACACCCACCGTCGAGACATGCACAACAGAACGGCCAAACTCCACCGCCCGGATACGCGAAATCGCAAGCTGCTGCACCGACTCGTCAGTGAACCCAAACGTCGCATTATTCGTCGGCACCGCAAGCAGATTCGCCCCAGCCAGCACCCCCGAACTCACCGCCGTATCAATCGCCACCTCAAAACAAATAGGCGTGGCCACTCGCACCTGCCCATCCCGCAGCGAAAACACCACATCCCGCGCACCCTTAACGAAATCCCACGGAAGCAACTGGTCAACCAACGGAGTGACGTGACGCAACACCGACCGGAACGGAATGTACTCAGCAAACGGAACCGGATGCCTCTTGTCATAGCGATCCACAATCCCGCGACCGGGCAGAAACAGCAGCATCGCATTCGTCACCTGCGGCGCAGGCTCAGCCAAAACAGCCCCCACAAACAACGGCGCTCCCACCGCCTGCACTGCCGACTTAATCACCGCACCAGCATCTGAATTACGTATCGGATCAATATCCGAGGAGTTCTCCGGCCACACCACAAGATCCGGGCGCGGCATTTTACCCAGCGTGATCTTACGCGCAGCCTCCTTCGTGGCATCAGCATGGTTATCAGTCACCGCGCGCCGCTCAGCATTGAAATCCAACCCTGCCCTAGGCACATTCCCCTGCACCCCAAGAACCTGCACCGACCCCGCATCATCGCCCAGCTGCCGCGGAAGCACCGCAGCGCCACCAACCACCAGCAACGCAACTACCGCCGCAGCACAAGCAGACCACAGGCTCTTACGCCCTTGCGGTGAACGCCAGGCACGCAGCAGCCCCCGCGCCCCACACGCCAGCAACGCCCCCACCAACGCCACCAAAAACGTCAACCCGGTTGCCCCTACATACGGAACAGCCGACAACATCGGTGAATCCGCCTGCGAAAACGCCAACCTCCCCCACGCAAACCCGCCAAAGGGAGTCACCGAACGCAACCATTCCGTCCCCGTCCACACCACCGCAGCTGACACAGCCACCGGCAATCGCCACCCCGGCACCGGGCGCTGCACAGCAGCCAACGCCACCCCCGCCAACGCCATATACAGCGACTCTAGCGTCAACAACGCGAAAATTGGCAGCGACCAACCCAAAAACACCGCCGTCCACTGCAACAGCGGCGCAAAGAAACACACACCACACACAAACCCCAACACCGCGCCACCACGTAGACCAACCCCACCGGTAGCCACCACAAACAACGCCACACCCAACGGCGCCGCCCACCACAGGTCATACGAGGGAAAAGCCAGATAAAGAACCCCACCAGCCAGCGCGGCAATCACACACCGCACCCACCACACCCAAGACTTCCCCCAGTCCCCCACAACAAACCGCGACACCACAGCCGGCATCCCAGCCCCCTCACTTCGTGACACGGCACGAACGGAAGCCACATCAGCAGAAACCGAACAGTGCCTTGCAGGGACGGGACCCGTCACCTTTGGGGCCGCCTCGCAATACGAGGACGTTTTCTACTCGGTGAACGGGTCCCGTCATCGCCGACCGAACTACCGACCGATAGCAGTCGATGCAACGACCGACCGGGTCGGCGCCCTGAAGACGAATTCCAAACTACCGAAAACGTCAGGTCGGTCAACTCAAGCAACGCTACCCTTGACCAGCACCAACACCGTAAACGCGCAGGTCAGAAAACTATTCACCGCGTGTTTCGCGGATACCGAAAAGATCTACTAAAACACCCCCACACACCCACATACATGCAGGCAAGAAGGCTACCCACCCAACACGCCAGTATCGTCACCCCTGTGACTGGTGTTCTTCTTCTCGATGCCTCCTCCCTCTACTTCCGTGCTTTCTACGGCGTTCCAGAACGCCCCAGCAACCCCCAAACACCACCCACCAACGCCATTCGTGGCTTCCTCGACATGATCTCCTCACTCATCACCCACTACACCCCTGAGGGGCTTGTCGTGTGCTGGGACGAAGACTGGCGCCCCGCCTTCCGCGTCAACGCCCTCCCCAGCTACAAAGCCCAACGCGTACGCATCACCACCGAAGGCATCCACGAAGAAGACACCCCCCACAACCTCACCACCCAAGTCCCCATCATCATCCAGGCACTACGCGCCCTAGGAATACCCCGCATCGGCGCCAGCGGATACGAAGCAGACGACGTCATCGCTACCCTCGCCCACCGCTGGGCAACCACCCCACAACACCCCATCCACGTCGTCACCGGCGACCGGGACCTATTCCAACTCGTCGACGACACAAAAGGAATCGACGTCCTCTACACCGCCAGAACCGGCGTACGCGCACCCGAACTCATCAACGAAACCTACCTACACACCACCTACGGAATACGCGGCGGCCGCGGCTACCTCGACTTCGCCACCCTACGCGGAGACCCCAGCGACGGCCTACCCGGCGTACGCGGCATCGGAGAAAAAACCGCCCGCACCCTCCTCGAAAAACACGGCAGCCTCGCTGCACTGCGCGCCGCCGCCACCGACCCCAACTCCGAACTGACCGCAACACAACGTACACGCATCACCAACGCCTCGGACTACCTCGACACCGCCGCCACCGTCGTAGCAACCGCCACCGACGCACCCATCGGCGACGTCAACCCAGCACTACCACGCCATATCGCCGACCTACGCCTGCTATCTGACCTCGCCGCGCGCTACCGCCTAGCCAACACCTTCGACCGCCTCCTAGCCGCATGCGCCATCGCATAACCCATCCACATCACCCCATCCGATCCGCAGCCACCACACCACGCATCACCGCATCCACCGCACTACGGGCCGTACGACTCAACTGCGTAGTAGGAGCAACCGCCATGATCTGATCCAACAAATCCACAACCTGCTTACACCGGCGCACAAAATCACCCGCCGCCAAGTCCGTCTCAGCCAAAACCGCCTCAAGCGAACGTCCTTTGGCCCACGCATACACCAAATGCGCAATCCCAGGGTCCGGGTACGCCGTCACCGACACACCCCCATCAGACTCAGCATCCTCAAGCCCACTCCACACCTGAACCATCTCGTCATGGGCACGCATCAACGCCGCCCCACCACCACGCGGTGAGGGCTCCCGCTCCTCCTTACGCGGCTCATTCACCAAACACGACACCGCAGCAGCCAACTGCGGAGCATCCAACTCATCCCACACCCCAGCTCGCAAACACTCTGCAGTAAGCAAATCCCGCTCTGTATAGATACGACTCAGCAGTCCCCCTCGCTCAGTGACCGACTCACCCCCTTGCGCCAAATACCCGAAACGCTCCAACACCGTGCACGTACGATCAAACACCCGCGCCACCGAATTCGTACGACTCTCCACCCGACGCCGCAACGCCTGCGTCTCACGCTCCAACCTCCACCACCGCTCCGCCCACCGCGCATGCTGCTCACGATCAGCGCACCCATGACACGGATGCGAACGGATCTTCTTACGCAACTCAGTAACCCGACCCTCAATAGCCTCGTCTTTTCCACCCTTAGTCGACTTACGAGACGCAAAATCCGGCGGCACATCCGGCACCCGATCCCGCATCAAAGCCGCCACATCCTTACGCACCTTCGGATTGCGGTAGTTCACCTTGCGAGGCAACCGCACATGCCCAACCGGCACCAACGGCTCATCCATCTGCGCAGGATCCACCGTGAACAAACGCCCCTCCTGCGTACACACAACCACCTCACGAGCATGCCCAACCGGCACCACCACACCCCGCTGCTGACGCCTACCCACACGCACAAAAACAACATCCCCCCACCGCAAATCTTCCAACGAAGCCCGCGCAATAGAACGCTGCCGAGCCGAACGCGCCTTAACCGCGTCCTTCTCCAAACGCCCCAACTCATGACGCAACGCCGAATACTCACGGAAATCACCCATATGGCACGTCATCGCATCGCCATACCCAGCCAACGCTTCCTCATGCTCAGACAGCTGCTTAGCCATCCCCACCACCGACCGATCAGCCTGGAACTGAGCGAACGATGTCTCCAAAATCTCTCGCGCCCGACCCCGACCGAACGTACCAACCAAATTCACCGCCATGTTGTACGTCGGGCGGAAACTACTACGCAACGGATACGTCCGCGTCGAAGCCAACCCACCCACCGCCAACGGATCCAGCCGCGGGTTCCACAACACCACCGCGTGACCCTCAATATCGATCCCACGCCTACCGGCTCGACCAGTCAACTGCGTGTACTCAGCCGGAGTGATGTCAGCGTGCGTCTCCCCATTAAACTTCACCAACTTTTCCAACACCACCGTACGTGCAGGCATATTCACCCCCAACGCCAACGTCTCAGTGGCAAACACCGCCCGCACATACCCGGCAAGAAACAACTCCTCCACAATCTCCCGGAACGCCGGCAACATCCCCGCGTGATGCGCCGCGAACCCCCTCGAAGCAGCCTCAACAAACTCCCAATAGTGCAAAACCGACAAATCCTCAGCCGCCAAGCCAGCCACCCGCGACTCAACAATCCGGCGGATCTCCTCGGCCTCAGCAGTGCTAGTCAGCCTCGTCCCATGACTCAACAGCTGCGTCACTGCCGCATCACACCCCACACGACTAAAAATGAACGTAATCGCAGGCAACAGCCCCGCCCGGTCAAGACGGTCAATGACCTGGGCCCGGCTTGGCACCCCCGCCGAGCCACGACCACCACCCAGCCCTTGAGCACCACCGGCATGCCAACGATCCACACCCCGGCCACGCACCTGCCGTCCACGGCGCCCCCGCGGCGCACCCCGATCTTCCAACCGACCACGCCGATCCGTATTCGAACGCGAACTACGAATCGCCTCAATCAAATCCGGATTAACAAGCGCACTTTCCTGGCGCGCCGCACCAGGACGACCCGCGCCACGGGTATCAGCACGATCAGGCTCAGCATCAACAAACAAGTCATAAATCGTTGTCCCCACCATCATGTGCTGCCACAACGGAACCGGGCGATGCTCCTCCACCACCACCTCGGTGTCACCCCGCACCGCCCCCAACCAATCTCCAAACTCCTCAGCATTACTGACCGTCGCAGACAACGCCGCCACCTGAACATCACCAGGAAGGTGAATAATCACCTCTTCCCACACCGCACCACGCGCACGATCTGCCAAGTAATGGACCTCATCCATCACCACAAACGCCAAACCACGCAACGTACCGGACCCCGCATACATCATGTTGCGCAGCACCTCCGTGGTCATCACCACCACCGGCGCCTCACCGTTGATCGAGGAATCCCCCGTCAACAACCCCACATTCTCAGCGCCATACCGCGCCACCAGATCGTGATACTTCTGGTTCGACAACGCCTTAATCGGCGTGGTGTAAAAAGCTTTCTGCCCCCTCGCCAACGCCAAATGCACCGCAAACTCACCCACGATCGTCTTACCCGCGCCCGTGGGAGCAGCCACCAACACCCCCCTGCCATCTTCCAACGCAGCACACGCCCGCTCTTGAAAATCATCAAGCGGAAAATCAAGCAGGTCACAAAACTGCACCAGCCGACGATGGCGGGCAACACCTTTAGCTCGCGACCGGGCATAACGCTCTGCAGGAGACGACATGTGGCCCAGGCTACGTCAGAGAACCCCTGACGACCCCAGGCCACCGCACTAGTTACAACGGACTGGCCTGATCATCACTGAGATTCGACCACTCAGGACGTTTACGCGCTTTACTTCGCTCCAACAGCGAAGCCACAGCCCACGCTGCGAAATACAAAACAGTCATCGGGATGGCCAAACCAAACATCGTCCACGGATCCGGCGTGGGGGTGATAAACGCAGCAAACACAAACAACCCCACCACCGCGAAACGCCACCCGCGCAACATAGCCGCAGCGGGGAAAACCCCAATCATGTTCAACCCCACCAAGAACACCGGCAGCAAAAACGCACACCCAAACGCCACAATGAACCTGGTCACGAACGTCAAATACTCATCCGCGGGCACAATATTGACACCCTGCGACGGCGTGAAACCAATCAAAATGACAATTGCCTTCGGCAACGTCACATACGCCAACCAACAACCCGACACAAACAACGGGATCGCCGTCAGCATGAACGCCAACGCCGTCCACTTCTCCCTACGACGCAGCCCCGGCACGATAAACGCCCACACCTGATAAATCCACACCGGGCTGGACAAAATAAGCGCCACAAACAGCGCCACCTGAATCTGCACCGCCAACGGCGAGGTCAGCGTCGCATAGTTCACATCTCCCCGCCGCATACGCAGCGGCGAAGTCAAATCGTTCAAGATTGGCTCGTACCACATCCACCCAGGCACAGCAGCCACAACCAACGCCAGCAGCGCAACCAAAAAACGGTTTTTCAACTCCCGCAGGTGCTCCGCGAGAGGCATACGCCCCTCCGGATCCCTACGACGATGCTTCAACCGCGGACGACGAACCTGCCTGTGCACCGAACTTCCGGCAACACCGGGACCGTCAACATCGGTCACCTCATGCCCCCCAGAGGCACTCACGCGCGGTACTGCGCGTTACCCGAACCATCATTAAAAGGACGTTTCTCCTGCACCGCAGACGGAGTTTCCTGCCCAGCCTGCGCCGAAGGACGCTGCTCCGGCTCACGCGGCGCCGCCTGCTGAGGCTGCTGAGGCGCAGTAGTCGAAGGAGAAGCAACATCACCATGCACCGTGTCCTGCGAAGCAGCACTACGGTGATCACGCTTCAACTCATCAACCTCAGACTTAAAAATCCTCATCGAACGCCCCAAACTACGCGCAGCATCAGGCAACTTCTTCCACCCGAACAACACAACGATGACCACAATGATCACCAGCGCTTCAGGACCACCAAGCCAACTCGGCATGACCAGGCCTTTCATCAGAAAACATTCATTGTCAACCCCGACATCACACACCTACCGGAGCCCTGGCCAGTCTAAGCGCGCAAACTCACCTGCGCCTGCGAGGCAACCTGCACATCCCTTCAGGTTCCATACCCAACCTCACTCGTAATAATCCAACGCACGCTGCACACCACGCGAGACCTCAACCGCTACATGCGCCGGCTCAACCACCCGCACCGACCCACCAGACCTCCACACCAAACGCCTCACCCACGAGGGATCCTTCACCAACAAACGCACCAACTGATCCGGCTCATCAGCCCCACTAGCAGACCCCTGCACGTCCTCCACCGACACCACCGGGTAATACTCACCAATCCACCGCGACTGCGGCCCCACCCGAAGAACCACCTCAATAGAAGCATCCAGCGGCCCCTGCGCAGGCGCCGCAACATCCTCAAACGCCCCCCGCGGAGGCACACTCTCCACCTCCAACACCTCCAACGACACAATCCGATCCAACCGGAACGTACGCACCCCCTGCGCCCGATGGCACCAACCCCGCAAATACCAATGCGCCCCCGAATGCTCTAACCGCACCGGATCAACATCCCGATCCGTCACCTCATCCCGCGCAACATTCAAATAGCGCAACTGCACCCGCCGGTTATCACGCAACGCCTGCCGCACCTGACCAACCCACCGCGCAGCGTCCTCATCAACAAGATCCACCCCCATGCGCCGCGCCAACTCCACTGCATCATCTCCACCAACATGCCCTGTAGCCTCCACCAACTTCTCCAACGCCGAAGCAACCACCGCCGGATCAGCAAGACCAGGAACCGACCCCAACGCCTCCAACCCCACGATCAACGACAACGCCTCATCAGGAGCCAACCGCAACGGCCGCGAAATCTCATCCGCATTACGAATAAACACCTCCCCGGACTCCCAATCCGCCTCAATCAACACATCAGGAGTAATCCCAGGCGTACCGCACAAAAAAATCACCGCCAAATCCTTCTCCACCTGCGCAGCAGTGACCCCAAACACCTTCGCCACCTCCTCCACCGACTCCCCCGGATGCTCCAACACCCACGGCACCATCGTGAGAAGACGCTCCAAACGCCGCTTCGCCGGTTCCATACTCATCGCTGCCCCTCCTCAAACCCAGCCGCCGCAACACCCTTCAACAAACCCACCACCCGCACCCGCAACTCCTGCGGAGCAACCACCACCACATCAGGCCCATACGACGCCAACTCCCCCGCCATACGGTCCAGATCATCAAAATCCACCACCAACGAATCAAAGCCTGGCATCGAAAAATCAACCACTGACACATGGTCAGCAGCATCACCGCCAACCTGTTCCGCCGCCCGCAACCGCAACGCCGCACCCGCACGCCGCGCCACCAACAACTCAGCGCGACCCCCCGCTCCCGGATCCACACTGCGACGAATCATCCTCATCGGATCATGCCCTGCAGGAATCTCGTACGCACCCGCCCGCCCCACCGGCTTAACCTCCGAAACAATCCGATCAAGCCGGAACAACCGCTCCGCCCCCCGAACCACATCAAACCCCGTCACATACCAACGCCCATGCCACGCCTGCAACCGCCACGGCTGCACCTGCCGCGATGAAACCTCACCACCAGAACGCCGATATTCAAACTTCACCGCACGCCGCGACATCACCGCACGCCGCAACACCTCAAAAGAAGGCACCGACGTCGAAACCATGAACTGATCAACCTCATCAACCACCCCATCAGCCACACCTGTCAGCAATGCCGACTCCCCCGACTCAGCACCAGCCGCCGACAACTTACGAATCGCCGACGCAGCAGTAGGCGCCAACGAACTCGACGACCAAATCCGAGCAGCCAACCGCAACGCCTCCACCTCACCAGCGCTGAACCGAATCGGCGGCAAAGCATACGCACGACGATCAATCCGATAACCGACCTCGTCATCAAAAAACGGATCCACCGGCTGCGTCAAAAGCGGAATCCCCAACTCACGCAACTCATCCTTATCGCGCTCAAACATGCGATCAAAGAGCTCATCACTGAACTGCTCATACTGCCGCACCTGCCGCCGCAACGTCTCCTTAGGTAGCGGACGACGCGTAGCCAAAAGCGCGAGAACAAGATTGAGCAGACGCTCAATCTTGGCGTCACCGTTCGAAGATCCCATGCGGCGAAATCTAGTCCACCCAACCCCACTCACCGCAGCGAAACCACACCGCCATCCCCACGCATGCTGACAAGCAACTGCTCAACCCGCTCATCATGCGTAGCAAACGGATCCAACAACTCCACCTCCCGATCCACCCCACCACCAACCTGCACCCGCGCCCAATCCACCGAACACGGCAAACCAGCCTGCCTCGCCGCCACCACAACAGCCCCACGCAACACCGCCCGCGTCCTGGGCGGAACCGTCATCGCCTCCCGCGCCCGCGCATCAGAAATAAACACATCCACCTCACCAGCACGCTCCAACGCAGCAAAAAGTCCCTGCCCCGGACGCACATCATGAAACAGCAAATCCAAAGCAGCCACCCGCGCATCCTGCAAATCCGTGCCATGACGCTCCATAAACCGATCAAGAACACGCCTCTTGACCGCCCAATCAACCTGCCGCGACAACACCGCCCAATCCCGCGACTCCACCGCCGTAAGCACCCCATCCCACAACTGCAACACCCGCTCATCAGCAGGCCCCAGCACACCCACCCGATCCACGTAATCGACCACCGCCGCATAAAACGCGCGCTGCACCTCAACCGCACGCACCCGCTTGCCATCAGCAAGAGAAACCACCGACCACGGATCCCTACTGATCGCACGAATAGCACGCGCATTCGACATCAAACCCACAACCGGCGCAGACGCACCACTTTCCAACACCCGCAACACCAGCTCCGTGGTACCCACCTTCAACAACGTGCTGGTCTGCGTCATCGTCGAATCACCCACAATGATGTGCAAACGGCGGTACATATCCGCATCAGCATGAGGCTCATCGCGGGCATTAATCATCGGACGCGAACGCGTAGTGGCATGCGAAACCCCCTCCCACACCACCTCCGCACGCTGCGAAATATCAAACCGAACCGGCTCATCCACACCCCGCTGCGGACGAACAACCCGCCCCGCGCCACAAAAAATTTGCCGCGTCACCAAAAACGGAGCAAGCAACTCCGATAAAGCCTCAACACCCCCACCACGACGCACTAAATAATTCTCATGACAGCCATACGAATTACCAACAGAATCAAGATTGTTCTTCAACACCCTGAACGTGCCCTCGATACCGTCCTGGGCCAACCTACGAACAGCACCACCAGCCAGCTCATCCATGATGAGCTCACCAGCACGATCATGAGCAACAAGATCAAACACATCCGTGCACTCAGCAGTGGCGTACTCAGGATGATTCCCCACATCCAGATACAACCGAGCACCACTATCGGTAAAAACATTAGACGTGCGATGACGGCCAATAATGTCCCGAAACATCGCCCGCGCAGCCTCATCCCCCGACAGGCGCCTCCTACCCTCATACGTGAAGGAGACGCCGTACTCGGTTTCCACCCCCATGACGCGAGAAGTCACGCCTGACCTTCCAGCACGCCCCCACTCTCACCAGCACCATCACACGAACGCAACCACTCCTGCACCCGCGCCACCGGAACCCGACGGAAAGAACGACGCGCACAACCCCGCTCCAAAACAGCGACCTCCAACTGGCTACTGCGCTCAGCGGCATCCCCACGAGGCAACAGCGCAGCAGCCGCCTGCCTCACTGCGTGCGCGCAGCTCATTCCCACATCCCAAGAGTGGCGCAAAGTCGCACTCAACGCCTCTCCATCACCACCCATCGCAACAAAACCTTCCTCGTCTCCGACGCTGCCATCAAAACGCAACCGGAACAACGAATCCTCAGCCGCAGTGGCACCAACCTCAGCCACAACAAGCTCAACCTCATACGGCTTAGGACCAGCCGTGAACGCCACTCCCAACGACTGCGAATACGCGTTAGCCAAAGCCCTAGCCGTGACATCCTCACGCGCATAGGCATAACCACGCCCATCGGCATAACGAATCCCCGCCACCCGCAAGCTCTCAAACTCGTGATACTTACCAACCGCGGCGAAAGCGATCCGATCATAAATTTCGGAAATCTTATGCAACGAAGTCGACGGGTTCTCAGCAACAAGAACCACCCCATCAGCACAGCTACCCACCACAACCGACCTGCCACGCGCTATACCTTTACGCGCGAACTCAACCCGATCCTTAACAAGCTGCTCTGGTGAAACATAAAACGACGTACTCATGCCCGGCCCTCCTGCCGCTGGCGACGCGCAGCCAATAACTCAGTCACGATGCCCTCCAACTTCTGCGGGCTCACCTCTTCAGCCCCATCAGGAGTAACCACCGCACACGTAGGCCAAATACCTCGAGCAAGATCAGGGCCACCAGTTGCACTGTCATCATCAGCGGCATCCACAAGCGCTTCAATAAGCACACGCACAGCCTCATCAGCGCCAAGCCCAGGCCGCCACGTTTTCTTCAACGAGCCACGCGCAAACATCGCACCAGACCCAATCGAATGAAAATCGTGCTCCTCATAACACCCACCCGTGACGTCATAGGTGAAAATCCGCCCCGGCGAAGCAGAACGCGCCACACGCCGATCACCAGCCGGATGCGAAGCAACGAACAAAGGCAACACCGGCAACCCACGCATCGCCATCGTCATCTGGGCACGCAACATCGTTGCCAACCGATTGGCTTTGCCATCAACCGACAAGGGCACACCCTCAATCTTGGCGAAATGCTCAAGTTCCACACCAAAAAGTTTGACCAGTTCAACCGCTAAGCCAGCGGTACCAGCAATCCCCACCGCCGAATGCTCATCCGTAACAAACACCTTCGTGATGTCATGGCTAGCGATAAGACTGCCCGCTGTCGCCCGACGATCACCAGCAATCACCACACCCTGACCAAACGTAGCCGCAGCAATAGTGGTCCCATGCGGAGCAGAGGCATGCCACCCCGACTCCCCCACACCCTGCACAGCACAATCACCATGCCCCGGCAACAAATACGGCGCCGAATCAGCGAGATACTGACTAAAGGACGAATCCTGCAGTGGCCCGATCACTGTCCACCCTTCTGTACAAAGTTCGCAACAAACTCTTCAGCATGAGTCTCCAGAACAGCATCGATATCATCCAAAACCGCATCAAGATCAGCATGCACACCAGCAGCCCGACCAGACTCCGCTACCTGCTCAACACACACATCATCTTCTTCATAACCATCGGAAACACGTTTTTGCCCCGCCATCACAACCTCCTACATCTAAGTTCAAATCTGTTTTCAATCTAACCGGCCATCCACCAGAAAATCGCACCCGCTCACCGCCCCAAACGCCGCTCCCACATACGAAAACAGATCACCCCGACACTGCCCAACCGGATCATCACCAACCTGATCACGCGCACCCAAAGCAGGATCAACACACCACAGCCGCGACACACCAGCTTCCTCAAGCACGAGAGTTTCCCACGACGCGGCAACCACATTCACACCCCCATCAACGCAACGCCCCCGCAACCACGCCCGCGTATGCGCCGGCGGCAACCACATAGCCGCCGCGACCTCATCCTCCGAAACAAGCCGACGCAGCCGCCCCGCCCGTTCAAGCACACGCGCCACCCCCACACCAGGGCGAGTATCAGCCCACTGAATATCCACCGCACGCAACTTCGGACTATCCCACGAGCCCCCCTCACGCGCCCGATAACGCTCCACCACTGCCCACTTAGCAGCCCAATCAAGCAAATGCGACACCGCCTCCGGCCCATCCGCCAAGCGCGTCAACACCTCATCCCACCAATACAAAACCTCATACGTATCCGGGTCACTCTCAGCAGTCACACCAGCATGCTCAGCCGCCGCCTGCCAATAAACACGCAACATCTCCACAGCGCTGATACGCCTACCATCAACAAGACGAAGACGATGCCGACCCCGCACATCACGAGAAACAGCAATAAGCTCAGCCAGCGGATCAGCCAACTCAAACCGAGGGCACACACCACCCTCGATCAGACCAAGCACCAACGACGTTGACCCCACCTTCAGCAACGCCGAAATATCCGCCAAATTCGCGTCACCGATAATCACATGAAGCCGCCGAAAACGCCCCGGATCAGCATGCGGCTCATCACGAGTATTAATAATGGGACGACGAAAAGTCGTCTCCAACCCAACAATGGCCTCCATAAAATCGCTACGCGCCCCAATCTGAAAACCACCCACCTGAGAACGCTGCCCGAGACCAACCCGCCCCGCCCCGGCAAGCACCTGACGAACAACAAAAAACGGAATCAACAACTCAGCAATCCGCTCAAACGCAACTCCACGGTCAACGAGATAATTCTCGTGACTGCCGTACGAAGCGCCCTTACCATCCGTGTTGTTCTTGTACAGCACAAGGCGCTCGCCACCGTTACCAGCTGCCGCGATATCACTACCGGTAAGCATCGCCGCCGCATCCGTGAACGCAATCTCCCCCGCGCGATCCCACATCACTGCTTGCCGCGGAGTAATACACTCAGGACCGCTGTACTCCGGATGAGCATGATCAACGTAAACACGTGCACCATTAGGGGCAGCAAGGCTCGCCAAACGAAGATCCTCACCCACCTCATCAGTACGCATCGCCCCCTCGGCACAGCTGTGATCAAGAGTCCACCCGCGCGCATCCACCAACGGACTTTCACCCGCATAATCCCACCGTGCAACCCGATGCCCCCTCGCCGCAGCCAACACATCATACGCATGCACAAGAAGCCCCGAGGCGGTCATCGGATTAGCGTGAGGGTCGCCCGCGACGGTAATACCGAACTCAGTCTCGAGCCCCACAACTCGATGAACACCAGTACAACCACGGGTGACAGAAACCATGCAACGACTCTACGCATCACCAACAACGGGTTCACAAGAGCACCTAGGCTACTGAGGTGTGCATCCCCGCACACCACTAGTGACATAGCCTGACGATGGTGCTGCCCTAAGCAACACCAGGTAAAAGACCCAAAACCTGTGAGGATCAGCTGTGCGCGACGTGATCGTGTTCTCTGGCAGTGCCCATCGTGGGCTCGCCGAGAACATCTGCCGACACCTGGGTGTCCCCCTGTCCCCCACCGAGATTCAACGCTTCAGCAACGACTGTTTACAGGCCCAGTTGCTCGCAAACTGCCGCCAACGAGACGTATACATCGTCCAACCACTCGTGCCCCCCACACAGGATCACCTCATGGAACTACTCATGATGATCAACGCGGCACGAGGGGCATCCGCCGCACAAATCACTGCAGTAATCCCCCACTACTCCTACGCCCGCTCCGACAAAAAAAGACGCCTCACGCATCTCCCTGGGCGGACGCCTGGTCGCCGACCTCATCCACACCGCCGGAGCAGACCGCGTACTCACCATGGAGCTGCACGCCCCCCAGGTACATGGATTCTTCTCCGTACCTGTCGACCACCTCTCAGCAATCGGTGTACTTGCCGACCACTTCCGCGGACGAGACCTCAACAACTCCGTCGTCGTCTCTCCCGACCTCGGCAACACCAAAACCGCTTCCCTCTTCGCCCGACTGCTATCCCTACCCGTCGCCGCAGGCAGCAAAATCCGACACGGCGACGACAACATCGAAATCGAATCAATCGTCGGTGACGTAACCGGTAAACGCGCCATCATCCTCGACGACGAAATCGCCACCGGCGGATCAATGA
This sequence comes from Dermatophilus congolensis, assembly GCF_900447215.1. Lineage (NCBI taxonomy): Bacteria > Bacillati > Actinomycetota > Actinomycetes > Micrococcales > Dermatophilaceae > Dermatophilus > Dermatophilus congolensis. Next base: position 1,161,472 of record NZ_UFYA01000001.1, read on the forward strand.
TCGGCCTGCTCGACCGTCTCGCCGAAGCTGGCTGCCCCGGCGCATCCGTCGTATGCACCCACGGCCTGTTCGCAGGCAAAGCAGTCGAAAAACTCACACAACACCCTCTCGTCGACGAAGTCGTCACAACAGACACCGTCCCCTCCCCCACCGGATGGGACAAACTCACCGTCGTATCGATCGCTTCACTCTTCGCCGAAGCCATCGCCCGCATCCACCAAGGCGAATCAGTCAGCCGCCTCTTCGATGGAATCGACCCACGCCACGCCTCACCACAACTTGGCTTCGACCTCGATTTCGGCACCCAGGAGTCCTAAATGAGCACCACATCCCCTCTGCCCCACTCAACGCGTCTAGTCCGCCTCCCCGCAGCAGCTATCGCCGCGATCGACGTTGTCTGCATTGTCGCTTTCGCAGCAATAGGACGCGGCAACCACGGAGAATCACTCGGACTGGCTGCGATCCTCGGCGTCGCAACCCCCTTCCTTATCGGTCTAGCCGCAGCCTGGGCAGTTACCTACGCCTCAAAACACGCCGCGCCCCGCACTATTCGCCAAGGCGTACTCGTATGGATCGTCACTCTCGCTGGCGGAATGTCCGTGCGATCCATGAGCGGCGGAGGCACCGCTGTTGCCTTCGTAATTGTTTCCGCGATCTTTTTGTCCTTGACACTCATCGGGTGGCGAGCCGTAGCAGCACGACGCTCCGCCTAATCACCCATCACTTTTCACGGCTCGACCTGGACGTCCAGGTCGAGCCGTGGCGTATGCGTAAGCGTGCGTTCCACCCGGCAAGCACTGTGCACCACTCGGTGAGCGCTTTGTTCCACACGAGCACGCTGCCTGGAATCAAGGTTTTCGCCAGTAATAAAGACCGAAGTCGAAAAAGAGTCATACCGACGCTGCGCGCAGTCGTACTTCCCCCTCACCGTGACTGTTTCTTCAGCACCCTCCCCCAGGTGCCGATCTATCAACGGTTCCAGCGACAATGCGGCACAACCAGCCAACGCCGCCTGAAGCAGCTCCGTAGGGGTCCACGTATCTACATCCCCTGCCGTAGCGAGACGAATAACGCCACCGCGACCGTTGTGGGCAACGAAAACGCCGTCAGTCTCTTTGTAGACGCTGACCGCTTCATCTGATTCGTTCGCTTCACTCATGGCCTGAACCTTTCCGGTATGCGCGAATCTTGGTGATGCCGCTTTACCGCACTGGTGGAATCACATCCACAACTCGTTCACCTCTGGTGTCCAGCACACGCCACCATTCATCTGCGCTAGCTACACCGGGAACGTTGCCGCTCTCACGGAATTCGGCTGCACATGCTTGCCGCAAATGCTCACCCGTGAGTCCTTTGTCTCCCCCGGCTAGGACTTGCTTAATCGCTAAACGTTTAGCGCGGTCAACAATGTTGGCGATCATCGCGCCAGAGACAATGTCAGCGAAATAAACTTCTTCCTTACGTCCGGAAGCGAATAGAAGCGAACACAAGCGATGTTCCTCGCTGCGCTCGTACAGGAAATCCACCACCGTGTCGATGAGATGCGCGACTGCTACCTGTCGGTTCCCGTCAGCCTCAGCGAGCACCTCTGCTCCCAAAGGCAGCGAGGGCACCACGTATTTGCTGAAGATTTCCCGTGCTGCCGTGGCATCAGGGCGACCAATCCGGATCTTTGTGTCCAACCGACCGGGCCGCATCACTGCAGGGTCGAGCATGTCTTCACGGTTGCTTGCTCCGATGATGATCACGTTGTTTAGCTGTTCTACACCGTCGATCTCAGCGAGCAGCTGGGGAACAATCGTGGTTTCCACATCGGATGAAATTCCCGAGCCCCGCGCGCGGAATAGTGCTTCCATCTCATCAAAGAACACAACCACGGGGATCCCGTCACTGGCGTGTTCTTTAGCTTTGGTGAAAACTACTCGGATTTGTCGTTCAGTTTCTCCGACAAACTTATTGAGCAGCTCAGGCCCTTTGACGTTGAGGAAGTAGCTGCCTGGCGTGCCAGATGCGCCCGTGGTTGTTGTATCGCGTTGAGCGCTTTGACGTGCCAAAGAAGCAGCAACTGCTTTGGCGATCAGGGTTTTCCCTGTTCCGGGAGGACCGTAGAGCAGTACGCCTTTAGGTGGGCGTAGTTGATGGTCTCGGTATAGCTCTGGATGCAGGTAGGGCAGTTCGATGGCGTCCCGGATTTGATCGATTTCCTCAGAGAGCCCACCGATGTCGTCATAGGAGACGTCAGGAACTTCTTCGAGGGTGAGATCTTCGACTTCGAGTACGGGTACTGGTTCGAGGGCAAGAGCAGCACGGCTGTCGATGAGGACTGGGTCGCCCGGTTTGAGTGGTACGCCTTGTAATTGGTGGGCTCGGCGCACAACGCGTCGATCTTCGCCACGTGCGGTGACAACGAGTCGGTCTGTGTCCCATAGTTCGTGCACGATCATCACGTCTCCGTGGCGTGCAGGACTCTCGTCGGGGTCGATGCGGGCTACAACGGTGAGTTCTTCGTTGAGGAGCACTTCATCGCCGGGGTGGAGTCGGTCTTCTAGCCCTGGAGCTAGACATGCCCGTATGGGCCGACCGTTGCTGACAAGGTCGGCCCATACGTCGCGGGCGAAGGTGACCACGGCGTGGGTTTGCGGAGGTGAGTCGAGCGCGGCGACTCGTTCTCGCAGTGTTGCTAGTGCATCCCGTGCTGAATTGAGGGCCTCGACGAGTTGTTCGTTGCGGCGCGCCAGTTGAGCGTTTGCGTGTTCCAGGCGCTTGGGGTGGCCGCTGTGTTCGTGTGCCGTGGCTGGTGTTGGTTGGGTTCGTGGTCTTCCTGGGTCAGGAGTTGGTCCGGTCATCTGCGGCCTCCGGGGGTGGCTCGGAGCCTTCTGGTAAGGCCCCGGTTGTCCGTTCGGTCATGTGTGCAGCGTTTGTAGTGGCTTCGCGTGCTGTGCGGCGCAGTTTTTTGTCTGAGAGGGGGCGTTCGCCTGCGTCGGCGGGGGTCCATTCTCCTGCACCGAAGGGCATGACTGTTTCGCCGTGTGCCCCTTTTGCTGGGCGGCGTTTGCGTAGTGGTGGGGCGGTGTTGGGGGCTAGACGGCGTGCGGTGATGAGGAATCCGGTGTGGCCGTGCATGCGGTGTTCGGGGCGTACTGCTAGTCCTTCGAGGTGCCATCCGCGCACGAGTGATTCCCAGGCGGCTGGTTCGGCGAAGCCGCCGTGGTCGCGCATTGCTTCGGCAGTGCGGGAGAGCTGGGTGGCTGTAGCTACATAGCAGATGAGAACTCCGCCGGGCATGAGTGCCTCGGCGACGGCTTCGAGGCATTCCCAGGGTGCGAGCATGTCGAGGACGACGCGGTCAATAGTGCCTGGTTCGCAGGTGGCTGATAGGGCTTCTACGAGGTCACCGACGGTGACGGTCCAAGCGGGGTGTTCCATTCCGAAGAATGCTTCGACGTTACCGCGGGCGATCTGGGCGAATTCTTCTCGGCGTTCGAAGCTGTAAAGGTGTCCGTTGTCACCGACGGCTCGTAGGAGTGACATGGATAGTGCTCCGGAGCCGACGCCTGCTTCGACGACACGTGCGCCGGGGAAGATGTCGGCCATTGCGACGATTTGTCCGGAGTCTTTGGGGTAGACCACTTGGGCGCCTCGTGGCATGGACATGACGTAGTCAGATAGCAGTGGCCGTAGCGCGAGGTACTCGATGCCGGCGGTGTTCTTCACTGTTGATCCGTCGGGTGCGCCGATGAGGTCGTCGTGTTCGACGCTGCCGCGGTGGGTGAAGAATTGGCCTTTGGGTTGGAGCGTTACCGTGTGGAGTCGCCCTTTAGGGTCGGTTAGCTGTACGCGTTCCCCGGCTTGGAAGGGGCCACGTCGCAGGGAAGCTCCGGTGGGTTCGGCCGAGTGGTTTTGCTTGCTTGCGTTGGTCACTCATCCAGTCTAGGGCGGATTGGCTGGTCAGCTTTGCGTGCTGTGTGAGGGGTTGTTGAGGGCGGAGGCGATAAGGCCCGCTTCAGCGACGGCGAAGGGGGTGCCGTTTTCGACGAGGACGACGATGGGTGAGTCCATTTCGTTCATTGCGATGACGATGGTTTCGGCGTCGAGGTTGTGTTGGTGGGTTTCGAGGGCCCAGTTGTTGGTAGGGAGTTTCATGCCAGCGGAGGCGGGGGTGTTTGGTCCGCTGTGTTCGAGGGCCATGCGGACGGTTTCTGGATCGAGGTATCCGCGAGGGGTTCCGTCTGTATCGGTGACGATGACGACGGCGGGTAGGTTTCCGTTTTCGTTAGGTCCGCGTCCGGGGATCTCGCTGAGGGGGGCGTCGATGGGCATGATGCGGACGGGGTGCAGCAGGGTGGTGATGTCGACGTTTTCGAGTTGGGTGAGGAGTTTGGAGGTTTTGAGGGTTTGGGTGGCTGCGGTCCATAGGTACGCGGAGAGGACGACGGCGACGGCGATGTTCCAGAGTGATCCCCATGGGCTTGCGGTCCATATGCCGTAGGCGAGGGCTGCGATGCCGGCAAGGACGAGGAGGCGTCCGGCGTGGGCAGCTACGCGTGTGCCGGTGGTGCGTTTTCCGGTGGCTTTCCAGACGAGGGCGGAGACGATGTGTCCGCCGTCGAGTGGGATTCCGGGCAGGAGGTTGAAGATTGCGACGAATGCGTTGGTCCAGGTGACTGCGCCGGTCAGGACGAGGGCGAGGGGGTCGGTGACGATGTTTTCGAGTGCTATTCCGCAGAGGGCGATGACGCCGTTTGCTAGTGGTCCGACGGCGGCGATGGCGGCTTGTTTGCCGGGGGTGATGTTTTCGGCGTCGTATGCGGTGTGTCCGCCCATGAGGTCGGCCATGACGCGGTCGACTCGAAATCCGAATCGCAGTGCGAGGAGTGCGTGTGCGAATTCGTGGACCATGACGGAGGCGAGCAGCAGGAGGGAGTACAGGAGGGCGGCTGCGTAGGAGGCCCAGCCAATGCCGGGTACGAGGCGCGCGAATTGTGGTCCGAGTGTGGTGATGAGGAGGGCGGCAATGAGGAACCAGCTGATTCCCACGTAGATGGGGGTTCCGATCATGGTGCCGACGAAGATGGCACCGGAGGGGCGCTGGTGCGGTGCCGTGGCGGGACGGGACGGGGTGGGTCCGCTGGTGTCCGTGGGGCGGGGCATGGTCATGACAGTACTTCAATGGCGGGGGTGGCCTGAACGTCGGCATGGGGTGTGCTGATGACAAACTGGGTTTGCAGGGTGGCGGTTTCGGGGGTGTTTTTGGGTGGCGTGGGGGTTGGTTGGGTTGGTTGTCGGTGGGCGTGTTTAGGGTTGAGGGCATGCCAGCGCTTTCTCCGTCCCGAGCTTCTGATTTCATGCAGTGTCCGTTGCTGTATCGCTTTCGTGTGATTGATAAGTTGCCTGAGCCTCCGACGGCTGCGATGGCGCGGGGCACGCTGGTGCATGACGTGTTGGAGCATCTTTTTGATGTGCCGGCGGCGGAGCGGACGCAGGAGTTGGCGGTGTCGATGGTGGCGCCGACGTGGGAGCGGATGCTGCAGGATCGTCCGGAGCTGGCTGGTGTGGTGGATGCGCAGGATGAGGTTGCGGTGCGGGGGTGGCATCGGGAGGCTACGGCGTTGTTGCAGCGATGGTTCACGTTGGAGAATCCGCAGTGGCTGGAGCCTGCCGAGCGTGAGTTGTATGTGGAGACGGATCTGGATGGGTTAACGCTGCGGGGGTATGTGGATCGGCTGGATGTGGCTGCTGATGGCCGGATGCGTGTGGTGGATTACAAGACGGGGCGTTCGCCTGGGGTGGGGTTTGAGAGTAAGGCGTTGTTCCAGATGAAGTTTTATGGCTTGGTGTTGTGGCGGATGCGGGGGCAGGTTCCGGCGCGGTTGCAGTTGGTGTATTTAGGGAATGGGGACATTATTCGTTTTGATCCGGTGGAGCAGGATTTGTTGGGGTTGGCGCGCAAGGTGCGTGCGTTGTGGGATGCGATTACTGCTGCGGCTGAGGTGGGTGAATTCTTGCCCTCGAAGAGCAAGTTGTGTTCGTGGTGTCATTTTCAGCAGGTATGTCCGGCCTGGGGTGGGACTGCTCCGGCTATTCCTGAGGGTGCGATTGAGCGGGCTTTGGATCCGACGGCGGGTACGGCTGCTTCGGATTCGCGGGAGGCTGCGCAGCAGGGGGCTTCGTGTGTGTCGTGAGGTTTTAGGTGGGGTTGCTGTGTAGTGATCCGCGCAGGATGGCCTCAACTCCGAAGGTGAATGCGGCCTCGGTGGGTTGAGTTGGTGGGGTGGGTTGGGTGAGGCCTGCGCGGGTGAGTTCGCTGCGGTTTTGTTCTTCGGCGACGTATCCGAGGATGAAGTGGACGAGTGTGCGGGCGGTCCATTCTGCGTGGTGTGCGTGGGGGTGGTGGTGGCGGATGGCGTGGGTGATGGGGGTGATGGGGGTGGGGCCCTCTGGGTGGAGGGCGCGGGCGAAGGAGACGATTTCGGCTCCGTCGCGTACTGCTAGTAGGCAGGTTCGTAGGTCGTTGGCGAGGGTGGCAGGTGTGCGTGTGTCAGGGGTGGGTGTGGTGGGGGTGAATGGGGGGCTGGTGAGGATGGTGTCGGCCAGGAGTGCGAGGAGTTCTTGTTTGTTGTCGACGTGCCAGTAGAGGGCGCCTGGGGCAACACCGAGGTGGGTGGCTAGGCCTTTCATTGATAGGGATGGCAGTCCTGCTTGTTGGATGAGGGTGAGGGCGGCTTGGCCGATGGTGTCGCGGGTGAGCGTCACGGGGGCTCCTGTCGGGCGTGGTGTGAGGTTTTGAGGGTAGGTGGTGGGGGCGGGGTGAGGTTGGGGCGTGGATCATGTTCATTCTTGAACATTGTTCAAGGGTTCCTGCTTACTCTTGAACGGTGTTCACTAACTATGCAGATTTAGCTGACCGTTGCCTTGCTGGCGAACCGTTAACGCGTGAGGATGCCCTGGCGATTTTGGGTTCCCCTGAGGCGGACCTGTTGGATCTTGTGGCTGCGGCTGGGCGGCTCCGGCGGGCGTATTTCGGTAACACGGTGAAAGCGAACTACCTGGTTAATTTGAAGTCTGGGTTGTGCCCTGAGGATTGCAACTACTGCAGTCAGCGTCTGGGTTCGACCGCCCCGATTGAAAAATATTCGTGGTTGAAGCCGGAGCAGGCGTTGGAGCAGGCGCAGCACGGTATCGGCGCTGGGGCGACGCGGGTGTGTTTGGTTTCCAGTGGGCGTGGCCCAAGTAACCGGGATGTGGAGCGGGTCGGGGACATTGTTTCTCGATTGAAGGAGGAGAACCCGAACTTGGAGGTATGTGCCTGTTTGGGGTTTTTGAAGGATGGGCAGGCTGAGCGGCTGCATGAATGCGGCGTGGACGCCTATAACCACAACGTCAATACGGCTGAGTCTCGTTATGACCAGGTGTGCTCTACGCATACGTACGCCGATCGGGTGGATACGGTCACGAAGGCCAAGAATGCTGGTCTATCTGCGTGTTCGGGACTGATTGTGGGGATGGGTGAGAGCGATGAGCAGATCGTTGAGGCGTTGTTTGCACTGGTGGAGTTGAAGTCTGATTCGATTCCGGTGAATTTCTTGATGCCGTTTGAGGGAACGCCTTTTTCCCAGGAGTGGTCGTTGACGCCGTCGCGGTGTTTGCGAGTGTTGGCGCTGGCACGGTTCGCTGCTCCTACGGCGGAGTTGCGTATTGCTGGTGGTCGGGAGATGCATTTGCGGTCGTTGCAGCCGTTGGCGTTGCATGTCGCGAATTCGATTTTCTTGGGTGATTACCTCACGAGTGAGGGGCAAGCGACTCAGGATGATGTGGCGATGATCCACGATGGGGGTTTCGTGATTGTCGGCTCTGCTGAGCATGCTGCTCAGCAGTGTGTGGATGAGTTGTCGCAGGTATGTCCGGGCTCGCCTTCGGCTGAGGATGCTCGCGGTGGGCATGTGCACGCAACGGTGCGGCATCGCGGTGCGGGTACATCGTTGGCTCCGAATGCGTGAGGTGTGATCGTGTCGCGTTCTGTTGACGGCGCTGGCGCTGCCCTGGAGCGGGCGGCTGGTGGTGTGGATGTGATCAGCCGAGATCGTGGCTTGGTGTGGCATCCGTATGCACCGTTGGATGGTCCTGCGCCGTACGCGGTGCGTGCGGCGCAGGACACACGGTTGTCGGTTGAGGCTGCCGATGGTGCCTGTTTTGAGGCTGTTGATGCGATGAGTTCGTGGTGGAGTGCGGTGCATGGGTATCGCAACCCTGCGTTGGATGATGCGGTGCGTGAGCAGGTGGGGCGGTTTTCGCATGTGATGTTTGGTGGTTTGACGCATGCGCCGGCGGTGGAGTTGGCGGAGCAGTTGCGGGAGTTGGCGCCGGGTATGGCGCATGTGTTTTTTGCGGATTCAGGGTCGGTATCGATGGAGGTGGCGTTGAAGCTAGCTGTGCAATATCAGGCTGCGCAGGGGCGCCCGCAGCGGGGTGGTTTTGTGGCGTTGCGGGGTGGGTATCACGGGGACACGTTGGGTGCGATGAGTGTGTGTGATCCGGTGGATGGGATGCATGCGGCTTTTCCGGCGTTGTTGCCTCGGCATGTGTTTTTGCCGCGTCCACCGGTGGCGCGGTTGGTGAATGCGAGTGAGGTTGATGGTGGGCTGGAGGGGCCGTGTTCGGCTGCGGGTCGGGTATTGGTCTCTGATGAGGCTCAGGTGCAGGCGTGGGTAGCTCAGCTTGAGGAGGTGGTGGCTGAGCATGCTGATCATGTAGCGGCGTTGGTGGCTGAGCCAGTGTTGCAGGGGGCTGGGGGCATGTATGTGTGGGCACCTGAGGCGTTGCGGGCGATGCGGCGGGTTGCTGATGAGCATGGGTTGTTGTTGCTGTTGGATGAGATTGCGACGGGGTTTGGGCGTACTGGGCAGCTGTTTGCTTCGCAGTGGGCGGGGGTGTGTCCGGATGTGATGTGTGTGGGTAAGGCGTTGACGGGTGGGTATATGACGCTGGCGGCGGTGCTGTGTTCGGCCAAGGTGGGTGAGGTGATTACGCGCTCGCAGTTTCGGGCATTGTTGCATGGGCCGACGTTTATGGCTAATCCGTTGGCGTGTGCGGTGGCTGGGGCGTCGGTGGGGTTGGTGCGGGAGCGGTGGGGTGGGCAGGTGGCGATGTTGGAGTCGGAGTTGTTGCGGGGTTTGGAGGCGGCGTGGGGGTTGCCGTCGGTGGTGGATGTGAGGGTGCTTGGTGGTGTGGGGGTGGTGGAGTTGTGTGAGGAGGTGGATGTGCCTGCGGTGACTCGGGCGGCGTTGGAGGCGGGTGTGTGGGTGCGTCCGTTCCGGCGGTTGGTGTACACGATGCCGCCGTATGTGGCTTCGGTTCAGGATGTGGCGCGGGTCGCTGCGGGGATTGTCTCGGCGGTGGGTGCGGTGTATGGGGTGGGGTCGCGGTGAGTTCGATGTGGGATTGGGTTCAGGGGCGTCGTTTGGCTCGGCAGCGGCGTGGTTGGGTGCGTGCTGCGGGGCCTGCTGCGGTGGTGCGGACGGATTTGTCGAGTAATGACTATTTGGGGTTGTCGCGTGATCCTCGGGTGTGTGCGGCGGCGCGGGATGCGGTGGAGAGGTTTGGGGCCGGGGCGCGGGCTAGTCGAGTGGTTTCGGGTACGTCTTTGGCTCATGTGGAGTGTGAGCAGGCGGTGGGTGAGCTGGTGGGGCAGCCGTCGGTGTTGCTTTTTTCGTCGGGGTATACGGCGAATTTGGGGGTGGTGTCGGCGTTGGCGGGGCCGGGGACGTTGTTGGTGCTGGATGAGCATGTGCATGCGTCGGTGGTGGATGCGGCTCGGTTGGGTCGGGCTGAGCTGGTGGTGACGCCGCATGGTGATGTGGGGGCGGTGGCGCGGGTGTTGCGGGAGCGGAAGGTTCGGCGTGCGTTGGTTGTGGTGGAGTCGGTGTATTCGGTGTTGGGTGATGCGGCTGATGTGGTGGGGTTGGCGCAGGTGTGTGATCGGTATGACGCGTTGTTGGTGGTGGATGAGGCTCATGGTGTGGGTGTGTTGGGTCAGGGGCGGGGTGGGGTGGTTGCTGCGGGGTTGGCTGGGGTGGGGCATGTGGTGGTGACGGGAACGTGTTCGAAGGCGTTGGGGTCTCAGGGTGGTTTTGTGGCTGGTCCGGAGGTATTGCGGGATCACGTAGTGAACACGGCTAGGTCGTTCATTTTTGATACGGGGTTGGCGCCGGCGTGTGCTGCTGCGGCGGCGCAGGCGGCGCGGATTGTGGCGGGGTCGCCGGAATTGGTGGCGGGGTTGCATGTGCGTGCGGATGCGGTGGCGCGGATTTGTGGTGTGGGGCGGGCGCCGGGGGCGGTGCAGTCGGTGCCGGTGGGTGATGCGTCGGTGGCGGTGGAGTTGGCTGGGCGGTTGGCTGAGCGTGGTGTGGGGGTGGGGTGTTTTCGGCCTCCGAGTGTGCCTGATGGGGTTTCGCGGTTGCGGTTGAGTGTGGATGGCAGTGTTCCGTTGGTGCAGGTGCAGGAGGCTGCGCGGGTGGTGCGTGAGGTTGTGGATGGGGTGGGTGTCGGGCGGGGTTTTTCGTCGTCGGTTGTGGATGGGAGTTCGCTGTGACTGTGACTGGTGCTGTTGGCGTCTCGTTGGGTGAGGTGGGGTGTCCGATGCATGCGTATTTGGATGCGCATGTGCCTGGTGGGGGGCCGGGGTTGGGTGGTTTTGTGCGGGTGAGTGATCCGGTGTTGGTGCGTGAGGTTTTGGGGCGGGCGGATGATTTTGGTCCAGAGAATGCGTTGACGGCGATGGTGCCGTTGTGTCCGGAGGCGTTGCGGGTATTGGCGGGGGTGGGGTTTGCGTTGCCTCCGGTGTTGGCTTCGGCTAGTGGTGCGGCGCATCGGTTGGTGCGTGGGGTGGTTGCTGGGTTTGTGTCTCCACGGCGGGTGGATGGGGTGGTGCCGCGGGCAGAGGCGTTGGCTGATGAGGCGTTGGGTGGAGTGCGTGAGGTGGTGGATTCGGGTGCGGTGGTGGATTTGAGTGTGGCGCTTACGCGTCGGGTGGCGGCGCCGGTGTTTACGAAGTTGACGGGGATGCCGATGCCTGAGTCGGTGTCGTTGCGGCGGTGGAGTCAGGATTCGTTGGAGTTGTTTTGGGGGTTTCCGGATCGGGAGCGTCAAGTTGAGTTGGCGGTGAGCGCGGCGGAGTTGTTTGCGTGGTTGCGGGATGCGATTGAGGTTCGCGCGGGGTCTTGGACGGTGTTTGATGCGTTGCGGGAGGCGGGGGTGGATGCGCGCCGTCGGGCGTCGTTGGCGTTTTTTCTTGTGATTGGTGGTCAGGAGACGACGGCGATGTTGGGTGATATTGCGTTGTATTCGGCGCTGCGTTCTGGTGGTTTATGGGCGAGGTTGGGGGGTTCTGATGAGGTGGTGGCGCAGGCTGCGGCTCGGGAGCATGTGCGCTCGTTGTTGGCGACGACGTCTTCGGTGGCTGCGTGGCGGCGACAGGCGGTGCGGGATACGACGCTTGCTGGCAGGCGTATCCCGGCTGGGACGCAGTTGTTGGTGGAGTTGAGTGGTCATCATGTGGATGTGCAGGCGGCGGTGCGGGGTACGGGGTACGGGTTGGCGTTTGGTTTTGGGGTGCATCGGTGTTTGGGTGCGCGGCTGGCTGAGGTGGAGGCGTCGTTGATTGTGCGGCGTGCTGCTGTGGCGTTGCCTGATGTTGTGCCGGTGGGGCCGGCTGCGCGGTGGTGGCGGTTGAGTTCGTTTCAGGCGCCGGATGCGGTGCGTGTGGGTGTTTCGGGGGTGGGGTTGTGAGTCGCGTTGTGGTTATTACTGGCACGGACACTGATGTGGGTAAGACGGTGGTTACTGCTGCGTTGGTGGCCAGTGTGCGGGCCTGTGGTGGGCGGGTTGCTGTTGATAAGCCGACGCAGACGGGGGTGGAGCCTGGGCAGGAGGGTGATGTGCAGGTGGTGGCGCGTCTGTCGGGGGTTGAGTGTTTGAGTGAGGGGGTTCGGTTGGTTGCGCCGATGGCGCCGGTGCAGGCTGCGGCGCGGGAGGGGGTGTGTTTGCCGTCGTTGGCTGCGCATGTGGAGCGGATTGCTGCGTTGGCTGCGCAGTGTGATGTGGTTTTTGTTGAGGGTGCTGGTGGGTTGTTGGTGGAGTTGGATGGGGAGCATGGCACGGTTGCTGATTTGGTGTGTGCGTTGGGTGAGTCGTGTCCTGATGTGGAGTGTGAGGTGGTTGTGGTTGCGCGGGCGGATTTGGGCACGCTTAATCACACGGAGTTGACGTTGGAGGCGTTGTTGGCGCGGGGTATTCGTGTGCGTGGGGTGGTGATTGGGGCGTGGCCGGATGATCCGGGCCCTATAGCTGAAGATAACCGGCGTCATCTTGCGGGGTTGGGTGATTCGCATCGGTATGGGGTGCCATTGTTGGGTGTGGTGCCGGTGGGGGTTGGCGCGTGGGAGCGGGAGCGTTTTTGTGCTGCTGCTCCTGCATGGTTTGGGTGTTCGTTGTGAACTTTTGAGAGGGTTTGTGCCGCTCATATATGTCTGGGGGCAACCACATGGCGTGGTTGCCCCCAGACATATATGAGTTTGTTGTGGTGTATCAGACCTTGAAGTACTTGGCTTCTGGATGGTGGACGACCATCGCGTCAGTGGATTGTTCGGGGTGGAGCTGGAACTCTTCGGAAAGTTCTACGCCGATTCGCTCGGGTTCGAGTAGTTCGACTAGCCCAGCTCGGTCTTCGATTTCGGGGCAGGCGGGGTAGCCGAATGAGTATCGGCATCCGCGGAATTTCACGTCGAGGACGTCGCCGAGGTCCAGGTCGGCGCTATCGGTGAAGCCGAGTTCGTCACGTACGCGGCAGTGCCAGTATTCGGCTAGCGCTTCGGTGAGCTGAACGGATAGGCCGTGCAGTTCGAGGTAGTCGCGGTAGGCGTTTTCTTGGTAGAGCCCTGCTGTGACTGTTGATACGTGCGCGCCCATTGTGACGAGCTGGAATGCGATCACGTCAGGGGTGCCGTCGGCGTCGTATTTCTCTTTGGAGCGGAAGAAGTCTGCGAGGTTGAGCCTGCGGTCGCGGCGCTGCCGTGGGAAGGAGAACCGGATGCGTTCTTCACCGGCGGTGTGCTCGACCATGGTGGCGGTTTCTTCGCTGCCGGGTGCGGGTTGGGTGCGTGCGGTGCCTTCGACGTGCTGGCCATCGCTGTCCCAGAGTACGACGAGGTCGTTGCCTTCGCTGTAGCAGGGGAAGTACCCGTAAACGACTGCGGGTTGCATGATTTCTTCGGCGAGGATCCGGTCGAGCCACATGCGTAGGCGTGGGCGTCCTTCGGTCTCGACGAGTTCTTCGTAGTCGCGTGCGGGGATAGAGGTGAGCTCTTCTTCGGCGTTTTGTGAGGCGTTGCGGGTGGGTTTGAGTCCCCACTGTCCTAGGAAGGTGGCGCGTTCGTCGAGGTATGCGGAGTATTTGGCTAGGGGGATGCCCTTGACCAGTTGTGTTCCCCAGAACGGTGGGGTGGGTATTTCGTTGTCTTCGGTGACGTCTGAACGTGTGGTGTCGTCGGTGGATGCGCCTTCGATGTTCGGGGAGGCCACGTTGCTGCGAACTCGGCGTTCCCGGCGGGCGGGGAACACTTCGCCGACGGGGATGCCTTTCTTTTTCGCTTCGGCGACGTTTTCCATCAGGCGTAGGCCTTCGAAGGCGTCTTTGGCGTAGCGGACTTCGCCGCCGTACAGCTCGGCGAGGTCTTGTTCAACAAATGCGCGGGTGAGGGCAGCGCCTCCTAGAAGGACGGGGAATCGTTCGGCGATGTTGCGTTCGTTGAATTCGAGCAGGTTGTCTTTCATGACAACGGTCGATTTAACGAGCAGTCCGCTCATGCCGATGGCGTCGGCGTCGTGTTCCAGGGCGGCGGCGATGATGTCGTTTACGGGTTGTTTGATTCCGATGTTGACTACGTCGAAGCCGTTGTTAGACAGGATGATGTCGACGAGGTTTTTACCGATGTCGTGGACATCGCCTTTGACTGTGGCGAGCACGATTTTGGCTTTGGCGCGGCTGCCGGTGTTGCCTGCTTCGGCTTCTTGGGCCTCGATGGTGGGTTCGAGGTGGGCGACAGCAGCTTTCATCGTTTCGGCGGATTGGAGTACGAAGGGTAGCTGCATCCGTCCGGATCCGAAGAGGTCACCGACGACTTTCATGCCTTCGAGTAGGTCATCGTTGATGATGTCGAGGGCTTTACGGCCTTCGGCAATGGCTTCGTCCAGGTCTGCTTCTAGGCCGTTGCGTTCGCCATCGATGATGCGGCGTTGGAGTCGTTCCCCTAGAGGTAGCGCGGCCATTTCGGCGGCGCGTTCTTGTTTGAGGGATGCGGAGTCCACGCCTTCGAACATTTCGAGCATGGTGGCGAGCGGGTCGTAGGTGCATTCGCCGTTTTCGTCGAATTCGCGCCGGTCGTAGATCATGTCGAGCGCGACTTTGACCTGTTCTTCCGGGATGCGGGAGGTGGGGATGATTTTGGCGGAGTTGACGATGGCGCAGGTGAGTCCGTTTTTGACGGCTTCATCGAGGAAGACGGAGTTCAGGACGATACGCGCGGCGGGTTTAAGGCCGAAGGAGACGTTGGATACGCCCAGGGTGCTGGAAATGCCGGGGTAGAGCTCGTTGATGCGGCGGATTGCTTCGAGGGTTTCGATGCCGTCGCGGCGGGTTTCTTCTTGGCCGGTGGCGATGGGGAAGGTGAGGCAGTCGACGATGATGTCTTCGACCCGCATTCCCCATTCGGGTCCGGTCATGGCGTCGACAAGGCGTTGAGCGATGCGGACTTTGTCGTCGGCGGTGCGTGCTTGTCCGTTTTCGTCGATGGTTAGGGCGACAACGGCCGCTCCGTGTTCTTTGGCGAGTTCGAGGACGCGGGTGTAGCGGGAGGTAGGGCCGTCGCCGTCTTCGTAGTTGACGGAGTTGACGATGGCGCGGCCGCCGAGGCGTTCGAGGCCTGCCTGGATAACGGCTGGTTCTGTGGAGTCCAGCACGAGTGGCAGGGTGCTGGATGTGGCGAGTTTGGCGGCGAGGGTGGACATGTCGTCTACGCCGTCGCGGCCGACGTAGTCGATGCAGACGTCGAGGACGTGTGCGCCGTCGCGGGTTTGGGTTTTGGCGATTTCTAGGCAGGTGTCCCAGTCTCCGGCGAGCATTGCTTCGCGGAATGCTTTGGAGCCGTTGGCGTTGGTCCGCTCCCCCATGGAGAGGAAGCTGAGGTCTTGCCGTAGGGGTACGGCGGTGTAGAGAGAGGAGACGGTGGCTTGGGTTTCGGGGATGCGGGGGGTGGCTGGTTTACCACCGACGGCTTGGACAACGGCGGCTAGGTGTGCGGGGCTGGTTCCGCAGCAGCCACCGACGATGGAGACGCCGTATTGAGTGGTGAAGCGTTCGTGAGCTTCGGCGAGTTCTTCTGGGGATAGGGGGTAGTAGGCGCCGTCTTTGCCGAGTTCGGGAAGGCCAGCGTTGGGCATAACTGATAGTGGGACCTGGCTGTGGTCGGCCAGGTAGCGCAAGTGTTCGCTCATTTCGGCTGGGCCGGTGGCGCAGTTGAGGCCGATGGCGTCGATGCCTAGTGCTTGGAGTGCGGTGAGGGCGGCACCGATTTCGGATCCCATGAGCATGGTTCCGGTGGTTTCGATGGTGACCTGGGCGATGATCGGCACGTCGGTGCCTGCTGCGGTGTTGGCGCGTTTAGCGCCGACGACGGCTGCTTTGGCCTGGAGTAGGTCTTGGGTGGTTTCGATGAGGAGGAGGTCGGCGCCGCCGTCGATGAGTCCGCGGGCGCATTCCTGGTAGGAGTCGCGCAAGGTGGCGTAGGTGGCGTGTTCCAGGGAGGGAAGTTTGGTTCCGGGGCCGATGGATCCCAGAACGAATCGGGGTTTTTCGGGGGTTTCGTATTCGGCGGCGACTTCAGCGGCGATACGTGCCCCGGCTTCGGCGAGTTCGTAGGTGCGTTCGACGATTTCGTATTCGCCTAGGTTGCCGAAGTTGGCGCCGAAGGTGTTGGTCTCGATCATGTCGACGCCGACGTCGAGGTAGGCGCGGTGCACCGAGGAGACGATGTCGGGTCGGGTGACGTTGAGGATTTCGTTGCAGCCCTCGTAGTCCTGGAAGTCTTCCATGGTGGGGTCTGCTGCTTGCAGCATTGTTCCCATGGCGCCGTCAGCGACGAGTACGCGTTCTTTGAGAAGGCTACGTACCAATGCGGAACGCTCGGCTGTTTGTTCTACGGAGCGGCTGCTCACAATCTGGACCCTTCGTTTCGACACAGAGGAGGGCGGCGTGCCTAAGCGCGCCGGATCCATACTACGAGGCTGTAGGTGGTGCTTTCTCAGCGATGCGGCGCTGCGGAGGGACAGCGCCTACCTCTAGTGTTGTCTGAGTCGTTCCTCTCAGTAGCATCCCGAGGTCGACATCGGGCCTTCCCGATTACCGCACAGAACAGGAGATGTTGTGATGCTCATCGAGACCCAGGAGAACGGCCCCCTTAGGGACCCCGTCTTCATTGCGGCCTTCGAGGGGTGGAACGACGCCGGAGAGGCCGCGACGGGCGCCAGTCACCATTTGGCGAATGTGTGGGATGCCGAGGAGATGGCCACCTTGGATCCGGAGGATTACTACGACTTTCAGGTGACTCGACCAACGGTGACTGGTACGGGGGCTGATCGGATGATCAATTGGCCTAGTACTCGTTTCGCGGTGGCTCGGGGGGTGTTGTCTGAGCGGGATGTGGTGTTGGTGCGTGGCCCTGAGCCGTCGTTTCGGTGGCCCTCTTTTGTTGAGGATGTGGTGGGTTTTGCTGAGGACTGCGGGGCTTCCATGTTTGTGACGATTGGGGCGTTGCTGGCTGATACTCCGCATACGCGGCCAACTCCGGTGGGGGTGTATGCCGAGGATGAGTCGTTGCGGCGGGAGTTGGGGCTTGAGGCGCCCGCGTATGAGGGGCCGACGGGGATCACGGGGATCATCAGTTCTGGGGCTGGGGATGTCGGGATTCCGAGTGTTTCGGTGTGGGCGTCGGTTCCGCACTATGCGGCTTCGTCGCCGTCTCCCAAGGCGGTGTTGGCGATCATTGCGCGCCTGGAGAGTTTGTTGTCGGTGGATATTCCGCGGCGGGATTTGATCGATTTGGCGACTGCGTGGGAGCAGGGGGTGGATGAGTTGATGGCGGCTGATGCGGAGATCGCGGAGTACGTGCAGTCGCTTGAGAAGGCCAAGGACACGGTGGAATCGCCGGAAGCCTCAGGTGAGGCTATTGCTCGGGAGTTTGAGCGGTATTTGCGTGGCCGTGATGGTGAAGAAATGTGACCTTCTGGCCCTGGCCACCCCCTGGCCACTCCCCCGGCCTGTGGTGGCCAGGGGGTTTAGCCAGGGGTTTTGTGTGTTTAGAGGGTGATGCCTAGGAGGGCGTCGATGATGCGGGCGGCAAGGTTGTCCGCATCGGCGGGGGCGTCTGCGGGTGTGTGTCCGGCCAGGATCGCATCGATCGCGGCAAGTGCTCCGGGTGCGTCGAGATCGTCGGCGATTCGCTCACGTACGTGGTGCACGATGGCGTTTTGGGCTTCGATGGGTAGGACAGGAATGTGGGTGCGCCAGCGGCTGAGGCGTTCTTTGGCGGTGTGGAGGACCTCATCGGTCCATTCCCAGGGGCTGGCGTAGTGGTGGGCGAGGATGGCCAGGCGGATGGCCATGGGGTCTTCACCAGCTGCGCGGAGTTTGGAGACGAAGATGAGGTTGCCTTTCGACTTGCTCATTTTTTCTCCGTCGAGTCCCACCATTTCTTGATGGAGGTAGAGACGCGCGAAGGAGCCTTCTCCAGCCAGAGCGTCGGCTTGGACAGCGCTCATCTCGTGGTGGGGGAAGATGAGGTCGACTCCGCCGGCTTGGACATCGAAACCGGGGCCGAGGTGGTCCAGGGCGATGCAGGTGCATTCGATGTGCCATCCGGGCCGCCCGGATGGTAGGCCTTCAACGTCCCAGGAGGGTTCGCCTATTCGGGCTGCGCGCCATAGGAGTGGGTCAAGCTGGTCGCGTTTGCCTTCGCGGTCGGGGTCGCCGCCACGATCAGCGAAGACCTCCATCATGCGATTGCGGGACCATGTGGAGGAGTTACCGAAAGTGGGTTGGGTAGATAGGTCGAGGTAGATGTCGTGTGCTGTGTCACTGACAGCGGTTCCGTCGGTGATAGGCACGGTGTAGGCCGCTGCGTTGTCCAGGAGTTTGGTGACTCCAGCTGCAATGGGTTTGATGTATTCACTTACCCCGATGAAGTGGTTGGGGGGCAGGACGCGTAAGGCGGTCATGTCGTCGCGGAAGAGGTCTGTTTGTTCGGCGGCGAGGTCTTGCCAGTTCACGCCGTCGCGTTCGGCGCGTTCAAGGAGTGGCTCGTCTACGTCGGTGACGTTCTCGCAATATGTCACTTCGTGGCCTGCGTCCAGGAGTGCTCGGTGTAGGAGATCGAACATGACGTAGGTGGCGGCGTGACCCATGTGTGTGGCGTCGTATGGGGTGATTCCGCAGATATAGAGCCGCGCGGTTGGTGGAGCGTCGACGGGTTTGCGTTCGCCGCTGCTGCTGTCGGTGATGGTCGGCTCGATTCCCATACCGGTGACGGTGGGGATGTGTGGTGATGCCCAGGTTCGCACTCGCCAAGGGTACCGACTGCGGTGTTGGGGATTGGGTGGGGGCTTGTGTCTTTGGTGCCGGTTTTTATAGGGCAGGCCAGGGCAGGCAGGGCCAGTCTTGGGCGGGGCGGGGGTGGTGTTGTGTGTGTTGTAGTGCGGTGATGCGCTGGTGCAGGGCTGTGATTTCGGTGGGGGTGAGGAGTTCTTTGAGGGTTTTTCCTGGCGCGCTTTCGAGTGTGTGCTGCAGGGTAGTGAGTTTTTCAATGTCGTTTATGGGTAGGGGTCTGCCTGCCCAACCCCATAGAACTGTTCGTAGTTTGGGTGTTTCGGATAGGCATAGACCGTTGTCGATGCCCCATATGTGCTTGTTCCAGAGCAGGATGTGGCTGCCTTTGCGGTCAGCGTTGTTGAGCACTGCATCCAGTGTGGCTAGGGAACGTAGTTGGGGGTGGTCGGCGGTGGCCAGGGTGAGGGGGGTGCCGTTGTGGTCGGTGCCGCGGGCGATGGGGATCCAGTCTGGGGGTAGGTCTGTTGGGGGTAGGAGGTTGATGAGTGGGGTGGATGTGGGTCGGTGGTGTAGCTGTCCGGTTTGTTCTGGGGTGGGGCCGATCCATTCTTGTACTGATCCTGGCCCGAGGGGGCCTTCACGCAGCACGGTGGTGGGGATGAGGTCCCATCCTCCGGCGGAGGAGATGAGGTAGGCCGCGGCTTCGCGTGCTGCGAGTGTTCCATGGGGGAAGTCCCATAGGGGTGTTTCGCCGCTGATGGGTTTGTAAACGACGGGGTGTCCTGCTGTGTGTGCCAGGTATACGTCGTTGGATGCTTCGGTGAGGCGGCCGATGAGGGTGATGTCGTCGGTGTGGAGTTGTTCGGGTTTAAGGGGTGTGTGGGGTTGGGGTGTCATGCCGGGTTAGCGTTTGAATCCGTTTGCGCGGGGGCACATGTGGCCTTGGGGATTGAGGGGTTCGCCGCAGAAGGGGCAGGTTGGCCGCCCGGCTGCGACGACGTTGTGGGCGCGGTGGGCAAAGGCTCGGGCGGTGGCGGCGGAGATGACTACGCGTAGGACGAGTTGGGTGGGGTCTTCGTCGGGATCGGGTTCGTGTCCTTGGAGCAGGTGTGTCAGTGTTTCTGGGGGGTTGTATGCCTCGTCGAGGGCATGACATTCGACGATGATGCGGTCGCGTTCTGCGTCCCATGCCAGGGCGAGGGTGGCGGCGTTGAAGTCCTCGGCCAGTGGCATGTCTAGAGGGGCGTTGTCGATGAGTAGTTCGGCGGCGTGGTCGAATTCGTTACCGACGACTGTGTCGAGGAGGTCGTCGATGCGTTGGGCTAGTGCAGCTACCTGGGCTTTTTCGATGGTGACGGTGGTGATGCGTCGTCCCTGGGTGACTTGTAGGAAGAATTGACGCGCGCCGGGTTGGCCTACGGTTCCTACGATGAACCTTTCCGGGGGGTCGTACTCGATAACCGCCATGTCGGTCACCCTAGTCTCATCGAGGGTTGATGGCTGTCATGACGGGCTTATCGGTGCAGGTTGTGATGTTTTGTTGGCGGGTGGAGGGGTGTCATGCTCCCCCGCCGATGGTGCCGTCGCCGGTGGGTACGTGGGTAGGAGCGGTGTGGATGCGGCGCAAGGTTTCGGCAACGCCGGAGGGGGGAATGTTGATGGCATGTAGGAGTGGTTTGGAGTCTGTGTATTGCACGAGTGAGGTTGAGGTTGGGGTGACGTGCAGGCGCTGGAAGGTGTCGAGGTGGGCTCCGGCGGCGTCGGCTAGGACTGCTTTGACTGGGTCGCCGTGACTGACCACAACGGTGATGCTTTCGGGGCCGTTGGTGGTGTGGTTGATGTGGTCGATGTGGCGTACTGCTGCGATGACACGGGCGGACATGTGCGCTAGTCCCTCTCCTGCGAAGGTGTCGCTATGGGGAAAGGTCACTGCGCTTGGTTGTTGCTGTATTTGCTGCCATAGGGGCAGTTTGGTCAGTTCGTTGATGGGTTTGCCTGTCCATTGTCCGTAGTGGCATTCGCCGAGTTGTTCGTCGGTGTCGATTGCGAGGTGGGGCCAGGCTGTGGTGGCGATGATTTTGGCGGTCTGTTGGCAGCGTTGCAGGGGGCTGGCCACTATCTGGGTTACGGGGGTGTTGGTTAGGGCTTGGCCGAGTGCTGTTGCTGCGGTTTCACCATCGTGGTCTAGTCGTATGTTTGGGGTCCATCCGGCGAGTATGCCGTTGGCGTTTGCGGTGGTGCGTCCGTGGCGGATGAGCAGCACGTATCCCATTTGTTGATGGTACGGAAAACGCCCGCCGTGTCACGAGGGCGCGGGCGGGCGTTTTCTGTTGGTTACGGGCGATGTTTAGTCGTCTTCGTCCGTGTCGTCGTCCTCATCGGAGTCCTCGTCGTAGTCTTCGTCGTCGAGGCCGAGGTATTGGGCGCGGAAGTCTTGTTCGTCGAGGTCGTCGTCGAGGCTGTCCTCATCGTCGTCGTCATCGTCGTAGTCGTCATCCTCCTCGTCTCTGAACACCACGAGGGGCGTGACCTCGTCGAACGCTTCTTCGAGTGCTTCTTCGTAGCGTTCGAATGCGTTCTCGAGTGCGTCGTAGGCAGCACGCACTGTGTGGTCGTTGTCTCCATGGCTGGAGGCAGCAGCTTCGAGGTGTCGTTCCAGCGCTGCTACGAGGGCGTCGAGCGCTACGCGGGGGTTGACGGTCATGCATCGAAAGTACCTCTTTCGTGGGTGCTCCACAGACCATTGCGCAGCGTGATGCATGGCATGAATCTCCGCGGGGGCTGGAGAGATACATTGAGAAGCTTTCTTTTCAGATGGCACCGGGGCACGGGGTCTGGGGCTCGAGGTGGGGCTTGTCGCTTTTGGGGCATTGATAGGCGGTTTTCGCGCTGGGTGTGGCGGCGTGCTAGTGTTCCATCCCGTTGTGAGACGCGCTCACTGGAACTGGCTGGTCATCTTGGCTCAGAAACAAAAGAGCGTTGAACGCAGCGGTGAGAATCTCGATTCGACGGAACGCGAGAGTTTCACGTAGGATAAACGCAGTTCACCTGTCCGGGTGGCGGAATGGCAGACGCGCTAGCTTGAGGTGCTAGTGTCCTTTATCGGACGTGGGGGTTCAAGTCCCCCTCCGGACACTCTAGTTTCTTAGCGAAACCCAGTATTTTCTAGAAAAGGCTGGCATCCGAAATGGATGTCGGCCTTTTCTTTATGTGTTTTGGAATTCGGTTTTTTGTGAGGCCGCAGCTATGAACTGAGTACCCCCTCACAGATTCGGCTGCGCGCTTTATCTCCCTGCCGGGCAAAAGCTTTCGACTACTTTTCTCTTAACTATTTCCCTCACCATGAAGTTTCTGCGCCTTGGCAGATGCCCCACAGACTGGAGTTCAGCGTGCTTCACCTTTCTGATCTTGTCGTTCGCTTTGGTAAGGCAGAGACAGATCGGAACGTACTTAATGGTGTTTCGGTAACTTTCGCTCCCGGATCTAGCACCGCGATCATGGGAGCTTCGGGGTCAGGGAAGTCAACGCTGCTCAATTGCGCGGCCGGGCTGCTTGCCCCGACTTCTGGGCGGGTACTGCTGGATGACTTAGATCTAGGAAGCAGCGACCAGGCCACCAGAGACCGGGTGCGCCGCGAAAACTTCGGCTACATCTACCAGGAGTACAACCTGATAGATGCTCTCTCAGTCATCCAAAACGTTCAGCTACCAACATTCTTCACGCAAGGGAAGCTGACTGAGCAAGAGGCGCTCGCGTCATTGGAGTCAGTGGGAATGCAAGAGTTCTCCCGGCGGCTGCCTGCGTCCTTATCTGGTGGACAACGCCAGCGTGTGGCGATCGCTCGCGCCCTAGCGGTCCCCCGACGTGTGGTTTTCGCTGATGAACCCACCGGAGCTCTAGACAGTCGCACCAGTCGGGACGTGGTTCACGAGTTGACGAAATTGACACAACTGGGCACAGCGCTGGTGTTGGTCACTCACGATGCCGTGGTTGCCTCGGCCATGGATCGAATCCTCATCTTGCAGGATGGTCACATAGTTAGAGATCTTCCCGGAGGCGACCCGTTCGCTGCTTCCCAGGCGTTCACCGAGATCACGGCCGCAGCATGAGGGGTATCGCAGGGGTATCGAAAGTTTCGCTACGCCTATTGGGGTTCCACCGCCGTACCTACATGGGGTTGGCGCTGGTTGTTCTAGTGGTCACAGCTATGGCCGGGGCGATGTTGCTGCTTATGCAGGGATTGCGCGGCGGGCATGTCATTGCCGCTGCAGGAACCTCCGCCGAAGAACTAGCTCAAATGCGCCTTGACCTGCAGGCAATAGGGCTGTTGTTGCAGATCATTCTGGTTCTCACGGTGTCCATCGCGATGGTTTTGGTGGCCGGCTCGGTGCGGACAGTTATTCATGTGCGCTCCCAAGAACTGAGGATGTTGCGGCTTAACGGCACTACTGCCCACCAACTGCAGGCCATGGTCGCCGTGGAGACAGCTGCGCTGACTGCGATGGTGGGAGTCGTTGGCGGGGTCACCGCGGTGTTCCTGACGCATCCGCTCTTTGCGGCCTATCAAGCCATCGGGTCCATCGGGCGGCACATAATGTGGGCAGGACACCTCGATTTAGGCGCTTTAACGTTATTCGTCCTCACTGAGATGGCCTTGGTGGCTCTGATCGGGTTCGTTCTCACCGGCCGGTTAGCAAAAGACGTGGAGAGTACACCAACGCGGCACGCATCCCGGCGCCGGAGCGTGGTAGGCCTGCTTATTCGTTTGACGTTAGTGGGTGTTTCTGTCGCTGTGTTGTTCGGTGCCACAAACACCACCCCGCAGGCAGGACAACTTGCGGTGCTGCTGCCGGTCTTCGTCACAACAGCGATTGGTGCGTTGACTCCCTGGGCCATCACTTGGGTTGCAGCGGTGGCCGCCCGTGCGGGAGGCCGATTCGCTCCGGGAGTGTTCACTTTGACCGCAGCCCGGACTTGGAGTGACCGGCGGCGGCTATCATCGGTCGCTCTGCCGATGGTGATCGCTGTGGGGCTGCTTGGTGGGTTTCTATTCAGCTCGGCAGCAGACGGGCGACTGCAGTTAGAGCGAGCAGCCCGCCAATACCAGTACGCAAGCGCCCTCGATGGGGTCTCCCCCACGGGGGCGGTGGATGCAGCGAATTCGCTGCAAACCCGTAACTTCCACGCGATTGCACTCACCTCAACCTCGCAGGCATTCATAGGCGCAACCCGGACCCGGGTAGCAGGGGTGAGCGACCCGGCGGGGTACGTTTCGATGCTCGGTGGGTCATTGACTGGTCGACTACCTCACGACGCTGGTTCAACAGCGCAAATCCCTGTGCTAGCTAGTACACGTGGGGCTGCTCTGGGCAGAGAGGTCGATCTGACTCTTCTCGACGGTTCTCGGGTAAGGGGGCGGGTTGTCATGACAGCAACTGGTTTGCCTGACGAGGCCTACTACCTACCGATATCTGAGGCTGCGCGCCACGGACAGTTCCCCTCCGCGCAGGTTCTCACTACCGCAACACCGCACCAGCTACAGCAATTCATTAGTGGCGTCGCTGGTGCGGGAGCCGTGAAGTCGAAGGAGGAGCTACTCGCACAAGCCCAGAAAACCCGGATGCAAAGCAGCTTGAGCGGCAACCTGTCCATCTTCGGGATGATCTATGTGATGGCATTGGTCTCATTGATACAGACAACAACGCTGACTACACGGTCACGGGCGCGGGAGTTCACGCTGCTGCGCCGGATAGGTTTAAGCGGCGGCAACATATTTGCTGTCACCGTTGCCGAAGCTGTCGTCGTTGGGCTCGCTGTGACGGCCTTGCTCTTCGCATCCTTCATGGTTGTGGCCCTGAAGTTCGCCCACGACCTTCACGTAGACCTGTGGGCAAGCGTCATTCCCGTGCTTATCCCCGTGGCGTTAGTGCTCCTAGCAGTGGTGGGTATGTATGTCGCGTTGGTCGCAACCTGTACGCACATACTGCTGCGATCAAAGACATGATCCCACCCACACCAGCAGCAGAAGAGAACTCCCCTGCCGCTGGCAGGGGAGTTCTCTTCTGCTGTGTCGTTCCTGAAGACGCGCGCTATTGATCAACTACTCCCGTAAAGGTCCCTTATCTCTTTAGGGTTACCGGTGAGCCTCCCGTTGCAGGTTCATTAACCGTTGTCGCGCCACAGTCGCGACACGACCCGAGTGAAAAGGACATCCACCGTGGACCCCAGCTCCTCTTCCCCCTCTTCTCCAGCAACGCATTCACGTTGGCGCCCCGAGAGCGTGCGCACTGGACCATCCAGCGACGACGTTGGTTTATTCGGACAGCCCCGAGGGTTGCCGTGGATGCTCCAGGTCGAGATGTGGGAACGGTTCAGCTGGTTCGGGATGCGGGCCATTCTGCTGTACTTCATCACCGATACCTTCGCCAACGGCGGTCTGGGTCTGGACAAAAACACCGGCCAAGTCGTCATGGCCACCTATCAGGCATCTGTGCTGTTCCTGACCATCCCTGGTGGTATTTTCGCTGACCGTGTGATCGGCCCATGGCGATCAACCCTGTACGGCGGGGTAGTCATCATGCTCGGCCAGTTACTTCTTGTCGTGCCAATCCCCCTTACTTCCTGGATCGGGTTGTTCCTCATCGCCTTCGGTACCGGGTTCATCAAACCGAACCTGTCCACCATGGTCGGCGGCCTCTACGACGAGAAAGATCCGCGCCGCGAAGCTGGGTTCCAGCTGTTCTATATGTCAATTAACGTGGGGTCGCTGATCTCCCCGCTTATCACCAGCTTCCTCAAAAACCACTACGGCTACCACGTCGGTTTCATGGCAGCAGGTATCGGCATGGCCTTCGGCCTGGTCGCATTCGTGTACGGACGAGGCAAACTGTCTCAGTTCGCCTTCGATGTCCCCACCCCTCTCAAGCCCGGCGAAGGCAAAAAGCTGGCTCTCTACACCGTCCTCTTCTTGGCCACGGTGCTGCTGCTGACATGGCTCTACACCCCCATCTTCGGTGGCCTGGCCCAGGGCATCGCCTACGTTGTGTTCACGGTCGCCGTCGCGGCCTCAGCGTTCTACTTCATCACCATGTTCCGCAGCCCGCAGGTCACCCCCCACGAACGGGAACATCTGTGGGCGTTCCTGCCGCTGTGGGTGGGCAGCATGCTGTTCACGATGATCTTCGAGCAGGCCTCCGGAAAGATGGCCAGCTTCGCCAAGGACAACACTGACGGTGTGATCGCCGGCTCCTTCGGCCTATCGGCGGAGGCCTACCAGTCAATCAACCCCGCAGCAGTGCTCATTCTGGCGCCCATTCTGGGCTGGGTGTTCACCCGCCGGGCAGGTAAATTCCCCACAACGGCGATGAAGTTCGCCATCGCCTTGGCGATCATCGGTTTCAGCGCCCTCATGATGGGCTGGGGCTTCGACAAGTTCCCCGGTGGCGCCAACCTCGCACCATGGTGGTTCCTAGGCCTGGTGTTCCTTGTACAGACCGTGGCCGAACTGTTCATGAACCCCGTCGGCCTCGCCGCCACAACATCGTTGGCGCCCAAACAGTACGCATCCCAAACGATGACGCTGTGGCTCCTGGCTGCCGCCGCAGGACAGGGCACTGCCGCCGTCGTCATCGACCAAACCAGAGACCTCGGCGACGTGACGTTCTATTACGGCCTAGGAATCGTGACAATCATCGTCGCGGTCGCCATGGCCTTGCTCTCCCCCTGGACTCAGTCGAAGATGTCTGACATCGGCACTGGAAGTAACCCAGCTGAATAAGCCCGCACCGCTGAATCACACATAGCCCCTGGCCTAAGGTTCCCCAAGGTCAGGGGCTATCTACATCTTTGAGGGCTGTGAGCCGCTCGTCACTAGGCCGCGACAGCCTCCACCCATAGCGCGACGATGTGCGCGCGCGTGAAACTTACCGTCGCCGGAGCGAAAAAAGTACGCTCAGCGGTTCCTTCCACCACGATCTCGTAACTGTCAATGTGCTCATCGTGAATAAGGCGCTGCAGGTGATCATTCGGGTCACCCTCAAACGGTTTCGTCACCCACTCCGTGCCATCGATCGTCCGTAACCGCACTTGCCACTGTTGTCCAGCCATTCCCAACCTCACCTTGTTCCTCAAACGCAAGCCTTGTTATCGACTCCGGTAGCTCTGACCGGGATACGGAACCTCATCGCCGCCACGGGCAAACAGCCCATCACCCCCAGAGCGCGAATCACGCACCGCGCGCACCGCCTCAATCGTCTCCGGGTCATGTGCATACGCAATCGGATCCTCAAGCAAGGCGCGCAACACCAATGCATACCCCGGCCCGTCCAACCCCAAAGTACGCTGTGCTTCGGCGAGCTTCTCCACCTGAGCACTTGGACCTGAACCCCACTTACGCTCCAGCTCCAAGACCCGACGATCCCGGTCCGAAAGGCTCGGCGGACGCTTCCGGCGAGATTCCTGCATCGTGTTTCCCCTCCTACTCACACATCTGGTGATGTGATCCGTCGAGGACTCATCGGCCACAACGAGCCCTGACTGAGCACCACGCCATCCAGAGGCTCACCGTCGTCTGTACAGTGACCAGAAGTGACAAACACATGCCCAGCAACGCAGCGCAGTCACTGAAAATAACGACCGCGGCGACCACCGCCAGGAGAGGATCAGGTATGAAACTCGTGGTGACAGGAGGAGCTGGCTACATCGGCTCTGTTGTGACATCGCAGTTACTCGAAGCCGGGCACGACGTCACCGTGGTGGATGACCTCTCCACAGGACACGCCGACGCAGTCCCCGACGGCGCAGCGTTCGTCCAAGCCCGCATCCACGACATCCACGACATCCTTGCCGACGTGCGCCCCGATGGGCTTTTGCACTTCGCCGCGAAATCCCTCGTCGGTGAATCGGTCGAAAAGCCCGAACTGTATTGGGAAAACAACGTTGTCGGCACCTTCCGCCTCCTCGAAGCGGTGCGACAAAACAACGTTCCCCGCATGGTTTTCTCCTCCACAGCAGCGGTCTACGGGGAGCCTTCAACCCCTCTGATTACCGAGGATCTAACCCCTAACCCCATCAACGCCTACGGTCGTTCCAAACTCGCCATTGACATGGCTCTGACCGATTACGCCAAAGCACACGGACTGGCTGCCACCTCACTGCGCTACTTCAACGTCGGAGGAGCCCGCGGTAAATACGGCGAACGCCACGCTATCGAGACACACCTCATCCCCAACATCCTCAAAGTGCCCGCCGGGGAACGCGACCACGTTTACCTCTTTGGCCAGGACTACCCCACCCCCGACGGCACCTGTGTACGCGACTACCTACACGTCGTCGACCTGGGCCGCGCACACCTACTCGCCCTGGACACCAGCGAACCCGGAACCCACCGTGTCTTCAACCTCGGCTCTGGCACCGGGTTCTCTGTCAAAGAAGTCCTCGAAGCCGCCCGCGCAGTCACCGGCCACCCCATCCCCGCCGAAGTGAAAGACCGCCGCCCCGGCGACCCAGCCACCCTCGTGGCCAGCTCCGCCAAAGCAAAAGAAATCCTCGGCTGGGAACCGGAGTACGAAATCAACCGGATCGTCTCCGATGCGTGGGAGTTCATCCAATCCCGCATGTGAGACCAGCGAACCCAACCAGGTGAATCATGGGCACCGGTGCAGCAGAAGAGGCTGCACCGACCCAGCTCCCCATCGGCGAAGCGCCGCACCAGCCAACGTAATCGGCCATCCAGAAGCGCTGCGATCAACAACAAGCAGCACCTCCCGGCCAGCGACACCGCCCCCACCAGATAGCTGCGGGGGCGGCGCGGATGCGATCGCTTCCTGCCACAACGCGGCCTCCACGCCACCAGCAGGGCGCTCCCCCTTCTCACTCACAGGGGGCCTGACCAGCCAGTTCCCCACTTCGGTCCGCCCCGCCGCGCCCAGATACGACGCGACCTGCCCCGCCACCGGATACGGGCCCTGCGGGTGCGTTAACGTCGCCAACGAGCAGATAAGACTTGGACGTTGCGGCCACGAAGCGCTCCACCGCCGAAGCACCCCCACCGCCGCTTCACACAACTCACGCGGAGCATCACCCGGAGCTTGCAGGCACGACTCGATCACCTCACACCACTGCGGGGCATCCATGTCAATAACAACGCGCCCCTCAAGGACCATCTCCCCCGCCGGGATTCGCCCACGCCGCCCGAATTGTCCACCCGGCCACATTTTTCGAGCAGGCAGCCGATGATCAATGCTCCGTAGCTGCTCAGCCACCACCGCCACCACCGCCGGATCGGCGGCCGGCACCAACGGGCCAGGTAACCCACCCAGACACACCGAACACTGCCCACACGGCCCACCCTGCGGATCATCCAGGCTGGCGCGCAGCAACTCCATCAAACACGACCGGCCCTGCACATAGTCACGCATGATCGCTGCTTCACGTTCACGCACCCGCACAATGGCGGCGTAATGGTCAGCGTCATACCGCCACGGCGTACCCGTGGCCACCCACCCCTGCGGGGTTCGTTCAGTCACGTGGTCAACCGCTAACTGTTTAAGCAGCAACTCCACACGTCCCCGACGCAACCCGGTTACCGCCTCCAACGCAGGCACTGACTGCGGCTCACCAGTGTCAAGAGCATCAAGAACCCGGCGCGCCATGCCTTCATCAGGCAACGTCGCCGTCGCGAAATGACGCCACACCGGCTCATCAGCCGCGCTGGGCAACAAGGCGACAAGAGCATGCTCAATACCACGCCCCGCGCGCCCAACCTGCTGGTAGTACGACACCGGAGACGGCGGCGCCCCCATATGAACAACAAACCCCAAATCCGGTTTGTCATACCCCATCCCTAACGCACTCGTAGCGATAAGAGCTTTGACTTCATTACGGCGCAGCTTGTCCTCAAGTAACGCACGCTCAGCCGCCTCAAGCTGCCCCGTATACATCGCCACCGGATAATCCACTCCATGCACAGCTTGAACCGCGCAGGTAGCGCGCTGCGCATCAGCAACCGTCAACGCATACACAATCCCCGACCCCGGCAACACCGGCAGCATCTGCGCCACCCACGCGTACCGCTGCAACGCAGACATCGGTGGAACCACCGCCAACTGGAGACTGTCCCGCCCCAACGGACCCCGCAAAACCGTTGTCGCCTCACCCAGTTGGGATGCAACATCCTGCGTGACACGCGCATTGGCTGTCGCCGTGGTCGCAAGCACCGGAACCTGGGCATCCAACCGCGCCAACATCTGCGCGATACGGCGATAATCTGGGCGGAAATCATGCCCCCAGTCAGAGACAGCATGTGCCTCATCGATGACGAGCAACCCCATGTTCCCCATCAACGCCGACAACACCCGCCGACCAAACGTCGGATGAGCTAGCCGCTCCGGCGAGATGAGCAACACATCCACCTCACCGGCAGCTAACTGTCCCTCCACCGCAGACCACTCATCCACGTTCGAACTGTTCAACGTCACCGCGTTCAACCCAGCACGACGGGCCGCCTCAATCTGGTCACGCATCAACGCCAACAGCGGAGACAACACCAACGTGGCACCACCCCCGGCGGCGCGACGCGCAGCTGTAGCGCACCAATACACCGCCGACTTACCCCAACCCGTTGCCTGCACCACCAACACCCGCGCCCCATCACAAGACAACGCAGCAACAGCCTCGGCCTGGTCATCACGCAGCCGCGCACCCGGCCCAGCCAGGCGACAAATCACCTCACTGGCAGGGCCCTGCCACGGGATTGACCGGGCCGCCCCGCTCACGCCGCGCTGTCCGTGCCGGGGTTCTTCTGCGCCGCAGCAGCGCGACGCCGCTCACGATCCAGGCGGTCCATTTCATTTGCCTCCGCCAACGTAGGAGCCGTGCCACCCAGGCGCGCCGGCAAAAACTTCAAATCATCACCCTCAAGGCGAGGATATTCGGCCTGCGCGTGGTCAAGTAGCAGCTGCATCTCGGCGCGCAATGTGGCAGAAACCTCATCGGCCGGTGCCTGCTTCGGCGCACTAATCGCTTTGCCCACCGTCAACGAAATCGGAGTACGGCTATAACCCAAACGACGAGGATGCCCCTTCGTCCAAATCCGCTGCGTACCCCATAACACAATCGGAATGATCGGCACCCCTGTGGCCTGCGCCATCCGGATCGCACCAGTCTTGAACTCTTTCAACTCATACGAGCGAGAGATCGTTGCTTCAGGGAACACCCCAACCAGCTCGCCAGCTTTCAGCGCTTTCACCGCATCCCGAAACGCTTGACTGCCGTTCTCACGATCCACCGGTATGTGCTTCATCCCCGACATCAACGGCCCAGCAATCGGGTGATCCCACACCGATTTTTTGCACATAAACCGGATCAACCTGCGGCTGGGGCGAGCCGCCAAACCCGCATACGCAAAATCCATGTACGAAAGGTGGTTCATCACGATCACCGCACCACCCTCTGTGGGGATGTTCTCCGAACCCGTCACTCTGAAACGGATACCTTGGGCAGCGAAAAGTGTGCGGGCAACAGCGACGACCGAGTTGTAAACGGGCTCCATGGCGTACAAAACTACCGCCTCCAACAGGCAGAACACGATCTGCCTGGATGCCCTTACTCGCCGAAAGACACTTCAACACTGACGCAGCCGCAACTCACCCCCTAGGGTGAAGATATGAGCCTCGAACGCCCTATCCCACCCGACCCCTACAGCATGCTTCCCGTCGTGCCGCCATTCGCGTTGACCAGCGTCGACTTCAAAGACGGCAGCGACCTACCCAAATCCGCGGACTTCAGCACCGATAACCTCTCCCCCGAACTTTCCTGGCACGACGCCCCCGCGGGCACCAAATCATTCATGATCACCTGTTTCGACCCTGACGCCCCCACCCCCTCAGGGTTCTGGCACTGGGTTGCCGTAGGTATTCCCGGAAACGCCACTTGCTTGCACGCCAACGCTGGCGCCGAAGGCGGCGAAGAACTCCCCGCTGGCGCCTTCCACCTCAACAACGACTACGGATACGCCGGCTTCGGAGGAGCAGCTCCCCCCGCGGGCGACCGCCCGCACCGATACTTTTTTGCCGTCACAGCCCTGGACGCCACCGCCGAAGAAATCGGGATCACCGCTGACTTCTCCCCCGCCAAGGCCCACTTCTTCGCACTCACACACGTTGTGGGACGCGCAGTACTCACCGGCACATACGCCATCCCCGCCTAACCGCACCACTAACAAAAACCAGGCTGTACGGAACAGCGAGCTCATGCCCCTGCTCTCACCAACATGAACCAGCGGCAAGCCTGAAGACAGCCCGCCCGATTCAGGCTTGCCGCCAATCTTTTACGAGACGTTCAACGCACCCGCAACGCCCACATAGCCACCGCTGAAGCCGCAGCCACATTCAACGAATCAACACCATGCCCCATCGGGATACGCACCACCACGTCACTCTTAGCCAACGTGCGCTGCTGCAGCCCATCCCCCTCAGTGCCCAGCACCAGCGCCAACCGCTCCGGCGGATCAGCAGCCAACTCATCCAGCGTCACCGAATCATCCGACAACGCAAACGACGCCACCGACACCCCCCACTGCCGTAAACAATCCGCCCCAGCAGGCCACTGCTCAATCCGCGTCCACGGCACATTCAACACATTCCCCATCGACACCCGCACGCTCCGGCGGTACAGAGGATCAGCGCACCTAGGCGTCACCAACACGCCATCGACACCCAACGCCGCAGCGGACCGGAAAATCGCCCCCACATTCGTGTGATCAACAATGTCTTCCAACACCACCAACCGCCGCGCACCCCGGACAACATCCTCAACCGAGGGCAACTGCGGGCGGTGCATCGCCGCCAACACACCCCGATGTAGATGGAATCCTGTCATCGCCTCGATGACCTCATGCTCCCCCACAAACACCGGCACTGACTCGCCCTCGAATTGAGCCACGAGATCAGACAGCTCATTCACCCACCGCGGAGCTAACAGCAGCGAGCGAGGGCGATGCCCCACCGCCAACGCCCTCCGCAACACCTTCTCGCTCTCGGCCATATACAAACCGCCTGCAGGCTCAAGAGCACGGCGCAGGTTCACATCAGTCAAAGAAAAATAGTCGCGGACCCGTTCATCGGCGGGATCAGTGATAGTGATCGGCACGAACGGACCTTATCGACCCACACCGCGCCCCGCCGAAACGTTCCCTGGCCTCACCTCACGGTCGCTGCCCACGCATGCGGGCCTCACTGTCGTGCACCTCTGCCTCTGAACGCTGAACTTCCTCACGAGCCCGGCGTAGCGCCTCCCGCGGATCCTCCAAATCCGTATCCACGAACGGATTGTCCTCTGGTACGTCATCGGTGTACTTCGGCGTGTTGCCGCTACTCGCAGCAGGGAACGTCGGGCCGTTCTTCCCGCCGAAAGCCCCCGCGAACCCGCGCAACGCCTCAGTGAACTCACCTGGAACAACCCACATTTTGTTGGAGTCACCCTGCGCGATCTGCGGTAACACTTCCAAATACTTGTACGCCAACAACTGCTGATCAGGTTTACCGCGGTGAATCGCATCAAACACCTGCTGGATTGCTCGTGCCTGCCCCTGAGCTTCCAACACCTTCGACTGGGCATCACCCTCGGCCTTCAAAATGGCCGCCTGCTTTTCACCCTCGGCCTTCAAAATCGCTGACTGCTTCACACCCTCAGCCGTCAAAATCGCTGCCCGCCGATCCCGCTCAGCACGCATCTGCTTCTCCATCGAGTCCTGCACCGACGCGGGCGGTTCAATGCTCTTCAGCTCCACCCGGGCCACACGGATCCCCCACTTACCGGTCGCCTCATCCAAAACACCACGCAACTGGCCATTGATCTGATCACGGCTAGTCAACGTCTGTTCCAAATCCATCGCACCGATCACGTTCCGCAACGTCGTGACCGTCAACTGCTCAATACCCTGAATGAAATTCGCGATCCCATAAATCGCGCTTTTAGGGTCAATCACCGAGTAATAAATCACCGTGTCAATGTTGACCACCAGGTTGTCTGAGGTGATCACCGGCTGAGGCGGGAACGAAACCACCTGCTCACGCAAGTCAATCCCCGCCCGAACTGTGTCCACAAACGGCACCAAGACGTAAATACCGCCATCCAGCGTCCGTGAATACCGCCCCAACCGTTCAATGATCAGCGACGTCTGCTGCGGAACAATCTTGATCGACTTCACGACCAAAAGAACCGCCACCGCTAAAAACAGCAACAAAATAATGGTAGCTACCACGCCAAAATCCTTCCCCGAAAACATCTACAACTAGCTACCAAGCACAATTGCACTCAACATCCACCGCCAGTGACGGCAAACAAAAACAACACACAAAATCAGTCACCCACGCCAGAAACCGCGTCCTGTGGCCCCACATGCGGAACCACCAGCAGCGTCACCCCATCAACCCCCGACACTTGCACCCAAGCTCCCACTGCGCCAGGTAACACCCTCGCGCCTTCAGCCCACCGCGCCGACCACACCTCACCATCAACCTTCACCTGGCCCCCACAGTCAGTGACCTCTTCCACCACCACCCCACGGCGCCCCACATACGCCTCCTTACCCGAGGCGAACTGCGGCAACGACGCTAAAAACCGCTGCTTCAGCACCGGCCGCACCGTGAAAATCAACGACACCGCCACCACAGCGAAAACCACTACCTGGCCCGGCGCACCCACCACAAAAGCAGTCATGCTGGCGGCGAAAGCACCCGCCGCCAGCATGAGAAACACAAAATCAGCGCTCGCCAGCTCCACCCCCGCAAGGATTAACGCAGCACCAAGCCACGCCG
This sequence comes from Dermatophilus congolensis, assembly GCF_900447215.1. NCBI lineage: Bacteria > Bacillati > Actinomycetota > Actinomycetes > Micrococcales > Dermatophilaceae > Dermatophilus > Dermatophilus congolensis. Next base: position 1,195,942 of record NZ_UFYA01000001.1, read on the forward strand.
CCCACGCGTTGTGAACCAACCACTCTGGAAGATTCTCCACAGCGCCCTCCTACGGGTAGGGCTGGCTCGGCTCCTTAACTGTTCGCGTAAGCCGTCCAGCGGTCACCGCGACGCTCCACCGTCAACGACAGCCCGAACGCCTCCGACAAGTTCTCGTTCGTCAACACCGATTCCAGCGGACCTGCCGCCACGATGCTGCCTTCCTTCAACAGCAAAGCATCTGTGAAGCCCGGTGGGATCTCTTCCACGTGGTGTGTCACCATCACCATCGCCGGAGCGGTCACATCATGGGCAAACGCACTCAACCGGGCGATCAAATCTTCACGGCCGCCCAAATCCAAACCAGAAGTGGGCTCGTCAAGAAGCAACAACTCCGGGTTAGTCATCAACGATCGTGCGATTTGCACTCGCTTACGCTCACCGTCAGACAATTTGCCGTAGGGACGGTCAGCAAAATGGGACATCCCCAATGCCTCCAGCAACCGTTCCGCGCGACCGGTGTCAACACCCTCGTACTGCTCATGCCAACGCCCGACACGGTTGTATGAAGCAGTCCGCACAACATCCAAAGCCGTCTCTCGAGCTGGAATCCGCTCAGACACAGAAGAACTCGCCAAACCGATACGGCCGCGCAGCTCAAACACATCCACCGCGCCCAACACCTCGTCCAACACCCCAGCAACACCAGAACTGGGGTGCAGACGCCCCGCAGCAATCTGCAACAACGTGGACTTCCCTGCCCCATTGGGGCCAAGCATGATCCACCTCTCGCCTTCCTCCACCGACCACGTAATGTCACGAAGGATCGTGGTGGCGCCCCGCACCACACCCACCTCGGAAAAGTCCAGAACATCGCTCATGCGAAAAACCATATGCGAGATGGTGGTCCGCTCGCGCACACTTGGGCCCCTCCTCAACCACCCCTACCATGACCACGTGCCACCCATCCCCGCCTCCATCAGACTCGCCCTATGGGGAACCCGCGTCCTCACTGGCCACCTACCCTCCGCAGCCCTAGACCGGCTCATCGCCCCCGACATCGACACCACAGAACCCATACGATCCCATATCGAAACCTGGGCAGACCTAGGCGAACGTGTCGTCCTGGCGGCGCTCCCCCACCCCGGTCACCCCACCCTCTGCCCTCACGGCTCCTCCGCCTTACTCTCAGCAGCAACCACAGCTAACGAATGCGTCTTTGCCCCCACCCTCGGAAACGCGCTCGTCCCCTTCGGATGGGATAACCAACCCGGCATCCCCGACGCCCAACGCCCCCGCCCCGAAACCTCCACCGGACCGACAGTCCACTGGAAGATCTACGAAACGAACGCCACCCCCACCTGGCAACTCGAAGCACTCTCCCTACGTGACACTCGCCACACCCTAGCCAGCGAACGCGAAAACGCCTTAGCTCTCCTCGCCGAAGCACACTTGCCCTGGCAGTCACGCGGCCTACGCGACCTAGCTGAGGCCACACTGGACACCGGCAACTCCTACCTGCCTGATACACTACCCGAAAGCCACCGCGCCGTTATTGATGAAGCCGCCACACTCGGACATATGGCACGCCTTGGACTAGCGATGCCTGACGACGGCGCTCTCGAGCAAGTAAACCGCCGCGCCGAAGCACTCCGCAGGCTCACCATCGCCGCCGACACCGCACTCGCTTCAGCTACCTGCATCGCCGCCCTCACCCTTGCCGGGCTGCGCAATAACCACCCCGAAGACGACTAGGCCCTGTCCCTGCGGGAGTCAGAAAAGAACCAAACCATCTCCGCTCCCACAAGAACAACAGCAGTACCACTCACCTACACGAGCACAGATTCATACACCTGCATCGTCTTATCGCCGATGGAGTCCCACGAGAACTGTTCCACCGCCCGCGCTCGACCAGCAGCACCTCGACGCCGCGCCTCCTGCGGGTCAGCGACAGCCTCATTCAAAGCATTGCCCAAATCGTGAACCCAAGCATCCTCATCAACTGGAGTTCCTGATCCATCATCGACCTGCTCGATATCGACCAGCCACCCGGTCTGGCCATCAACAACAACCTCCGGGATGCCGCCAGTTGCGGTGGCCACCACGGCCGCTTCGCATGCCATCGCCTCCAAGTTCACGATTCCCAGCGGTTCATAAATCGAGGGGCATGCGAACACGGTGGCGTTCGTTTCCAACGCAATCACCTTGTGACGTGGAAGATGCTCAGGGATGTACACCACGCCTTGGCGCGTATCCTGCAGTTCTTTCATCAAAGCAGCGATCTCGGCCCCGATTTCGGGAGTGTCAGGGGCGCCAGCGCACAAAACCAGCTGCACATCTGGTGGCAACGACTTCGCCGCACGCAGCATGTACGGCAACCCTTTCTGACGGGTTTGGCGGCCCACAAACACGATTGAGCGAGCATCGGGGTTCACCCCTAGAGAGCGAACAAGGTCTTTGCCTGCATCTGAGTGATCCGGGGCCCATTTGTGCGCGTCAATACCGTTGTGCACCACCTTGACTTTGTCTGGGTCTAGGCCGGGGTAGCACTTAAGGATGTCGGCGCGCATGCCGTGGCTGACTGCGATCACGGCCGCGGCGGCTTCGTAGGCTGTTTTCTCGATCCAGCTAGAAACACGATAGCCGCCGCCGAGCTGCTCTGCTTTCCATGGCCGTAATGGCTCCAGGCTGTGTGCTGACACTACGTGCGGAATCCCTGCCAGCACAGATCCGAGATGGCCAGCCATGTTCGCGTACCACGTGTGGCTATGAACAAGGTCAGCGCCAACAACGTCAGCTGCTATCGCAAGGTCCTGGCCTAGGGTTCGGATAGCGCCGTTTGCCTGCGCTAGTTCGGGCAGTTCGGGGTAGCCGCTGGTTCCTGGTTCATCGACGGGGTCACCGAATGCACGAACTCGCACATCGATATCACCCCGTGCCCGCAAAGCCTTAACTAGTTCTTCGACATGGACACCGGCTCCGCCGTACACATTCGGCGGGTATTCCTTGGACAAAATATCTGCTCGCACACGGTGACCTTATGCGCCTGTTGCCCTTGGTCGCAGCTAGCTGTCAGAGCTGACTCGTTCGTGAGTGAACTCGTAGAACGTCTCTGCACCCCGGCTCCATTCCCGCTGTGCCACAGCGTGATCACTGAGGTGTTCGCATTTGTCCACGCGGAACACCAGCGGGCGGAATATCACTAGATTCGAGGCATGCCCACGACCAAGAAACGCAACCCCAACGTTTTGGCTATCGTCCTGGCTGGCGGTGAAGGCAAACGACTCATGCCGCTCACTGCTGATCGGGCAAAACCTGCGGTCCCCTTTGGGGGCGTATATCGCCTCATCGACTTTGCTCTCAGTAACGTCGTGAACTCCGGCTACCTGAAGGTGGTCGTGCTCACACAATACAAATCTCATTCCCTTGACCGGCACATTTCGCGCACGTGGCGGATGTCAAACATGCTCGGTAACTATGTGGCTCCTATCCCTGCGCAGCAGCGCAAGGGGAAGCAGTGGTACATGGGCAGCGCTGATGCGATTTATCAGAGCTTGAACACTCTGGACGATGAGCGGCCTGACATCGTTGTGGTGGTTGGCGCTGATCACGTCTACCGCATGGATTTCAGCCAGATGGTTGAGCAACACGTCGAGACGGGTGCGGGCATCACCGTCGCGGCGATTCGTCAGCCGATTGCGTTGGGTGACCAGTTCGGTGTGATCGAGGTCGATGAGGCCGATAACTGCAAGATTGGCGCATGGCGGGAAAAACCAACGGATGCTAAGGGTTTGCCTGACTCTCCGGAGGAAGTTCTCGCCTCAATGGGCAACTATGTTTTCGACGCTGACGTGCTGCGCGATGTGATTATGCAAGACGCGGAGAATGAGGACAGCGACCACGACATGGGCGGGGACATCGTTCCTCATTTCGTTGACCGTGGTGAGGGGTTCGTTTACGACTTCAACAACAACGAGATCCCTGGCGCTACCGATCGAGACCGGGCGTATTGGCGTGATGTGGGCACGATCGACTCGTACTACGAGGCAAACATGGATCTGATCCAGATAGAGCCGATCTTCAACCTGTACAACTACGACTGGCCGTTGTTTACGAGCATGTCGGTGCCGTACCCGCCGGCGAAGTTCGTGCATAACGAGGAGGGGCGTCGTGGGGAGGCGCTGAACTCGGTCACTTCCCACGGGACGATCATTTCTGGTGGCAAAGTCAATGGGTCGGTGATCTCACCGAATGTGCTGGTAAACAGCTACAGCGAGGTGGATCATTCGGTGTTGTTGGACAACGTGAAGGTGGGGCGTAAGGCAACTATTCGCCGCGCGATCCTCGATAAAAACGTGGTGGTTGAACCCGGCGCCACGGTGGGTGTGGATCCTGAGGTGGATCGTGCGGCGGGCTGGCATGTCAGCGATGGCGGTGTGGTGGTGGTTCCTAAGGGTGCGGTTGTGCGCGCGCAGGAGTGAGTGATGTGGTGAGCGGGGTTGGCTGTTGTGGTTGTTTCACTGCTGCTGGCCCCGCTGCTGCTGGTTAGCGTCGTTCGGGGCGTGAGCTGAAGTATTGGATGCTGCCGATGTGGGTGAACCCTTCGGCCATGAACGCTGCTGCCATGGCGGCGTCACCGGCGAAAACTGCTGAGGCGATGACTTCGTTTTCTGGGATGCTGGCTAAGGCGCGGTGGAGCAGGTCGGGGCCGTGTCCTTGGCCTCGCCGTTCGGGGGCGATTTCGACAGCGATGCCGCGTAGGCCTCCAACGCCGTTACCGATGACGACGACGTCGTGTTCTTCGGGGTTGGGGTGGCCGAGTACTTGCACTTCGGTCATGGTGCGGCGGGCGATTTCGACGGTGGGTCGCTGGTTGAGGTCGGGGCGGCTGACGAGGGGTTCGGAGTCGCCGTTTTCGTTTCCGGTGCCGGCGGCAAGCATGAGCATGTTGGGTGCACCGATCCAGCCTGTGGGGCCGGCGAGGTGGTTGAGCACGCGGGCGCTGGTGGCTTCTGGGCCGCCGTTGACTCCTATTTCTTCGAGCTGGTTGTCGGTGAAGTCGTAGGAGACGGCCAGGATTGAGTGGGTGCCGAAGCAGAGTATGGCTTGGATGTTTGGCCCCCAGGGGGTGACTCGGGTCCAGGCGCCGTCGTTAGGGATGGGTTCTCCGGCGGCGAGTCCGCGCAGAAATCGTGCGAGGGGGTGACGGGCGGCTGTCCATACGTCACGGCCGAGGGCGTGGTGAGGGTTTGCGGTCGTGGTCATGATCTTCAACCTTGCTGTGTTCCAGCCCGTGAGACTGTGTGGGCGTGTCGCCGGATTCATCGGCGTCACAAGACAGTTCCTGAGATACGTGACGGTTGGATAGATGCATCAGTGGCGTGAGCAGAGGTTTTGTTCGCTGCTCACGCCACTGTGTGTTCCTCTTTGTGGTGTGTTGGTTTAGCCGCCCAGAGAGTGGAATCCGCCGTCGACATGGACAATTTCACCGGTGGTGGCGGGGAACCAGTCTGACAACAGGGCGATGCATCCTTTGGCTGCCGGCACGGGGTCACTGATGTCCCATCCCAGCGGGGAGTGTTCGCCCCATTCAGCGAAGCGGGAGAATTGTGGGATGGATGTTGCTGCGGTGGTGCTGATGGGGCCGGCTGCGATGAGGTTGCAGCGGATGCCTTTGGGTCCCATGTCGCGGGCTACGTAGCGTGAGGTTGATTCGAAGGCGGCTTTAGCTACACCCATCCAGTCGTATCCGTTCCAGGCAACAGATGCATCGAGGGTGAGCCCGACGATGGCGCTGCCGGGGCGCATGAGTGGTTCGGCGGCGACGGCGAGTGCTTTGAGGGAGTAGGCGGAGATGTGTAGTGCGGGGGCTACGTCTTCCCAGGTGGCGTCGATGAAGTCGAATGCGGGCTTGGGCGCGAATCCGATGGAGTGCAGTACGCCGTCGAGGTGGTCGCTGTGTTCGCCGATGCGGTCAGCGAAGGCTTCGAAGTCTTCGGGTTTAGATGCGTCGAGTTCGATGACGGGGGCGGTGCTGGGCAGTCGGCGGGCGATGGCGCTGGTGATTTTCATCGTGCGACCGAAGGAGGTGAGGATGACGTTTGCGCCCTGTTCTTGGGCGAGTTTGGCGACGTGGAACGCGATTGAGGATTCGGTGAGGACGCCGGTGATGGCGATGGTTTTGCCTTCGAGGATCGGCATTGTGTGTGGGGTTTCCTTTCAGATGTGAGGGGATAAGGCGTGGTTGGTTAGCTTCCCATCGCGAATCCGCCGTCGACGGGTAGGACGACGCCGTTGACGTAGGAGGCGCCGGGTGAGACGAGGAACTCTACGGCGTTGGCGACTTCGGTTGCTTCTCCCATGCGGCCGAGGGGGATTTCTTTGCGGTAGCTCTCTTTGAGGTCTTCGGGGAGTTCGTCGGTCATGTCGGTGGCGATGAAGCCGGGCATGATCACGTTGGAGGTAATGGATCGGGGGCCGAGTTCGCGGGCGAGGGAGCGGGATGCGCCGATGAGTCCGGCTTTGCTGGCGGCGTAGTTAACTTGCCCTGGGGATCCTTTGGTGCCAACGATGCTGGAGATGAAGACGATGCGTCCTTTTTTGAGGCGGAGCATTCCTTTGGCGGCACGGCGGGCGCAGCGGATGGCTCCGACGAGGTTGGTGTCTAGGACGTCGTTGATGTCTTCGTCTTTCATGCGCATGAGGAGCATGTCTCGGGTGATTCCTGCGTTGGCGACGAGGATTTCGATGGGGCTGCCGAGGAGTTCTTCGGCGGCAGTGAAACCGTCATTGACGCTGTCGGTGTCGGAGACATCGAGGGTGACTACGTCGAGGCCTTCGGGGGCTTGGCCGGAGCGTGAGCCGACCACGACGCGGTAGCCAGCTTCTTGCAGTCGCAGAGCGGTGGCTAGGCCGATGCCGCGGTTTCCTCCGGTGATGAGGGCGGTTCGCGCGTCTGTCATGGGGTCTCCGTTCTGGGTATTTCCGTCGTGGGACGGTGTTGGATTCTGTTCTATGTGGCTCGGACGAGACTGGGAGTAGTTCGTGAGCGAGGCGAGCCTGTGTCTATGGCTGTGAAGGCCGTTGAGGTGAGGGTATCGGTGACTCGCGGGTAGGAGTAGCGTGGAGTGGTGACACGTAGCGAACAGGATGGCCCGATCGTTTATTCGATTTCGGATGCTCCGGTATCTGCGAGGGTGGACCATGACCGGCGTGTGCGTGGCTATTTGATTTCGATGGGGATTCGTACGGCTTCGTTTGTGTTGGCGTATGTGTTTTGGTTTGTTTTTGAGTTGCAGTGGGTGGCGTGGGTTTTTGTTGCATTGGCGGTGGTGTTGCCGTATCCGGCGGTGATGTTGGCGAATATGCAGGAGAAACGTTCTTCGCGTGGAAGTTTTGAGCGTCCGACGCGGGCTATCGGTCCTGGTTCTTCGGGAGGCGCTGGGGGGTCACAGGTCGCTGTTCGTGATGCTGGGTCTTCTACTGAGGGCTCGCAAGTGCCGCCGGCGTCGGGGCGTTCGTGGTGGGTTGGGTGAGGTGTTGACGGTGGGGTGTTTTAGCCGCCAATGGAGGACATTGGCCTGGCTGGTTGGGTGAAGTCGGGTTCGCCGATGCCGTGTCCGCGGAGTTTGCGCCACATTTCCCCGCGGATGAGGGAGAGGAGTTCTCGGTCGGTGGCGCCCTCGCGTAGGGGGGTGCGTAGGTCCATTTCTCCGCGGGCGAAGAGGCAGTTGCGCACCATGCCGTCGGCGGTGAGGCGGACGCGGTCGCAGGCGTGGCAGAACGGCGCGGTGACTGAGGCGATGATGCCAACGGTGGCGGGGCCTTCGTTGACGAGGTAGTGCTCTGCGGGTGAGCTTCCGCGGTTTTCGTTCAGAGGGGTGAGGGTAAAGCGGGTTTGGAGTTCTTTGCGTAGTTCTTCGGCGGTGATCATGTCTTCGCGGACCCAGCCGTGTTGGGCATCGAGGGGCATTTGTTCGATAAATCGCAGCTGATAGCCGCGTTCGATGCACCAGGCGAGGAGATCGGTGACGCCGTGGTCGTTGATTCCGCGCATGGCGACGGCATTGATTTTGATGGGGGTTAGGCCTGCTTCAGCGGCAGCTTCAAGGCCTTCGATGACATCGGTAAGGCGGTTGCGTCGGGTGAGGCGGTGGAAGATGTCGGGGTCGATGGTGTCAAGGCTGACGTTGACGCGGTCTAGGCCTGCTTCAGCCAGTGCGGTGGCGTGTTTTTTAAGGAAGACGGCGTTGGTGGTCATGGCTACGTCGGGGCGGGGGGTGAGTTGGGTGAAGGCACGCACGAGGTCGGGTACGCCTGGTCGTAGGAGCGGTTCTCCTCCGGTGAGGCGGATTTTGGTGACTCCTGCTTCAACGAAGATCGCAACGACGCGGGTGAGTTCTTCATCGGTGAGCATTTGTGCGCGGGTCATCCATTGGAGCCCTTCGGCGGGCATGCAGTAGGTGCAGCGTAGGTTGCAGTGGTCAGTGAGGGAGACGCGTAGGTCGCGTGCCGTTCTGCCGAATCTGTCGCCGAGGGGCCCGGTGCTGGTCGACGTGGTGGCGGGGGTGCCGTTGGCCATGGGGTTCGTCTCCTCCGGTGGTGGTTACGGCCGGTGAGTGGGGTGCCCGGTTCTCGGTCGTTGAAGGATCATGTCATGGAGGTTCCTTTTGTTGCCATGGTGGCGGACCTCAGAAGTGCTGAAGAGGCGGGGCGGGGTTGCAGGGGGTTCGAGCGAGTAACGTGCTGCGGGTGGGACGTGCGGTTGTGATGAGGTGGCTGACGCCGCGGTGGCTGGGGGCTACTGCGGTGGCGTTGGCGTTTTTTGTGTTGTGTCAGTTTTTAGGGCAGTGGCAGTGGGGTAGGTATGAGGACAAGCTGGCTAATCGGGAGCGGGTGGAGTCGTTTTATTCAGCTCCAGTGAGGCCGTTGTCGCAGGTGGTTCCTGCGACAACGGCGCATCCAGGTGGTGCGGTGGGTAAGGACCAGGAGTGGCGTCATGTGCAGATGCGGGGTGAGTACGTTCCTGGTGCGCGTTTCATGGTGCGTAATCGTCCGCAGGATCGTTCATATGGGTATGAGGTTTTGGTGCCGTTGCGTTTAGAGGATGGCACTGCGGTGATGGTAGATCGTGGGTGGGTGGCTAATGGAGAGCGCGCGGATGTGTTGCCCTCGGTTCCGGCGCCACCGTCGGGGCCGGTGAGTGTGTCTGGCTGGGTGCGCCCGGGGGAACCTGCGTTTAACGAGAACACTCCCGCGGGGCAGTTGGGTTCGATTGATGTGGAGCGGATGCGTCGGGAAAGTGGGCTGCCGCTGCGGGGGGCTTACGTGGTGTTGGAACGTGAGCAGGATGGTTCTGGGGTGTCTCCGGCGCGCCCTGACCCGTTGTTGCCGCCGCAGACGGGGTTGGGGCCCCATTTTGCGTATGCGTTGCAGTGGTGGGTGGGGTCGTTGGCGGGGTTTGTCATTGTGTTTGTCTATGTGCGGCGGGAGGTGCGGGATGAGTTGATTTTGTCTGGTCACCTCACCCCGAAGGCCCCTAAACCGAAGAAAACGCGTATTTGGGATGAGGAGGACGCCTAGGGCCTGATTTTGGCGCTCGCTTCACTGTTCGGTGGTGTGTAGTGAAGCGAGCGGGTGGGGTTGTTAGGCCAGTTCGATGAGGTCTTTGTAGTCCGGACCCCAGAAGTCTTCGACTCCATCCGGTAGGAGGAGTACGCGTTCGGGGTTGAGGGCTTCGACTGCGCCAGCGTCGTGGCTGACGAGAACGACTGCGCCTTTGTAGTTGCTCAGGGCGGCGAGGATTTCTTTGCGGCTGGCTGGGTCGAGGTTGTTGGTGGGTTCGTCTAGCAGGAGCACGTTGGCTCCAGAGACGACAAGGGTGGCCAGTGAGAGGCGCGTTTTTTCACCACCGGAGAGCACTCCGGCGGGTTTGTCGACGGCTTCGCCGGAGAAAAGGAAGGAGCCGAGGATTTTTCGGCATTCTGTTTCGGTGAGGTCAGGAGCGGAGGCGACCATGTTTTGCAAAACGGTGGCCTCGCCGTCGAGGTTTTCATGTTCCTGTGCGTAGTAGCCCAGGCGTAGCCCGTAGCCGGGTTCGACTTGCCCGGTGTCGGGGGTGTCTTTGCCGGAGAGGATTTTCAGCAGGGTGGTTTTACCGGCACCGTTGAGCCCAAGGACAACAACGCGGCTTCCTTTATCGATGGCGAGGTCGACATCGGTGAATACTTCTTGGGAGCCGTAGGCCCTGGAGAGCCCGCTTGCGCGCAGCGGTGTTTTTCCGCAGTGCACTGGGTCAGGGAAGCGGAGTTTGGCCACTTTGTCGTGTACTTGCACTTCTTCAAGTGATGACACGATTTTTTCGGCGCGTTTGAGCATTTGCTGGGCAGCGACTGCTTTGGTTGCTTTGGCGCGCATTTTTTCAGCTTGAGCGTTGAGTGCGGCGGCTTTCTTCTCGGCGTTTTGACGCTCGCGGCGTCGTCGTTTTTCGTCTGTTTCGCGTTGCTGGAGGTAGGTTTTCCAGCCGACGTTGTATTGGTCGAGAACTTGTCGGTTGGCGTCGAGGTAGTAGACCTTGTTGACGACGGCGTCGAGGAGTTCAACGTCGTGGGAGATGACGATGAGGCCGCCTGCGTAGTTGCGTAGGTATTCGCGTAGCCACACGATCGAGTCGGCGTCGAGGTGGTTGGTGGGTTCGTCGAGAAGCAGGGTGTGGGCTTGAGAGAAGAGGATTCGGGAGAGTTCGACTCGTCTGCGTTGTCCGCCGGAGAGGGTGCCGACAGGCCGGGTGAGTTCTTTTTCGCTCAGACCAAGGGCGGAGGCGATGGCAGCGGCTTCGGATTCGGCGGCGTATCCGCCTGCGGCTTCGAAGCGTGCTTGGAGTTTGGGGTAGCGTTCCATGGCTGCTTCGGCGGTTTCGGGGACCGCTGATGCCATTTGTCCTTCGGTTTCGCGCATGCGTTGTGCGAGGTCGCCGAGGCCGCGGGCGGACAGGATGCGGGCGCGGGCGATTTCTTCCAGGTCGCCGTCGCGGGGGTCTTGGGGTAGGTATCCGAAGTCTGCTGCGCCTGAGATGCGGCCGCTGTCTGGGCTACGCCATCCGGCGAGGGTTTTCATGAGTGTGGTTTTTCCTGCGCCGTTGCGCCCTACCAGCCCGATGCGGTCTCCGGCTGCGACGCGGAAGGTTGCGCCGCGTAGCAGTAGTTGAGCGCCTGCGCGCAGTTCGATGTCGGAGGCGGTGAGCATGGGTGTGGTAACTCCTGAGGAAACGGGGTCGGGGCCAGGCGTGCGTGCGCCACCGCCCAGTCTAGGTCTACGGGGTGGCTGGGTGTTGGTCAGGTATGTGTGCAGGGGCCCGCGGCGCTGCGGCGCCACCCCTGGCTTTGTCCTCAGGTGTTTGTTTGTGGCGAGGTGATGCCCGCGGGTTAGTGGTTTCGCAGTGCGTTGATGAGCTCGTTTTTGTTCATTGTTGAGCGTCCGCGGATATTGAGTTCGGTGGCTCGTTTGCGTAGTTCTGCCACAGTCCAGTCGTCGTAGGAGCCTGATTTTCCGCCTTTGCTGCCAATTTTTTCGCGAGAGGAGGCCGCTGCTGCGTTGGCGATAGCGGCGGCTTTGCTTTTGCTGTTGCCTTCTTCGCGGAGTTTTTCGTAGAGGTCGGGGTCTTTGATTGAGTCGGCCATGTCAGTTTTTTCTCGCCTCGCGGGGGTGGGTCATGTCGATGGGAACAACCCAGGCGTCGAATTCTTCTGCGGTGAGGTAGCCGAGGTTAAGGGCTGCGGCTTTGAGGGTGGTTCCTTCTTTGTGGGCTTTTTTGGCGATGCTGGCTGCTTTGTCGTAGCCGATGTGGGGGTTGAGGGCGGTTACTTGCATGAGGTTGAGCTCTAGGGCCGCGGCGATGCGTTCCTGGTTGGGTTCGATTCCGGTGGCGCAGTGGTCGGTGAATGCTGCGCATGCATCGCCGAGGAGGCGGATGCTTTCGAGTACGGCGTGTGCCATGACGGGTTTGTAGACGTTGAGTTGGAAGTTTCCTTGGCTTCCAGCGAATCCGACGGTGGCATCGTTACCGAAGACGCGGGTGGCGACCATGGTTATGGCTTCGCATTGGGTGGGGTTGACTTTGCCGGGCATGATCGAGCTGCCGGGTTCGTTTTCGGGGATGCGTATCTCACCGATGCCGTTGCGGGGTCCGGAGGCGAGCCAGCGGACGTCGTTGGCGATTTTCATCAAGGCCATGGCCAGGCCACGTAGGGCGGAGCTGAGGGCTACGAGGGCGTCATGGGCGGATAGGGAGGCGAATAAGTTGCTGGATTGGCGGAATGGGTGTCCGGTTTGTTCAGCGATTTTTGTTGCGGCGAGTTCGCCGAATTGTGGGTGTGCGTTCAGGCCGGTGCCCACGGCTGTGCCGCCGATGGCCAGGTCGAGGATGTCGTTTTCAGCGTGGTGGATATTGGCGAGGGCAAGGTCGAGTTGGGCTACCCAGCCGCTGATTTCTTGACCGAGTGTGATGGGGGTGGCGTCTTGCAGGTGGGTGCGTCCGACTTTGACGACGTCGGTGAATTGTTCGCTTTTGGTGGCGAGGGTGTCGCGTAGGTTGCTGGCCTGTTGGTAGAGGAATTCGTGCAGGTCTAGGACAACGGCGATGTGCATGGCCGTGGGGAAGGTGTCGTTGCTGCTTTGGCCGCGGTTGACGTGGTCGTTGGGGTGGATGGGGGTTTTGGTGCCCATGTGACCGCCGAGGATATCGATGGCGCGGTTGGAGATTACTTCGTTGGCGTTCATGTTGGATTGGGTGCCGCTGCCTGTTTGAAAAACAACGAGGGGGAAGTCGTTGTCGAGGTGGCCGTCGATGACTTCGCGGGCGGCTTGTTCGAGTGCGTCGAGGGCAGCGTTGTCCAGGGCGGCTAGTTCGCCGAGTTCGCGGTTGGCGCGGGCGGCTGCGAGTTTGAGGTGGCCTAGGGCGCGGATCATTGACCGTCCCCAGATGAAGGTGTCGCGGCCGATGGGGAAGTTGTTGATGCTGCGTTGTGTTTGGGCTCCCCAGTAGTGGTCGGCAGGAACCTCGACGGTCCCCATGCTGTCGGTTTCGTGTCGAGTGTTCATACAGTCACTCTAGGTGGCAAGATTCCCTAGCGGGAGAGCAGTTCCGGTGAGTACCAGCACATTTGGCGAGTCGCCTTTCTTCGCTGACTTTACAGAGTGTGACCTCACCCAGCATCCACGCTCTTCGCGCCGCTCCCACACTCGAATGGATACCTCACATGGCGTGAATGGCAATCAAACTCACGCCAAAGGGCCACTATCGAAGAGTGAAACCAATGCTGGCAACCTCCACTACCGCTGTCCCTACGAGCGCTGATTGGGTCCACGAAGTGAAGTGGGATGGCATGCGCGTCCTGGCAGACGTTCATCACAGCCACGCCTGTCTTCACACACGTAACGAAACGGATGCCAGCACCCGGTTCCCCGAAATCGTGACTGCTTTAACTGGGCAGAGCACACCAGCAGATGTGCTCCTCGATGGTGAAGTTGTGCTTTTCGATGAGGCAGGCAGCCCGTCGTTCAAGAAACTACAAAACCGCATCTTCGTAAGGAGAGCAGACACTGCTCAGCGCTTGGCGGCCACCGCACCAGTAACTTTCATGGTCTTTGATCTGCTCCGGTTCAACGACCGCGACCTCACAGACGAGCCGTGGACGGTGCGGCGCCAGCTGTTGGAGACACTCACCTGGAACAGCGACCGCATCACAGTGACACCCACTTTTCCTGATGGTGAATCCCTCCTAGAAGCAACCCAGGAGCAGGGGCTAGAGGGAATCATCAGCAAACGTATCGATGCCCCCTACTTCCCCCGGTAAACGCAGCAAAGCATGGCGTAAATTGCCCCACCGGCCCACACATTCGATGGTGATCGGCGGTTGGCGGTCTGAAACTGGCTCAGAAAACCGGGTGGGTTCTTTCCTTGTTGGCCTACCAGAAAGCTCAGCTGGTGAAGCTACCCGGCTATGTTTCCTTGGCCGTGTCGGTAGCGGCGTGGCTGGTTCGGTACAGGAAACGCTGGTGCCTTTGCTACGCGAGCATGCCGCGAAAGAATCCCCCTTCGCTGCGGACCTTCCCGATGCAGACGTTGCGGGGGTGCACTGGGTTCATCCTCGTCTTGTTATCGATGTTCGCGCGCTGGGCGGTATTCCAAAACCGGGCTACCGGCTACGTCAACCTTCATTCCAGGGGTTGCGTCCTGACCTGACCCCTACTGATCTGGTCTCTGAAACCACCAGATCAGCAACTTCTGAGGCCACCATGTCACTCACCGACGCAAGCAAAGAAGCCGAGTCTTTGCCGCAGCAGTCCCAGGCCGTGAACGCAGATATCGAGGGCCGCCGTGTTCCGTTGACCAACCTTGAGAAGGTTCTCTACCCCGATTCAGGCACCACTAAATCCGAGATCATCAGCTACCTGGCGGAGGTTTCGGCTGCGCTTCTGCCTGCGTTGGCAGCCCGTCCAGTCACCAGGGTGCGTTGGCCGCATGGGGTACAGGGCCCATCGTTTTTCGAGAAAAACGCCCCGAAGAATACTCCTGAGTGGGTGCGGACCGTCATCCTCCACTCCCCCGGTTCGCGCCGCGAATCTTCCCAGGTCACATACCCTCTGGTCGATGACTTGTCGACACTGATGTGGCTGGGAAACCTCGCTGCACTCGAACTGCATGTGCCGCAGTGGCGCATCGACAGCCAGGGCGCGCCGTGTGCCCCGGATCGTCTAGTTATTGACCTTGATCCTGGGGAACCTGCAGGGCTTACTGAATGCGCACGCGTTGCCCTTATCGTGCGCGATGCCCTGCTGGAGCAGGGGGCGGAAATTATCGTCCCGGTAACCAGCGGCAGCAAAGGCATCCAGTTGTATGCCCCTGTTGCCGGTGACCCTGATGATCGTGACGCCACTCGTTCTCGCGCTCAACAGTTAGCGAAAGCTCTTGAGCAGAGCCACTCTGAAATGGTGGTTGCGACGATGAGGAAGACAAAACGACCAGGCAAGGTCTTGCTCGACTGGAGCCAAAACACACGCTCTAAAACCACGATTTGTCCTTATTCGCCGCGTGGTAAACATCGCCATATCACGGTCGCTGCACCGCGTACCTGGGATGAAGTAGAGGCCGCCGCTACCGGTACACCGGCGCATACGCTGACTCAACTCGGCCCGCGCGAAGTGCTCGATCGGCTGGAGAAAATCGGCGATCTTTTTGCCCCTGTGCATATGTCGACCTGACACGCAGATAACCGCAGGTACCCCTGTATCAAGGCAACAGCACTTTTAGGCTGAGCAGCATGTCTGCTGCCGATTCACTCAAACCTATCGACGCCTTGCGTCGAATTGCGTTCCTACTGGAGCGCTCGCGCAGTCAGACTCACCGGGTTGAAGCTTTCCGCCGCGCAGCAACAACGATTCTGCGTACACCTGAGGAGGAAATCCGTGCCCGTACCGCGGCAGGGACACTTACTGAGCTGCCTACTATCGGGAAAAGCACAGCAGCTGTCATCGCGGACTGTTTGGCTGGCCGGCGTCCTGCATATCTCACGAGCCTAGAGGAAACTGCCACTGGGCCACTCATTGAAGGTGGCGAAGACCTTCTGGCAGCTATGCGCGGTGACCTGCATTGTCATTCGAATTGGTCCGATGGTGGGGCCCCTATCGAGGAAATGGCCGCGACAGCGATAGAGCTCGGTCGTGAATACATCGCTCTTACTGATCATTCGCGCAATCTGCGGATTGCGCATGGTCTTTCCGAGCAGCGGCTGCGTGAACAGCTCGATGTGGTTGCGGCGATTAGCCAGGCCTTGCCGCGTGATGATTTTCGGCTACTGGCGGGGATTGAGGTCGACATCTTAGATGATGGAGATCTTGATCAAGACCCTGAGCTTCTCGATCAGGTCGATGTGGCTGTCGCCTCG
The DNA here is from genome assembly GCF_900447215.1 of Dermatophilus congolensis. Classification (NCBI taxonomy): domain Bacteria; kingdom Bacillati; phylum Actinomycetota; class Actinomycetes; order Micrococcales; family Dermatophilaceae; genus Dermatophilus; species Dermatophilus congolensis. The sequence continues at coordinate 1,211,865 of NZ_UFYA01000001.1, forward strand.
GTTCATTCCAAGTTGCGCATGAATGCTGAATCGATGACGCAGCGAATGATGAAGGCCGTGAGAAATCCGCGAACGAGCATTCTTGGTCACTGCACGGGGCGGCTCGTGGCTGGTGGGCGGGGTCAGCGCCCGCCAAGTGTTTTTGACGCCGAAGCTGTGTTTTCTGCCTGTGTTGACCATGGGGTGGCTGTTGAAATTAATAGTCGCCTTGAACGGCAGGACCCTCCTGATGAGCTGATCGCGATGGCTCTTGATATGGGGTGTTTGTTCTCGATTAACACTGATGCTCATGCGCCTGGTCAGTTGGATTTTTTGGCTTATGGCTGTGAACGGGCGCAGCGGCTAGGGGTCCCTGCCGAGCGAATTGTGACGACGTGGAATGTGGATCAGTTGCTGGCGTGGCTAAGGCGAAATTGACTGTTTTTGTGTGCTGCCCATTGGGCTGCCAGCTGCAGTGGAGGCGGCTGACGGCGTTGAGAGTGGCGTCAATGACTTGATCGGCTGGTATGCCGCGGTCGAGGAGGTGAAACCCTGCATCCACCATGCTCCGGGTAAGTTCGGCGCCAATCTGTGCCTGGGTTTCATCTGCAGTGAGGTGTTGCCATGCGGCCAAGAGCATGTCTTGGGTGTTGCGGTGGGCATGGGTTACGGCCTGACGTGTTCTGTCGGCGAGGGGTGTGTTTTTAGTGATGTTCATGAGCCAGCCGTAACCGGTGAGGGCGGCTTGTTCGAGGTTGCTACGGCACCAGGCATCGATCTGTTCAGCGGGGGTGTGAGCACAAGTGACTGCTTCGTTGACGGCGTTGAGCCAGCTAGGCAGGTGACGTTCGAGTACGAGTGTGCGCAGGTCGTCGACGGAGTCGACGTAGCGGTAGATGCTGTTGCGGGCGATTCCTGCTGCTGAAGTGACGGCTCCGGCGGTGAGGGCTTGAGGGCCGTCGGTGCGCATGATGTGTTCGGCTGTGTCGATGAGGGTGGCGCGGATGTGTGCGCGGTGTTCACGCATGGTTGAGGCAGTGATGCGTGGCATGACTCCTCCTGGGGATGGTGCCGCGTGGTGAGGGGGGTGGTGGTTGATGTGTTTAATCAGTGTGCCTGATGAATTGTTTTAGCGACACCCTGTCTCTAACCTCAAAGAAGACATATCGCCACCGTGACCCGACTACTCGCCGGGCCATTGCCTCGTTTTCAGGAGTTCTCGGATGTCACCTACTCCCCCACTAGCCTCACCTGAGCCCCGCGATCACCGCTGGGCGGCGTTGGGTGTGTTGGCAGCTGGCCTGTCGATGATTGTGCTTGATGGGACCATCGTTGGTGTCGCTCTGCCTCAGATCATCACTAGCCTTCGCCTCGATCTCACTGAGGCGCAGTGGGTCAACAGTTTGTACGCCGTTGTTTTCGCTGCGCTCTTGTTGTCTTTTGGGCGGTTGGGTGACGCCTATGGGCGGCGCAGGCTTTTCCTTGCTGGTGTCACACTTTTCACGGTGAGCAGCGTGACTGCTGGGTTCGCTAGCACTTCCGGGGCGCTTATTGCTTCTCGTGCTGTACAAGGGGTCGGTGGCGCCATGATTTTGCCTACCACCTTGTCCACGGTGAATGCCCTTTTTCGTGGGCGGGAGCGGGCGGCTGCGTTCGGGGTGTGGGGGGCTGTGATGTCCGGGATGGCTGCGATTGGGCCGTTGCTGGGTGGTGTTTTGACTGAGTATGTGTCGTGGCGGTGGATTTTCTTCGTGAATATCCCCATCGGGGCGGCGATCATTATGGCTGGGGTGCGCTGTGTTCCAGAGACGCGCGGGGAGCCTGGTACAGGTGGGGCTGATTTTTTTGGTGGACTGTCCAGCGCTTTGGGGTTCGGGTTGATTGTGTTCGGGCTGATTGAATCGCAAAATTTGGGTTGGTGGTCTCCTAAGAGTGCTCTGCAGATTGGTGATCTGTCGTGGCCTGCTACGGCACCGGTTTCGGCAGCGCCGGTGGCGATCGGTGTGGGTGTCCTTCTACTGGGTGTTTTTTATGTCGTGGAGCGCGGGCGTGCTCGTGCTGGCCACACGGGGATTATCGATCTTTCTTTGTTCGCGATTCCTAGTTTCCGGTGGGGAAATGTTGCGGCGGCGGCGGTTGCGGTGGGTGAGTTCGCTTTGGTGTTTGTGCTTCCGCTGTATCTAGTAATGGTGTTACACGAGTCGGTTCTCACCTCAGGTTTGGTGTTGGCCGCGATGGCGCTTGGTGCTTTTGCGGCTGGGGCCCAGGCGCGTCACGTCGCGGCGCGCTTGGGGGCTCCGAAGGTTGTGTTGCTTGGGTTGGGGCTTGAGGTGGTGGGATCCGCTACAACTGCGCTGATTCTTGGTCCACAGACGTCGGCGTGGTTGATTGCGGCGACGCTGGTGGTTTATGGCGTTGGTTTGGGGTTTGCTTCTGCGCAGTTGACTTCTACGGTGCTGCTGGATGTGCCGACTGCGCGTTCTGGTACTGGGTCGGCGGTGCAGAGCACGGTGCGGCAGGTTGGGTCGGCGCTAGGAACAGCGCTGGCGGGGTCCATGCTTGCTGTTGGGTTGGGCAATCGTGGTTTTGGGGCTGATCCGCAGACATTTTCGACGGCTGCGGGATGGTCTATTGCTGTCGCGGCCGCGTTTTTGTTGTGTGGTTTTGTAGCGGCTTTGCGGGTTGCCGCAGTGGCCAGTGTGGAGGATGGCCAGGCAGCAGCTGCGTAAGACCGCTTCCCTGATCGGGTTGTGTTCTGGGAACGCACAGGGTGGGGGGATACAGATGTCTGTATCCCCCCACCCTGTGGGTTTTTAAAGGGCTGCTGCGATTTTGTGTAGTAGCTGTGGGGCATCTTGAGTGTCTGTGATGGCTTCGATGAGTACGAGTGAGTTGGGGTTGGCTGCTGCTTTTTCTAGTGCTTGCTGCATCTGAATGCCGGTGCGTGCGGTGATGGTCATGGAGTGCTTTGGGTCGGCGCCGAAGAATTGCAGTGCGTGGGTCCATCTCCATGCGGGGATGTCGTTGTAGGCGGCTGTTTTGCCGTGGATCATCCGTTCGACTGTGTATCCGTTGTTGTTGACGAGGACGATCACGGCGGGCACGTGTTCGCGGATAATTTGTCCGAGTTCTTGGATGGTGAGTTGGGCGGCGCCGTCTCCAATCAGGAGTACTGGTCGGCGGTTACGGTTGGCGAGTCCGGCGCCGAGCATGGCTGGCAGTGTGTAGCCGATGGATCCCCACATGGGTTGTCCGATGAATGTGACTCCTTGGGGTAGTCGCATTCCGGACATGCCGAAGAAGCTGGTGCCTTGGTCGGCCAGGACGATGTTTCCTTCGGTGAGTGAATTGGCGACGAGTGTCCAGAGTGTGTCTTGGGTGAGGGGGTCGTCGGTAGGTTCGGCGGTGATCGATTCGCTTGGGCGTTCTAGGGGCATGCCTTGCGGTTGGATGTCGGTAAGCACGTTGGTGAGGATGCCGATGGCGCGTTCCATGGATAGTGGTGTGAAGAGTTCTTGCCCTATGCGGCTTATTGATCGTCGTATTTCGAGTTGTCTTGATGTGTCGATGTTTCCGCTGAATCCTGCGGTGGTGTTGTCGGTGAAGTCGACACCGATGGTGATGAGGGCTTGGGCGTCTTCAATGGTGGAGCGTACTGGTTCTTCGGAAGCGGAGCCGACGTAGATACCAGCGAAGTTGGGTGCGGATTCGTCTACGAGTGTTTTTCCCCAGCTCAGAGTGGCTACAGGTAGTCCGGTGGCGGCGAGGAGGTTATTGAGGGCTTCGGTGGCGCCGAGGCGTTGGACGGCGATGTCGGCTAGTACTGCTGTTTTCTTGTCGGTGAGGAAGGCTCGTGCTGCTTTGTCGAATGCGTTTTCTGCTGCTGTGGTTGAGGCTTGGGTGATGAGTTTGAGGGGGGCTGTTGGGGGTTCGGTGGGGGTTGCTGCTACGTCTGCGGCAAGGAGGAGGAATCCGGGTTTTTTCTCGAAGATGGCGGTGCGCAGTACATGGTCGATTTCCCATGTTGCGCTGGGGGCTTCGAGGTTGGCGGTGGCGCAGCTGATTTCGTTGGCCATGCGGAGGAAGTGTTGGAAGTCTCCGGTTCCGAGTGAGTGGTGGAGTTTTTGGTGTGCTGCTTGGATTTCTTTGCGGGGGGCTCCGACGATGTGGATGACTGGTACTGATTCGGCGTAGGAGCCGGCGAGGGCGTTGGCGGCGGAGAGTTCACCGACGCCGTAGGTGGTCAGGAGTGCGCCGGCGCCGCGGATGCGGGCATATCCGTCGGCGGCGTATCCGGCGTTGAGTTCGTTTCCGGAGCCGACCCAGCGGATGTGGTTGTGTGCGAGTACGTGGTCGAGGAAGCGGAGGTTGTAGTCGCCGGGTACGCCGAAGAGGTCGGTGATGCCGAGTTCTACTAGGCGGTCTAGGAGGTAGTCGCCAATGGTGTAGGTGGGGTTCATGGAGCCTTCTTTGCTGGTTGGTGGGAGGCTGCCGGTGGAGGGGGACACCCGGCGCTTCATTGGCCCCATCTAAGCAATTTAGTTGTCGCTTACCAATTTTCTAGACTCTGTTTGGTGTACGTGGCTTGCCTGTGGAGTTGGCCCCCACCAGGTGATGCGGCGCCATATCCACTCAAGGGGGCCGTAAGAGAATCGCAGAAACCACACTCGGAGCAGGCAGTACTGCGCTACGAGGATTGCGATAGCTACAGCGATGACAAGCCATAGGTTCGTGCTTCGCGGAAGATCGAGCATGTGGCCGGCGGCTAGCATCATGGGTGTGGCGGTGAGGTAGCAGGTGAAGGCGGCGCGGCCGAGTGGTTCGAACATGCCGCGTAGTAGTCGGCGCAGGGGGGGTTGCCACAGTAGCGCCAGGGTGAGGATGTATAGCACTGCCATGATGGCGCCAGCGACGCCGCCTGCGGTGGTGAAACGCGGGTCACCAGGGTTGTGCCATTGCCAGTAGAGCGCGGCGGCTGAAGCGAGGGCGGACACCGCAGCCAGAATTGCGATGCGGCGGTCTGCGTGTTCTAGCCGGGCTGGTATGCCGTATCGGGCGGCGGCGGCACCGAGGAGGACCACTCCGGGGATGGCGGGTACTCCCCCACCGGCAGCGAAAGCTGCGATTGCTGCGATGAGCCCGAGCATGAGTAGTACCTGCTTTTTAGCAAGGAGTACCAGTGGTAGAACGAGCAGTCCTCCTAAGGCGTAGAGGAAGAGCACTTCTCCTGAGTAGAGGATTTGGTGGACCACCCCAAAGAGCAGCATGGCAGTGAGGCGTCTGCCGAGCACAACTTTTGGAGACCGGCCGCGACGGATCGCGGAGTCGGCGATGAATACTAGAGACATGCCGAAGAGGAACATGAAGATGGGGATGAATCGGCCGGTGATGATTGTGTGAAATGCGGGGACTATGTTTTCGGGCTCGAGGTTGATGGGGGCGTCTACGTCTTGCCAGAGGGAGGTGATATCGGGGATGTTAGCTACGAGAATGCCCGCGATGGCGAATCCCCGGAGGGTATCAAGGAAGGGGTAGCGATGGCTGGCCGGTGAGGTCATAGGGTCAACCGTAAAAGCCGCAGTGGCGTGGGCGGGTTCAGCCCTGTGGGCACTTGATGATAATCCGTGTATGGATTGCAGCGCGGAGTCGCGGCGGCGTGCTTGGGAGAGATTGACGGGGCCCTGGATGACGGGGGTGGCGCTGCTGTTTTTGGTTGCGTTTGCGTGGCCAATTTTAGATCCGGGGATCTCGCGACAGTGGCATGAGATTTCCGCGGTGGTAATGGATGTGACGTGGGGATTGTTTGCTCTGGACTACGGGGTGCGGTTGTGTTTATCGCGGCAGCGTTATCGGTTTTTGTTACACAGTCCGATTGAGTTGTTAGTGGTTTTACTGCCGATGCTGCGCCCATTGCGGTTGTTGCGGTTGTTAACGGTGCTGGTGGTGGTGCATCGCACATCTGCAGCCATGCTGCGGGGCCGGGTTGTGGTGTACATCGTGGGTGGGGCGTTGTTTTTAGCGTTTGTTGGGGCGTTGGCGATGTTGGATGCCGAGCGGGGCGCACCAGGTGCACATATTGATACGTATGGGGATGCGGTGTGGTGGGCTTTGGCGACGATGACGACGGTTGGGTATGGGGATGCGTACCCGGTCACTATGCATGGGCGTTTGATTGCCGCAGGCATGATGATTGGCGGTATTGCGTTGTTGGGTTCGGTAACTGCGTCGTTGGCGTCGTGGCTGACGGACCGGTTGGCGGTTCCTGATGAGGGTGCGGTCTCGGCAGAGTCGGTGGCAGTTGCTGAGTTGACGGCGCGGGTTACTGAGTTGACGGCGCAGCTGGAGAGGCTGACGGAGATGATTGAGCAGCAGAAGGATGCGGGGCCTGCTGCTGGGGAGGTTTGTTCATCGGTATTGTCGCAGTCGCGCACTGACGCGTAAGATCGACACATATTCGCATCAAAATGATGCGTTTGTGAGGAGGGTCAGAATGGAATCGCTTAACGTCGCTCGCAAGGGAAACACTGTTCGCCGTATTACTGCGAACCTGCGCGACCGTGACTCCAAAAACCTGGACATGATTGCGCAGACACAGGGACTGAACCCCAATGACGCGATCCGACAGGCTTTGGCCACGCAGGCGTTTCTTCAAGATGCTTTGAAGAAGGGTGGGGCGATTTTGGTGCGTGAAGCCGATGGCGCTATCCGTGAGGTTCAGTTCGTTGGGTGAAGAGGCTGAACTTCCAGTAGAGGAATATCCACCCCAGAACGACTCGGTCAGTGAAGGCCCCTCCTTAGGCCCGGTGGAAAGAAGCCGGGAACGCAAACGGTCATGGATCGTCGGGGTTGCGTTGTGTTTATTTATCGTCGTGACCGTACTGCCGATGGTTGCGGTGATTTTTGGGTGGCGTTCGTGGGCTGAGATTAAAGATGTATCGGCTTTGGTGGTGCCGGTTGTCGTGTCGGTGGTGGGATCGATTACTGGTTTTTATTTCGGTTCTCAGCACTCATTATGGGTGAAAAGGTAGGGGCCTGACTCGCGTTGAGTCAGGCCCCTACCTTTTGTTCTTTTTTACTGGATTGCTGGTGGTGGTGTAGGGGCACCTTCGGGAGGGAGTACTTTCGGGTAGCTGATGACGGTGGGGCCGCTGGCCGCTGATGGGGTGGCAGTCTGTGGGGTATTTCCTCGGGCTGGGGCGGGGTCCCAGTGGGTGTCGACAAGTTTGCGCTGCACGATGATTGCTGCAGTGAGTAGCGCCAGCGCTAGGAGCGCGGCGACGATGATTCCACTGGCGGTGCCTGGGCGGGAGCCGTAACCGATGATGAGGCCGAACCAGCCGAAGTCGGTGTCGCCGAATGTGGTGTTCGCGGTGCCAAGGTCACCGAGTACTTTCATGAGCAGGGCGGGCAGAAAGGTGATGAGCAGTCCGTTGACGAATGCGCCGGCGACTGCGCCTCGGCGTCCGCCGGTTGCGTTTCCGTATACGCCTGCTGCGCCGCCAGTGAAGAAGTGGGGCACGAGGCCGGGAAGGATGAGTGCTAGGCCGAAGGTGGGGCCGAACCACAGTCCTAGGGATAGGAGCGCGAGGAGTCCTCCGGTGAAGCTCGCAATGAAGCCGATGAGAACGGCGTTTTGGGCGTAGGGGAAGACGATTGGGCAGTCGAGTGCAGGGATTGCTCCGGGGACGACTTTATCTGCGATGCCTTGGAAGGCGGGGATGAGTTCTCCCAGGATAGTACGCACGCCGAAGAGGATGACTGCGACGGAAATACCGAATTGTAGGCCTTGGGTGACTGAGTGCATGAGGTAGTTGCCGACGTTGGTTGCGCCGCCTTCGAAGGCGGTGAAGGCAGTTTTTTCGCCGGTGCGCAGCAGGAAGGCTACGGCGACGACGAGGTACATGATCACCATGGATAGCGCGGTGGCGACCATGGAGTCGCGGAGGAATCGGAGTGATTCTGGGACTTTGACATCTTCGGTGGAGGGGCTTTTTCCTGAGCCGTTGACTGCGCGGCCTACTGCGCCAGAGGCGATGTAGCCCAGGGTGCCGAAGTGTCCGATTGCTACTGAGTCATCGCCGGTGATTTTGCGGGTCCAGGGGTGTGCGAGGGCGGGGAGGGAGACCATGAGGACGCCCAGGAGGGTTGCGCCGAGGGCGACGACGATGGGGGCGGGGGTTCCTGAGGACATCATGACGACGGTGATGAGTGTCGACATGAAGAGCAGGTGGTGTCCGGTGAGGAATACGTAGCGCAGAGGTGTCAGGCGTGCCAGCAGGAGCGCTACGACGAATCCGAGGATCATGATCCAGGAGACGTGGGCGCCGAATTTTTTCTGTGCAATACCGACGATTGCTTCGTTGGTGGGGACTACTCCGTGGGCACCGAGTGCGCCTTGGATCATGATGCCGAGGGGTTCTAGGGAGTTGACGACGAGGTTAGCTCCGGCGCCGATGAGGAGGAATCCGAGAGTGGCCTTGAGGGCACCGGCGATGATTTGTCCTGTGGACTTTTTCATCGCGATGAGTCCTACGGCGGTGATGATGCCGATGAGGAATGCAGGGACGGCGAGGATTTCGTTGACGATGAATTGTGCTGTGGCGGCGATGATGTTCATGTCTGTTCCCGTTCAGACTGCGTAGACGTGGCGCAGGGCGGCGTCGATTTGGGGGGCTGAGGTGAAGTCGTCAATGACGACGACGGGTACTCCCACTTCGCCGAGTGCTGCGGCGATGGCTCCTGAGGTGAGGAGCACGTCGGCTTCTTTGGCTCGGCCTCGGGCGGAGATGGTGTCGGTTGCTTCTACGCGTATGTATTTGTCCCATCCCCAGGCAGTGAGGACGCTTTCGAGTGTGTTTTTGAGAAACAGGCTGGTTCCGAGGCCGTTTCCGCAGACGGTGAGGATGAATCCTTTGCTGGGGATGGCGTTTTCATGTGTGGTTGGGGTTTCGGTCTTGGTGGTGACGGGGGTGGATGGGGTTGCTGTAGCTGGCTGACTGGTGGGGTCTGTGGTGAGTGCGGCGTGTAGTTCGGTGGTGGTTGTTGCTGCGTCGATTGCTGCGCGGCGGGCCGGGTCGGATAGGAGTCCGGCCAGCTCTGCGAGAGCTTGCTGGTGGGCGTCGCTGTCGGTGGCGGCCAGGGCAACGATGAGGGTGACGGGGTCGTTATCGGGGTTGCCGAATTCGACGGGGTGGGTGAGGCGGATGGCCGACATGCCGGTGTGATGGACGCTGCTATCTGGGCGGGCATGGGCGAATGCGAAGCCGGGTGCGATGACGATGTAGGGGCCGTGAGTGTCGACGGTGGCGATCATGGCGTCGGTATAGGCCGGGTCTGCGGTGCCGGTGGCACTGAGGAGTGCGCCAGCTTCACTTATGGCGGCGCGCCAGTCAGGTGCGGTGATATTGACGTTGACCGCTTCGATGGGGAGGAGTTCTTTCAAGCGTGACATGAGGGGGTCTCCATCCGGTGAGGGATTTGCGGTTTCAGCCTACGAATCGGGCTGTTGGGGTGCGAATACTGGTGGGGGTTTATGTGAGAAGAGGAACATATGTGGCTCAGGTCTCCGATTGGTGCTGTTAAGGCACGGTGGTGGCGTGGCGGTTTTTCTTGACGGCGAGGTGCCATGCGGCTGAGGCGGCAATAAGGGCGATTGTTGCGGCGAGGGCTGAGCGTGTGATGGCGCCATAGAGCAAGTCGCGCAGTTCACCTCCGGCGGCAAGGACGGGGAGGGCAGTTAGGGTTGTTGCGGTGGCTGCAGCTAGTAGAGGAAGAGTGAGTACGAGTAGTGCCGTACGTGGGTGGCGGCGGGGTGTGGCGGGACTGGCGGGTGCGCGCAGTGTGAGGACAACGGCAGTGATGGCCAGGGCCGTGAGACCACCAATACCGCTGATGTATTGGGCCCATTTATACCCAGGGAGTCCAGCGTGAGTGGTGGCAAGGAGAGGAATTGTTGTCGCTCCCCATCGGCCGGCGTGTGTGAATTCGTCCCAGATGACATGGGTGGCCGCACCGATGGCTGCCCCCAGGGCGACTAGGGGTAAAGGTGGGCGTTGTTGAGTGAGGGTGATTCGCCTTCGTAGCGGGGCGGGGGCTGCATCGAGCAGGGGGTGGCGTATGAGGTTCCACCAGGCGTACCAGAGCGCACTGGCTGCGATGAGGTCAAAGGTGAGAATGCCGGTGAGTGTGTGGGTGGCGTCGTATGTGATGGGTATCCAGGGCATAAAGAGAGGGGTGTCGGGAATCATTGCGCCGATACTCAGGGCAGCGAAGGGGATAGGGGTGCGTAGCAGTGGCAGTACGGCGGCGGGGTGAGCGAAGGTTACTGGCATAGCCGCAGGGTAAAAGGCGTTGTGGTGTGGTTGTTGTTGGGGCGCCTGAGGGTTGGGTGGCGTGAGAGTTTATTGAAAATGGTTGGTGGGCTTGGTTTTGCGTGAGGGATGTACACATGCCTGCTTTTATCTGCTGTGGCTACTTAGATACTTTTTCCGTACTTCTTTTGACGAGTTTTATGTTCATGCGCTGCGCTTTCCCTCCCTTGTGAGCTAGGGCGTATTAATGAATTCACGGAAGGGGTTTGTGTTCGCTGCTAGCGGGCACGGAAAAGGGTCATTTCTGCGCGTAGCGATGTTTTGTTGCGATCGAGGAGTTTGCGGTTCCTCTCGGCACGGTGGGTCACGGTTTGGCGTCATTGATTGGTGGCCCACAACGTCAAGGGCCGTCTCATGTAAGGGGCAGGGATGTTCTCAGCTACCGCCCACCTAGCCAGGAACACAGCTGCAGCTCATCGCAATACAGATAAAGAGTGTCTATATGTCTATAGGTGGATAACTATTCGCATATCCGCAGGTGAGCTCCACAGCTCCGACAGATAGCACGCGACAGTCAGCCTTTTCCCAGCCCCTTCACAGTTGACATAAACAGCGCTAAAAAACGACTGCGGTAGCGGGAAATCGATTGTGTGAAAGTTTTTGCGCAACCCTGTTACACAAGCTGCAAAACAGAAACAGGCAGGTCACGATCTCGTAACGATGTGACCGGCATCACAATCGACACGCATCGACAGATAACGGATTGGTTTCAATCCGGGCATGGTCTAGCTTTCTTTCTGGCCGCCACCCCTGAGGCGGTCGCCGGAGAATGACGCTGAGTCCTACCACCATTCCCCGGCAGTACCTACACAGAAATGTGTTGGTGGTAGGAGCGGAGCACCCAATCTTGTGGACTTCCTAGAGAAGTCCTAGGGGTGAAGTGATCGGTAAACACGATCACCGGGAACCAGTGATATCCCGAACCCGACAGGTCATGCTTCGTAAGCGCCTCCTGGAAAACACCACGAAAATGAACAAGAATTTTGCCCCTGCGCGAATTGCCATCTCCGGACTTCTAGCTCTCGGACTTTCTGGCGGTGTAGCCGCCACGACCGCGTCGTCGCAAGCTTCCGCAGCAACTCCAGTTCCCAGCCGCGTCAAAGCCGCTGGATTCTCCGCCCGCATGGGCGCCCAGGCCGTCAACGTCGCTGCCACCAAGCGTGGCACCCCCTACCGCTACGGAGCCGCTGGCCCCCGCGCATTTGACTGCTCAGGCCTCGTCCAGTGGACCTACGCCCGCGTGGGTAAAAAGATGCCCCGCACCGCCCAAGACCAGTACCGGGCCACCAAGCGCATCGCCCGCAGCACCGCACGCCCCGGCGACCTCGTCTTCTACGGCAGCTCCCAGAAGTACCACGTCGGCATCTACGCCGGTAACGGAAAAATGTGGCACGCCCCCCGCACCGGCCAGAACGTCAAACTAGTCAACGTGTACGGGTCTCCCTCGTACGGCCGCGTCCGCTGATAACAGCAACACTGCCCTACCGACAGCTCAGGAGCGCACCGATACAACCGGTGCGCTCCTGAGCTGTACCTACCGCATTAAAAACTCACGAAACTACTCCCCCACATACGTGCGCTGAACCCGCCGACCAATCCCGGTAAGAACTTCATACGAAATTGTCCCCAGCGCCTGCGCCATATCATCAGCGCCAAAACATCCATCACCTGCACCACCCAGCAACACCACCTCAGTACCCATCGACTCAACCGCACCTTGCCCCAGATCAAGCAACAACTGATCCATACACACACGCCCAACCACCGGCACCGACCGCCCAGCCACACACGCACGCGCCACATTCGACAGCCCCCGCCGGTACCCATCGGCGTACCCGACCGGAACAGTCGCAATCACTGTTTCTCTTGGTGTCGTCCACGTCCGCCCATACGAGACCGTCTCCCCCGCTGCCACAGTCTTCACCACAGAAATAGGTGCACGCCACTGCAACACCGGCTCCACCTGCACCGAACGCACTGTCCTGGCATCCGGGTAATACCCATACGCCAAAATTCCCGGCCGCACCATAGACCCCCAAGACTGCGGATACGCCAGCACACCTCCGGAATTCGCTGCATGCACCAGCTCAGGGAAATACCCCAACGCCTCCGCAACCTGCGGAACAGCCTCACCAAACCGCACGATCTGTTCCTCAGTAAACGCCACACACCCAGGGTCTGGATCATCTGCAACAGCGAAATGTGTGAACACACCCTGCACCCGAAGATCAGGACACCTCGCAGCAACATGCGCAGCCAACAGCCCCGCATGCGTAAACTCCACCCCTACCCGACGCATCCCCGTATCGATTTTCAACTGCACCAGCACCGGACCATCCCAATACGGCTGCTGCCCAGCCTGCCGCAACGCCGCCACCGCTGCCTGGACAGCATCCGCCTCTGCAGCTGACTGAACTGACAACACCACCCCTGCTCGCAACCCCACCTCAAGCTCGCAATGAAGCGCCGGAGACATTTTGAGAATCGGTAGCTCCACACCAGCCTTGCGCAGCTCCAACCCTTCCGCGACCGTCGCCACCCCAAGCCAATCCACCAGCTTGCGTTCCTGGACGAAACGCGACACCGCCACCGCGCCGTGACCATACGCATCGGCCTTCACCGGCAACAAAACACCTCGCCCCGACCCCACGTGCGAACGAATCGCACGCAAGTTCGAAGCGAGGCGATCTAGCCGAACCACAGCCCACGAAGGGCCGCTCTGCCCCTCCTCCACCACGTCGGACAGAGAAAAAGACAATGCATGTTCGGTCGAGGTATTCACCCCGGAATCATCACACGTTGAACCCTAGAGCGCGCAGTTGCTCCCGACCATCCTCGGTGATCTTGTCCGGGCCCCACGGCGGCATCCACACCCAGTTAATACGGTGATCATCAACAATTCCGCTCAGCGCCATAGCAGTTTGCTCTTCAATGACATCCGTAAGCGGGCATGCCGCACTCGTCAACGTCATATCAATCGTGGCTCGACGCTCACCATCAACAACAACGCCATACACCAAGCCAAGATCAACCACATTGATACCCAGCTCAGGGTCAACCACATCACGCATGGCTTCTTCTACATCAGCCGATGTTGGTAGCGAAGTCACCGCAGGCTTGTCCTCATACGGATTCGCGTCTGTGGTCTCATCACCAGATGGGCTGGTTTCACTCATATATGTCTCCTGATAGGACGACGCTCAACGCGCCAGTAACGCCTGTGTCTATTTCACAGCCCGAAGCTGCCGGTCAGCAATCGATAGATCCACCGGCACGAGCAACAGCATCAGTGAACGCCGACCACGACAAAAGGGCACACTTCACTCGCGCCGGATACTGAGAAACCCCAGCGAACGCGACACCATCACCGATGGTCTCCTCGTCCCCTGCATCTTTGCCCCGGCTGGTCAGCATCGCCTTCATCGCCTCATAGGTGTGCATCGCCTCACCCAACGGGTGCCCAATAATCTCCTGCGCCAACACAGAAGCCGACGCCACCGAAATCGAACACCCCTGCGCGTCATAAGACACGTCCTGCACCATAGCTTCGGTGCCCTTCTCCGCGTTCAACAAGTGAACCCGCAGCGTGATCTCATCGCCACAGCTGGTGTTGACGTGATGCACCTCCGCACCAAACGGAGCACGCAACCCCGCATGCTGTGGATGTTTGCTGTGATCAAGGATCAATTCCTGATACATGTCCATTACAGGCTCACCCCGAAAATCGACGGGATCCGATCCAAAGCCGCCGCCCAGGCATCAATCTCGTCATGAGTGGTGTACACAGAAAAACTGGCCCGCGTGCTAGCAGTAACACCCAGCTTGCGGTGTAGCGGCCCTGCACAGTGGTGACCGCTGCGCACAGCGACACCGGAATCATCAAGAATCTGCGCCACGTCATGCGGATGCACATCTTTAACCGTAAAAGCCAACGCGCCAACACGATCAGAAGCCTCCAACGGCCCCAACACCGTCATCCACGGACGCTGCGCCGCAACCTCAAGCGCATGCTCCATCAACTCCTGATCATGGGCCTCAACCTTGTCCATGCCCAGATCACAGAGATAACGAGCAGCAGCCGCCAGTGCAATGCTCTGCGATACCACTGGCGTTCCTGCTTCAAAGCGGGTCGGCGGGGGGAGGTAGGTTGTCTTCTCCATCCGCACGAGCTCGATCATTGACCCGCCCGTGGTGTATGGCGGCATCGCAGCCAACAGCTCACGCCTACCCCACAGCACGCCGATCCCAAGCGGGCCAAGCATTTTGTGACCGGTGAAAGCAACGAAGTCCGCGCCCAGAGAGCGCACATCGACCGCCATATGTGGCACCGACTGCGCCGCATCCACAAGCACCAACGCTCCCACGGCATGTGCCTTAGCCGCTACCGCAGCGACGTCATTACGGGTAGCCAGCACGTTCGACACCTGGGTCAAGGAAACCAGTTTGGTCCTCTCACTGAGCACCTCGCCCCAGGCTTCATCAGGGATTCTTCCGGAATCATCGAACGTCACCCACCGCAGTGTCGCCCCTGTGCGGCGACACAACTCCTGCCATGGGACAAGGTTCGCGTGATGTTCCATCTCGGTGATGACGATTTCGTCCCCAGGGCCCACACACAACCGTGCAGCCAATGACTCCTCGACACCATCAAGGGCTCCAGGCGCAACCGCGTTCGACAACGCATACGCAACGAGATTGATCGACTCTGTCGCATTCCGCGTGAAAACAATCTCGTCGACCTCAGCGCCCACGAAACCTGCGATCGTTGCGCGTGCCTGCTCATAGGCCTCTGTTGCCTCTTCAGCGATAGCGTGCGCCCCGCGATGCACCGCGGCATGGTAGTGCGCGTAGTAATCGCTTTCGGCGTCGATAACGACCTGAGGCTTAAGCGACGTCGCTCCCGAGTCCAGGTACACCAGCTGGCGGCCACCGCGGACTGTCCGCGCCAATTCCGGAAAATCAGCTCGGATACGCACAAGATCATCCTGCGTGAACGTGCTGGTCATGTCACCTCCGTGAGGAATTGGTACCGGCAAGGCGTGCCGTACCGGTACAGGAAAAGCGATCAGGCGTTCGCGTTAACGAAACGGTCGTAGCCGTTCGCTTCCAGCTCCTCCGCCAGTTCCGGGCCGCCGTGCTCAACAAAACGTCCTTTGACGAATACGTGCACATAGTCCGGCTTGATGTACCGCAAAATGCGGGTGTAGTGCGTGATGAGCAACGTGCCCATCTCATTAGCCTCAGCGGCACGGTTCACGCCTTCAGAAACGATGCGCAGCGCGTCAATATCCAAGCCTGAGTCAGTCTCGTCAAGAATGGCCATCTTCGGCTTCAACAATTCAAGCTGCAGGATCTCGTGACGCTTCTTTTCACCGCCGGAGAACCCGGAGTTGATGTCACGCTCAGCGAAGGCCGGGTCCATCTGCAACCGCGCCATCGCCTCCTTGACCTCTTTAACCCAGGTGCGCAGCTTCGGTGCCTGACCGTCAATAGCGGTCTTGGAGGTACGCAGGAAGTTACTCACCGAGACACCTGGCACCTCGACCGGGTACTGCATCGCAAGGAAAACGCCCGCCTTAGCGCGCTCGTCAACACTCATCGCCAGCACGTCTTCGCCATCGAGAGTGACCGACCCGCCGATCACGTTGTATTTCGGGTGCCCGGCCAGCGAGTACGCCAACGTGGACTTTCCGGAACCGTTCGGTCCCATCACGGCGTGCGTCTCACCAGAGTTGATAGTGAGGTCAACGCCTTTAAGGATCTCTTTGGGGCCGCTCTCGGTGTCAACCGAGACGCGCAATCCTTCAATTTTGAGAGTGGACATTTCGCGGGTCTCTCCTCGCGTGTGCAAGTTCGGAAGTTCAAAAGGTGCGTCCCCGCATGTGCTGGGGAACGCAGAAATCAAGCGTTGATGCGGCGGGTGGGGTCGACGTACACGTTCTCGTCCATCACCCGAACCGCATACACGCCCACCGGCGCGAACGCGGGAGGGCACTGCGGCTGGCCCGAGCGCAGATCGAAGCGGGCACCGTGAAGCCAGCACTCGACCTCACAGCCTTCAACATCACCCTCAGCGAGACTGACCGCACCGTGCGTGCACAGCTCATCAATCGCATGTACCTGGCCGTCTTCATCGCGGACGATTGCCATGCGTATGTCACCGACAACTGCCGGTGCGCCACCGACTTCGGGTAGGTCCGCCACTGAGCAGACAAGTTCGAACGCCTCGCTCATGCCTGTGACTCCTGCTCAGCTTTGATGCGCGCAGATGCCTCCAGCTCAACCTCAATTGCTGCGGTGAGTCGATCCACGACCTCATCGATACCGATCTTCTTGATGACCTCAGCAAAGAAGGCATGGACAATCATGCGGCGTGCTTCGTCTTCTGCGATGCCGCGGCTCATCAGGTAGAAGAGTTGTTCATCATCGAAACGTCCGGTTGTGGAAGCATGCCCGGCACCGACGATTTCACCGGTCTCGATCTCCAAGTTGGGAACGGAGTCCGCGCGCGGCCCATCAGTAAGAACAAGGTTGCGGTTCATCTCGTACGTCTCGGTGCCTTCAGCTGCGGCGCGGATGAGCACATCCCCCACCCACACAGTGTGGGCTTCCTCGCCCTGCAGGGCGCCTTTGTACTCCACGTTGGAGTAGCAGTGCGGCTCAGAGTGGTCGACGTAAAGACGGTGTTCGAGGTGTTGACCGGCATCAGCGAAATACACGCCCAAGCCTTCAAAACGGCCACCGGTTCCGGCGTACGTGGCGTTCGTGTTGACCCGCACGATCTTGCCGGACAAGCTCACCGCGATGTGCCGCACCGAGGCATCACGCCCCACGACCACGTCGTGCTGTGCAAGGTGAACGGCGTCGTCATCCCATTCCTGCAGTGACACCACTGACAGGTCGGCGCCATCGCCAGTAACAATTGACACCAAAGAGCCCAAACGTGCCGAGCCGGTGTGCCGCAGCACAAGACGAGCACGCGAATGCCGTCCCGCCGTGACGAGCAGGTGCGAGAACACTGCCTGACCCTGCCCCACGGTGGGCACACGGATCGGCTCAGTGACATCAACATCAGCGGGGATGTCGATGCGCAGCACTGCGCCAGCTCGGGATGCGGTGACCGCGGCAGCACGGTCTCCACCAGGCTGGGCGCCCAGCTCACGCGCCTCTTCCAGGGTCACAATCGAGGCAGTGACACCCTCAGGAAGGTCAGTGGGCACCTGGGGTGGTACGCATGCTTCACCTTCGGCGAAGAAATCACCGAGGCGATCAACCGGGGTGAAGCGCCAGTCTTCTTCACGCCCATGCGGAACGGAGAAGTCAGACGGAGCAAACGAACGTGTGCGCTCAGCGCGGGACTGCTCCGGAACAAAGCCTTGCCCCGTGGAGGGCGTTACGGTTTCTGGGGTGACGAGCGGCATCAGCCGACGGCTCCTTCCATCTGCAGCTCGATGAGACGGTTCAGCTCAAGGGCGTACTCCATGGGCAGCTCACGCGCGATGGGCTCAACGAACCCGCGCACAATCACGGCCATGGCTTCGTCCTCGGTCAGGCCTCGGGACATGAGGTAGAACAACTGGTCTTCGCTGACCTTGGAAACAGTCGCTTCGTGCCCCATCTGGACATCGTCTTCACGGATGTCGACGTACGGATAGGTGTCCGAGCGGCTGATGAGGTCAACCAGCAAGGCGTCACACTTGACGGTCGATTTAGAGCCGTGCGCGCCCTCATCCACCTGGACGAGACCTCGGTACGAAGCGCGACCACCGCCACGGGCAACGGATTTGCTGATGATGTTGCTTGAGGTGTTCGGGGCGGCGTGCACCATCTTGGAACCGGTGTCTTGGTGTTGGCCTTCGCCAGCGAACGCGATCGACAATGTCTCGCCTTGGGCGTGCTCACCGAGCAGCCACACAGCCGGGTATTTCATCGTCACTTTGGAGCCGATGTTCCCGTCGACCCATTCCATCGTGGCGCCTGCTTCACAGGTGGCGCGTTTGGTGACGAGGTTGTAGACGTTGTTGGACCAGTTCTGGATGGTCGTGTAGCGCACACGCGCATCCTTTTTGACAACGATCTCGACCACCGCGGAGTGCAGCGAATCAGTCTTGTAGATCGGGGCGGTGCAGCCCTCGACATAGTGCACGTAAGAGCCCTCGTCAGCAATGATCAGCGTGCGCTCAAACTGGCCCATGTTTTCCGTGTTGATGCGGAAGTACGCCTGCAGCGGGATATCCACGTGCACACCCGGGGGCACGTAGATAAACGATCCACCGGACCACACGGCCGTGTTCAGTGCCGCGAACTTGTTGTCACCGGCAGGAATGACCGAGCCGAAGTACTCCTTGAAAAGTTCTTCGTGCTCACGCAAGCCGGTGTCCGTGTCGACGAAGATGACACCTTTTTCTTCAAGGTCTTCACGAATCTGGTGGTAGACAACCTCAGATTCATACTGCGCGGCTACACCTGCCACCAGACGCTGCTTCTCCGCCTCCGGGATGCCCAGCTTGTCGTAGGTAGCTTTGATGTCTTCAGGCAGATCGTCCCACGTGGTGGCCTGCTTCTCCGTTGATTTAACGAAGTACTTGATGTTCTGGAAGTCGATACCTGTCAGGTCAGCACCCCACGCAGGCATGGGTTTCTTATCGAACAGGCGTAGCGCCTTCAGACGCAGTTTTTCCATCCATGCAGGCTCGTTCTTGCGTTTCGAGATGTCAGTGACGACATCTTCATTCAAGCCCCGTCGAGCACTTGCCCCGGCTGCGTCGCTGTCGGCCCAGCCGAACTCATACCGGCCAAGATCCTTCAGGCCCGGATTGAGCTCTTCGATGTTGGTGCTCATCGCGGAGTCCTTTCATCATCTTTTATCTCGTGATTGCTGCGTGTCTGCGACCCGTGAGCTCGCACTGCGCGCGGTGTAGAAGTGCGGCACACATCTGCGCCGGAAGAACGATGCACCCTGATTGCAGGGACAAATGTGGTGCACACGTGGCCACCACCAGCCAGCGTGGAAAGGCGCTGCACGTGAACGCCCAAAAGATCAGCGAATGCCGCTGCTTCGGCATCACACAACGACTGATACTCGGCCGCAACCGTTTGCACCGGGCAGTGCCCCTGGCACAATTGCACCCCCGCTGTGGCGATATCGTCGCTCGTTGACCCTGCAGGCACCGGGCCTTGCACAGAGCGGGCAGTTGCAGCGAACCCAGCGTCCGTCAGTGCCTCCGCCAATGCCACGGCGCGGCTAATCGGGTCCGGGCCGGCTTTCTCTACCTGCGGCGCTAGCGTGGCAACAAGATCCGCTGCTCGCTGAGCAGCGAACTCCTCCACCGCTTCAGGGCCCAAGCGGGTGCTTAAAAATCGCAAGGCTGCTCGTGCGATGTCGTCGTAGGCGGCGTCAAGGCTGCGGTGTGCCGCGTCCGTCACCACATATACGCGGGCTGGTCGACCTCGACCTCGCCCAGAGATGTTGGTTTCACTGCCCGCAATGAACTGCTCTTCTTCCAGGGCAGTCAGGTGACGGCGCACCGCTGCCGGAGTGAGCTGTAGGTCTTCAGCGATCTGTGCTGCGGTAATAGGGCCGTTTTCAACGATGCGGCGTAATACCTGTTCGCGGGTACCCGCGCCTGTTGCGCGAGCAGTTTCCGCCCGGGCAGCAGGACGA
Organism: Dermatophilus congolensis; assembly: GCF_900447215.1. Taxonomy (NCBI): domain Bacteria; kingdom Bacillati; phylum Actinomycetota; class Actinomycetes; order Micrococcales; family Dermatophilaceae; genus Dermatophilus; species Dermatophilus congolensis. The sequence continues at coordinate 1,231,878 of NZ_UFYA01000001.1, forward strand.
GACGTGGATGCTTCATCCATAGCCATAACCCCCTGACGGATCGGAACTGTCGAGACACCCCAGCGATAAACGCAACATCATTCTTGCTTAATTCTGGAAACCAGCAAAGAAGGGTCACCTAACCCGCATGCAACAGGCCGCAACAACCGACCCTCAGTACGCCCCGCAGATAGACTCCGGCACGTGTCACGTCCAGCCGTGCTCGTACAGCACCTCGTCAAACAATTCGGAACAACCACAGCCGTAGTCGACGCCACCTGGTCAGCAAACCCCGGAGCCATCACCACCGTCCTAGGCCCTAACGGCTCCGGAAAAACCACCACCATGGAATGCCTCGAAGGCCTCCAAACCCCCACCTCCGGAACCGTCCGCGTCCTGGAAACCAACCCCCTCACCGCCGACCCCGAACACCGCGCCCGCGTAGGCGTCATGCTCCAAGACGGCGGCCTACCCAACACCGTCACCAGCGGCAGACTCCTACGCCACCTCGCCAACCTCTACCGCAACCCCATCCCCCCGGCCGAACTCGCCGACCGTCTCGACCTAACCAGCTTCGAAAAAACCACCGTCCGACGTCTCTCCGGCGGACAACGCCGACGCCTGGCCCTGGCCGCCGCCATCATCGGCCGCCCCCGCGTCCTCTTCCTCGACGAACCCGCGGCCGGCCTAGATCCCCACGCCCGCCTCGACGTCTGGGACTTAGTCACCGAGCTACGCAACGCAGGCGTGTGCGTCATCATCACCACCCACTCCTTCGAAGAAGCCGAACGCCTCGCCGACCACGTCGTCGTCATGAACGAAGGCACCGTCGTCGCCGACGGAACTGTCCAGCACATCGCCGGAAACGACACCCTCGAAAACGCCTTCTTCAACCTCACCCCACGCCAGCACCGCAGCTTCACATCCCAGCAATGGATCAACGCCCCCACAACCACGGAAGACTCCGCATGAGCGTCACAACCACCACTCCCTGCGGCCCTGCGCCCCGCCGCACCATCATCCTTTCTCACGCACGCTTCGAACTAGGCACCCTGCTACGCAACGGCGAACAGCTCCTCGTCTCACTCATCCTTCCCCTGCTGGCCCTAGCTGCGTTCACCTACATCAACCTGCCCACCTCGCACGCCACCAACCACACCCCCATCAACCTCATCACCCCCGGCGTACTCGCCCTAGCCATCACCTCCACCGCCTTCACCGGCCAAGCAATCTCCACCGGATTCGACAGACGCAATGGCGTACTGCGCTACCTGGGCGTCACTCCCCTGGGCCGCACTGGACTCATCTGGGCCAAAGCTATCGCCGTACTCACCCTGGAAATCATCCAACTCCTCATCATCTCCGCAGCCGCTCTCGCGCTGGGCTGGCGCCCTGAACCACTCAGCTTTCTCCTTTTCGTGCCAACCTGGATCCTCGGCACCTGGTGCTTCGTTGCCTTCGCCCTCCTGCTGGCCGGAACCCTGCGCGCCGAAGCCGTGCTCGCCCTGGCCAACCTCATTTGGGTGCTCCTCGTTGGCCTCGGTGGCGTCCTGTTCCCACCCGCCCTCCTTCCTACATGGCTCGCCCCTGTCATCTCCTGGCTACCCGCTGCAGCCCTGGGCGAAAGCAGTCGCGCAGCCCTCCTCAACAACATGACAGACCCCACCGCACTCATCCTGCTCGCCGCATGGGCCACACTGGCCACATGGGCAGCCGCGCACTTCTTCCGCTGGTCCGACTAACCAGCCGGACCAGCACAACTGTTGCGGCAGCAAGCACTACAACACCCGCATATGAAACTGGTCGCCGCCTACAGACACGTCCGTGACACAGACACTAAGCTCGCCTCATCAATAAGCGCTCAAGCTGCACCACCGTCACAACCATTAATGTCAGCCGCTAAATCGAGGGAAATATCGACTCTACGCGAAACCCAACTACCGCAATTAAGGAGCTGCGCTCTAGGGAGCCTGCTCTCAAACTCAAAACTACGGTGTACATGGTGAAAAAATCAGCGCAGCCTGATCCTTTTCACCAAGAAAGCGTGGAGGACACCTGGGTACCTCCACACTTTCTTGCACAGTCATAAGAACAGAGACCAGGGCCAGGGACTGCCCATTGGGACCGCAGCTGCAAACGCACCCAAGAGCGCAGTTTCAGCGCAGTAATCACTCCCGACCCGCGCAACACGCCACATACTCCACCTGAACCCACCCCGTAGAGTCTGCAGCGTGACCCAGACACACAACTCCCCCACACCCCCAGCAGCCAGCACCGACCCCCGCTGGATATTTCCCCTCCTCATCGCCAACCTCATCGCCGAGATGGGCATCGTCGTCACTGGAGGGCTGGTCCGCCTCACCAAATCAGGACTGGGATGCTCCACCTGGCCCCAATGCACCCCTGGCTCATTCGTGCCCACCGCCACCCAACCCGAAGGCTTCCACAAATACATTGAATTCGGGAACCGCACACTGACCTTCGTGCTCTCTGCCCTGGCTGTCGCCGTCGTCGTCGCAGCCTACAAATACCTCCGCGGACGCGGCTACCTCGCCCCAGCCACGGTTATCCTTCTCGGCGTCCTCGCCCAAGCCATCGTCGGTGGAATCACTGTCCTGACTGGCCTGAATCCAGCCACCGTGGCATTCCACTTCCTCGCCTCGATGATTCTCGTTACCGCAGCCACCCTGCTCGTTGTCCGATACGTCAACGAAAACCGCCCCAGCAGCACCTTCCCCCGCCCCGTTACCATCCTCGGACGCGCCATCATCGCCATCTACACCGTCGTACTCATCCTCGGAACCGTTGTCACCGGGTCAGGGCCCCACTCCGGCGACGCAGCCACACCTGCCCGCCTCAACTTCGACATTCGGGCAGTCTCGTGGTTGCACGCCGACTTCGTGACCGCATTCCTGGGCCTCGTGATCGGCATGCTCGTCGCGGTGTACCTCTGCAGCCCTGACCACGGCCCCCGCCGCGCCTGGAGCGCCGTCCTGGCCGTGACCATCCTGCAAGGCCTGCTCGGATACACCCAATACCTCCTGGCCGTACCCGAAGGTCTCGTGCTGGCTCACATGACCCTCGCAGCGGTCTTGACCGCCTCAGTCACCTGGGCATACATGACACTGCGACCCCACCCCGCAGCAATAAAAACGTCCGCTACCCCACCCCAGGCAGCGGACGTCACGAAGTGACCTAGATGCCGCTGGCCTTCACAGGCCAAGCGGCACAAAAATCAGCGGATCTACAGCCACACCAACAAACAGCAACGTCAAATAGCTAATCGAAAAATGGAACAACCGCATCGGTTTCAACGCAGCCAACGTGGTGTTCTCTGGATCCTTCGCCCGCTTCAACAGCATGTGCGATTCCCGGATGAACAACGCCCCTGAAGCCACCGCCGTCACTGAATACACCCACCCCATCGGGGCCACCGGGATTAGCGCCAACGAAACAGCAACAGTCGCCCAGGCGTACACAACCACCTGACGCGCCACTGACACATCTCGCGCCACCACCGGCAACATCGGAACACCCGCCGCTGCGTAATCGTCTTTAAAACGCATCGACAACGGCCAGTAATGCGGCGGCGTCCAGAAAAACACCACCAAGAAAAGAATGATTGGAACCCAGCCAATAGAGTTCGTCACCGCAGCCCAGGCAATCAGTACCGGCATGCACCCAGCAGCGCCACCCCACACAATGTTCTGCGCCGTCCGACGCTTCAACACCATCGTGTAAAACACCACATACAAAAAAAGCGCAGTCAACGCCAGCGCCGCCGACAACACATTGACGAACCACACCAACGTCACTACCGCAGCCACGCCCAACAACACCGCGAAAACAAGCGCGCCACGCTCCGAAACCGCACCCGTAGCCAACGGGCGATTCTCAGTACGATGCATCAAACGATCGATGTCGCGATCCAAATAACAGTTGAAAACGTTCGACGACGCCGCCGCCAGCGTTCCCCCCACCAAAGTCGCCGCGATCAAACCGACAGACGGCACCCCCCGCTCAGCAAGGAACATCACGGGAAACGTCGTCACAAGCAGCAGCTCGATAATGCGCGGCTTCGTCAACGAGACATAGTCACGCAGAACCTGCCGCCACGACCGCGAGGTATCCCCTCCGGGAGCCGAATTCGCTCGAGGTTGTATAGCAGTCACGGTGTCCTTCAATGTGAGAAACAGGGCGGCGCCAAAGGCAAAGGCACGAAGCCTCGCACAGACCATTCACGGCGGCTTTCTACTTTGCCGCACGTGATGAGGATCACTCCACCCAAGGGCCGGATCAACGGCCAGCATACGCGGCTCAGATCACATCGAGGCCCCAGACCCCCCAACCTCGTCGCCAACACCCCACACCTTGTGTACTAAAGCCCACAAAGTCACCTCGGTGCCGCGAACAACACACGACAATGTGAAGAGCGCTGCGACACGCGCCGATAGGGTCAAAGAGGAAACCCGCAAGGCACCCGCCCCGGGAACAACCGTGTCTCATCCGGTGTTGCAGAAGGTCCGCGCCACCAACCCGCTGACCACGCCTCACCTGCATCAACGATTTGGATCAGGAGCACCTTGAATATGAGTGAAAACTCCACGGCTACAACACGCGACGCCTCGTTGCAGCCGCTGAAAGCTGACGCCCTCGGCTGGAACAACACCGACCGCCGTGCCGTCGACACAGCAAAAATCCTCGCCGCCGACGCGGTACAGCACAAAGGAGACGGCCACCCGGGCTCAGCCGTCTCACTGGCACCGGTCGCATACCTGCTCTACCACGACATCATGAACTACGACCCGTCCGATACTCACTGGCTCGGACGCGACCGATTCGTTCTCTCCGCAGGACACTCCAGCCTCACCCAGTACATCGCCCTCTACCAGGCAGGCATCGGCCTGGAACTCGAAGACATCAAAGCCCTACGCACCTGGGGCTCCAAAACCCCCGGCCACCCCGAGTTCCACCACACCGACGGCGTTGAAGTAACCACCGGCCCCCTCGGCTCAGGCCTAGCCACCGCCGTCGGAATGGCCTTCGAACAACGCCGCCTCCGCGGCCTGCTCGACCCCGACGCTCCCGAAGGAACCAGCCCCTTCGACCACCACATCTACGTCCTCGCCGGAGACGGATGTCTACAAGAAGGCGTCGCCAGCGAAGCCTGCTCCCTGGCCGGAACCCAACAACTGGGCAACCTCACCCTCATCTACGACCAAAACCTCATCTCAATTGAGGACCGCACCGACATCTCCTTCACCGAAGACGTCGCCCAACGCTACGAGTCCTACGGCTGGGATGTCCGCCACGTCGACTGGCGCGGAGAAAACATCTCCTCCGAATACGTCGAAGATGTCGACGCCCTCGCCGCAGCTATCAACGACGGCAAAAAAGTCACCGACAAACCCACCATCGTCATCCTGCGCACAATCATCTCCTGGCCCGCACCAACCAAGCAGGACACTGGCGCATCACACGGCTCCGCACTCGGCGCCGACGAAATCGCCAACATGAAGAAACTGCTCGGCTTCGACCCTGAAAAAACCTTCGAAGTCGACAACGACGTCATCACCCACACCCGCGAATCCTTCGCCACCAAAGGCGCCAAAGCCCGCGAAGAATGGCAAGGACGCTACGACGCCTGGAAAACAGCCAACCCCGAACGCGCCGCATTCCTCCAGCGCCTCATCGACCACAAACTCCCCGATGGATTCGCCGAAGCATTCCCCGTCTTCGAAGCATCCGAAAAAGGCCTCGCCACCCGCGCAGCCTCCGGGAAAATCCTTTCCGCACTCGCCGACGTGATGCCCGAACTATGGGGCGGATCAGCCGACCTAGCCGGATCCAACAACACCACCATGGACGGCCAACCCAGCTTCATCCCCGCCGAACACTCCACCAGCAAATTCTCCGGCACCAAATACGGCCGCACCCTCCACTTCGGCATCCGTGAAAACGGTATGGGCATGATCCTCAACGGCATCGCCTTGTCCGGACTCACCCGCCCCTACGGCGGCACCTTCCTGACCTTCTCGGACTACATGCGCCCTGCTGTTCGCCTGGCCGCGCTGCAAGACATCCCCGCCACCTTCGTCTGGACCCACGACTCCATCGGGCTCGGCGAAGACGGCCCCACCCACCAACCCATCGAACACCTCCCCTCACTACGCCTCATTCCTCAACTAGACGTAGTCCGCCCCGGCGACGCCAACGAAACCGCCATCGCCTGGCGCACAATCCTCGAAAACCGACGCGCCACCGGCATCGTCCTATCCCGTCAAGCAATGCCCACCCTGGACCGCACTCGCTTCGCCTCCGCCGAAGGAGTCGCCAAGGGCGCATACGTCCTCGCTGACACCGACGGCACCCCCGACGTGGTCATCATCGGCACCGGCTCCGAACTGCATCTAGCAGTCCAAGCAGCCGAACAGCTCTCCGCTGAAGGCATCAAAGCACGCATCGTCTCTGCCCCCTGCCTCGAATGGTTCGAAGCACAAGAGAAGTCCTACCGCGAAAGCGTCATCCCCACCGACGTAAAAGCACGCGTCGCCGTCGAAGCCGCACACCCAGCCCTGTGGCGCACCATCGTCGGAGACGCCGGACGCATCATCGGCATCGACCACTTCGGCGCATCCGCCGACAGCGCCACGCTCTACCGCGAGTTCGGCATCACTACCGAAGCAGTCGTTGCGGCTGCCAAAGAGTCCATCGCTGCAGTAGAAGGAAACTGATTCACATGACCATCAACAGCAACATCAAAGCCCTCGCCGACGCCGGCGTCTCCGTCTGGCTCGATGACCTCTCCCGCACCCTCATCTCCAGCGGAAACCTGCAAAAACTCATCGACGAATCTGGCGTAGTAGGCGTAACCACCAACCCCACAATCTTCGCCACCGCACTATCCAACGGCGAAGCCTACGCCGACCAGGTAGCACAACTGGCCGCCGCCAACACCCCCGTTGACGATGCCGTCTTCGCCATCACCACAGACGACGTCCGCAACGCCTGCGACGTCCTCAAACCCATCTACGACGCCACCGGCGGCAAAGACGGACGCGTCTCCATCGAGGTCGACCCACGCCTGGCCCACGAAACTGACGCCACCGTCGACATGGCCAAAAAGCTCTACGCCACCGTCGACCGCGAAAACGTGATGATCAAAATCCCCGCCACCACAGCGGGCCTACCAGCCATCACAGCCGTCCTTGCCGAAGGCATCTCCGTCAACGTCACCCTTATCTTCTCTCTCGACCAATACCGCGGAGTCCTGGCAGCCTTCATCGAAGGCATCGAGAAAGCCAAGGAGGCAGGCAAAGACATCAGCAAGATCCACTCCGTGGCATCTTTCTTCGTCAGCCGCGTCGACACCGAAATCGACCCTCGACTCGAAAAGATCGGCACCGACGAAGCACTCGCTCTGCGCGGAAAAGCAGCAATCGCCAACGCACGCCTGGCCTACCAAGTTTTCGAAGAAGCCTTCGCCACCAGCCGCTGGGACGTCCTCGAAGCAGCAGGCGCAAACAAACAACGCGCACTGTGGGCATCCACCGGTGTGAAAAATCCCGAATACGACGACACCATGTACGTGGTCGACCTCGCCGCACCACACACGGTCAACACCATGCCCGGCAAAACCCTCGAAGCTGTCGCCGACCACGGCAAGGTCCGCGCCAACGCCATCGCTGGCAGCTACGAAGACTCCCAAGCCACCCTCGACAAGCTCGCCGCCCTCGGAATCTCCTACGACGAGGTCGTCACCAAGCTCGAAAAGGAAGGCGTCGAAAAATTCGAGAAGTCCTGGACCGAACTCCTGGACTCCCTCACCAGTGAACTGGAGGCCAAGAGCAAGTGAGTTCAGCGCGAGAGCCTGCAGCGGGGAATCCCCTCCGCGACCCTCGAGATAAACGACTCCCCCGCATCGCTGGGCCCTGCAGCCTAGTCATGTTCGGAGTCACCGGAGACCTATCCCGCAAAAAACTCCTACCAGCCATCTACGACCTGGCAAACCGCGGCCTCCTACCCGCCGGATTCAGCCTGATCGGATTTGGCCGCCGCGACTGGGACGACAACCAATTCGCCCAATTCGTGAAGGAGTCAGTGCAGGCCCACTCGCGCACTCCCTTCCGGTCAGAAACCTGGGACCAACTCGTCGGCGGTTTCCGGTTCGTCACCGGCGCCTTCGACGACGAAGAATCCTTCCACCGACTCAGTGAGGTCGTGGTTGCTGCCGATACCGAACGCGGCACCGGCGGCAACCACGCCTTCTACCTATCCATCCCACCCAACGCATTCGCAAAAGTCTGCGGACTCCTGCACAAAACCGGCCTCGCCGACGACAGCGACGGCTGGCGCCGCGTCGTCATCGAAAAACCCTTCGGCCACGACCTCGAATCCGCACGCGAACTCGACCGCGTTATATCCGACGTCTTCCCACCAGACTCGATCTTCCGCATCGACCACTACCTCGGCAAAGAAACCGTACAAAACATCCTGGCGCTTCGATTCGCGAACCAAATGTTCGAACCCATCTGGAACGCCCACTACGTCGACCACGTCCAAATCACCATGGCCGAAGACATCGGCATCGGCGGGCGCGCCGGCTACTACGACGGAATCGGTGCCGCCCGCGACGTCATCCAAAACCACCTCCTCCAGCTCCTGGCCCTCACCGCCATGGAAGAGCCCATCGCCTTCGACGCCGACCACCTACGCACCGAAAAAGAAAAAGCCCTAGCCAGCGTCATCATCCCCGGCCCCATCGAAGAATGCACCGCACGAGGCCAATACGCAGCCGGGTGGCAAGGTTCCGAACACGTCGCGGCATACCTCGATGAAGAAGGCGTCAACCCCTCCTCCCACACCGAAACATTCGCTGCCGTCAAACTCGAAGTCGCTACCCGCCGCTGGGCCGGTGTGCCCTTCTACCTGCGCACCGGAAAACGCCTCGCCAAACGCGTCACCGAAGTCGCAGTCGTTTTCCGCAAAGCACCGCATCTGCCCTTCGACCAAACCGCCACCGGAGAACTCGGCGCCAACGCCATCGTCATCCGCGTCCAACCCGACGAAGGCATCACCTTGCGATTCGGCGCCAAAGTACCCGGAGATCAAATGGAAGTCCGCGACGTCACCATGGACTTCGGATACGGGCGCGCCTTCACCGAGTCCAGTCCCGAAGCGTACGAACGCCTCATCCTCGACGCCCTTATCGGCGACCCACCCCTGTTCCCTCGCCACGAAGAAGTCGAGCTCTCCTGGAAAATTCTCGATCCCATCACCACACACTGGGAAAACAGCACCACTCGTCCAGAGCAATACACCCCCGGGGCATGGGGGCCCAAGAGCGCACATGAGCTGCTCGAACGCGACGGCCGTCAGTGGAGGATGCCATGATCATCGAACTGCCCGACACCTCTATCCCCGCCGTTGCTAAACGCATCATCTCCGTACGCGAAAACAACGGTGCCATGGCGTTAGGCCGGGTTATGACCCTCGTGGTCATCACCGAAGAAGAAACACTCGAACCCGTACTCCACGAAGCCCAAAACGCCACCCGCCAACACCCCAGCCGCATCATCGTGGTGGTTTCAGGAAACCCGAACAGCCGAAACAAAGTTGACGCCGAAGTGCGCATCGGCGGAGACGCCGGAGCAAGCGAAATCGTTGTTTTGAAGCTTTACGGCGAACTCACCGAACACGGCTCAGCTGTCGTCCTTCCCCTCCTATTAGCCGACTCCCCCATCGTGGCCTGGTGGCCCCGCACCGCCCCTCATAACGTCGCTGCCGACCCCATCGGTGTCCTAGCGCAACGGCGCATCACCGACGCTCAAGCACAAAAAGAATCCATCAGCTCCATGCATCACCGCGCCGAGCACTACCACCCCGGCGACACTGACCTCGCCTGGACCCGCACCACCAGATGGCGCGGAGTACTCGCCTCACTGATGGAACAACCACCACACGAAAACGTCACCGCAGCAACAGTCACCGGCAACCCTGACTCAGCCTCTGCACACCTACTCGCCGCGTGGCTCCAAGTACGGCTACAAGTGCCGGTGCAGCTGCTCACCACCACAGATCAAGAAGGAATCTACGGAGTAACCCTCGAACGCCCATCCGGAACCACCCAACTCCTCCGCCCCGACGGTGCCACCGGATACATCACCCACCCCGGTGAACCCGAACGCTGTATCTCCCTGCCTCGGCGAAACGACGACGAGAGCCTCGCTGACGAGCTCTCCCGACTCGATGCCGACGAACCCTACGCCGAAGCACTCCGACTCGGCCTGCCCGAAGTCACCATCACCCCGCAGCAGCACAGACACTCCCCCGTCTAACAGCAGCAAAATAGGGTGGGGCCCAACCTTCAAGGCTGGGCCCCACCCTATGTGTTACAGCTGGGCGAAAACCACCTAACCGGCGAAACGTGTAATAAGCCCAAGCCCAACGATCGATGCCAGCCACACCAACGCAATAAGAATCGTGTAGCGGTTGAGGTTACGTTCAGCCACCGACGAGCCACCCACAGTTGCGTGCATGGCACCACCGAACATCTCGGAGACGCCGCCACCCTGCCCCTTGTGCATGAGGATCAGAACGGTGAGGAACAAACTCGTGATGACCAGCACAACCTTGAGAACGATCGAGAGAATGTCCATGCGGTACTCCTGACCTGCCAAGCTTGACGGTACAGCGGGCACGGCGGTGCCCAATCCACTCATGAGTGTAGGCGATCACGTCGCTGCAGACGCAGCACAACCTGCGCTTGCAGCGACGAGGCCGCTCAGAAACGCTTAACCTCAAACAGTTCAGGCTCAGTTGCCAGACTGCTGGTAGGTGCAAATCGGTGTGAAATCCTCTGCCTTCAACGAAGCGCCACCAACAAGCGCGCCATCAACATCGGGCTGCGCCATGATCTCCACGACATTACCGGCCTTGACCGAACCGCCGTACAAAACACGTACAGCTTCAGCAGTCTGCTGGTCGTACAGCTCCGCGAGCTTGCCACGGATCGCTGCGCAGACCTCCTGAGCATCGGCTGGTGTAGCAACCTCGCCAGTACCAATAGCCCAAATGGGTTCGTAAGCAATAACAATGCTCTTAACCTGCTCCACCGGGATACCGGCCAGGTCCGCTTCAATCTGGCCCAGAACATGCTCGACCTGACGGTTCTCTTTACGAACCTCAAGAGCCTCACCGCAGCACAAAATAGGCGTAAGGCCGTGACGGTAGACCGCCTTCACCTTACGGTTCAGCAGCTCATCACTCTCGTGGTGGTATTCGCGACGCTCGCTGTGCCCAACCAGAACGTACGTGCATCCCAGCGCTTTGAGCATGTCACCTGAGATTTCACCGGTGTAGGCGCCACCATCGTGCTCAGAGATGTCCTGCGCACCATAAGCCAGCTTCATGTTGTCGCCCTCAACGAGGGTCTGGACTGTGCGGATGTCAGTGAAAGGCGGCACAACTGCGACCTCTACCGCCTCAAAGTCGTGCTTGGCGTCCTTCAACGCCCAGTCAAGCTTCTGTACCAAGTGGGCGCCCTGCTGGTGGTCCAGGTTCATCTTCCAGTTGCCCGCCATCAGGGGCGTACGGTTGCTCATCTCTCTCCTCGAACACGACTCTGTTACAACGAAAAAAGGGGGTATTGCTGCCCAGGGAACCGGGGCGTCTTTGTGCGGTGGCCACCAATCGGGGCCACCGCACAAAGAGGAAGCTACTTACTTAGAAAGAATCTCGATACCCGGCAGCGCCTTACCTTCGAGGTACTCGAGGCTGGCGCCACCACCGGTAGAAATGTGACCGAAGTCGTTGTCAGAGAAGCCCAGGCTCCGCACAGCAGCAGCCGAATCACCACCACCGACAACCGTCAACGCGCCACTCTTGGTCGTCTCAACAAGCGCAGCTGCAACGGCTTTGGTGCCACCAGCGAACGACCCCATCTCGAAGGCACCCATCGGCCCATTCCAGAAAATGGTTTTGCAGTCCTCGAGCTTGGAAGCAAACAACTTCTCCGTCTCAGGACCAATATCAAGACCCATCTGATCGGCAGGGATTTCCTCAGAAGAAACCACCGAAATCGGTCCATCCTCACCGAACTCCGGAGCGATCCGCGTGTCAACCGGCAACACCAGCTCGACACCGTTGGCCTCGGCAGCCTCGATGAAGCCCTTACACGCCTCGATCTTCTCTGGGTCGAGCAGGCTCTTACCCACCTCGAAACCACGAGCAGCCTGGAACGTGTACGCCATACCGCCACCGATGATCAGACGATCCGCGGTCTTCATCAGTTTCTCAATGACGGCCAGCTTGTCGGCAACCTTTGCGCCACCCAACACCACTGCGTACGGACGCGCAGGCTCCTCGGTCAAGCGCTTAAGCACCTCAACCTCAGAACGCACCAACCCACCGGCGTACGCAGGAAGTCGCGTCGCAATGTCATACACCGAGGCCTGCTTACGGTGAACCACACCGAAGCCATCAGAAACATATGCGTCAGCCAACGCGGCAAGCTTGTCGGCGAATGCTCCTCGCTCAGCCTCGTCTTTGCTTGTCTCACCAGCGTTGAAACGCAGGTTCTCCAACAACGCGACCTGGCCATCCTGCAATCCAGCAACAACGCTGGCAGCAGAGTCACCCACCGTGTCCTCAGCGAACGCGACATCCAAACCAAGCAGCTCACTCAAACGCCCCACTACCGGCTTAAGCGAGTACTTTTCCTCTGGCGTGCCCTTTGGACGCCCCAAGTGAGCCACCACAATAACCCGCGCACCCGCATCAGCCAGCGCCTTAATCGTGGGGATCGATGCCCGCACACGACCGTCATCAGTGATGTTGCGGGATTCATCCAGCGGCACGTTCAAGTCGCTACGAACCAGCACGCGCTTACCGCTCACACCCGAGTTAATGAGCTCCTCGGTGGTCTTCATACGCATTCACTCCTTCAGAGCCCGACCACATGGACAACACCACGAGCCAGACGATGCAAAGTTCAGGTAGATCAAGCCCGCATCCACACCGGAACGAGCCCAGACAACGACGCGTGCGCCGGGCGACCGGGATTCCGGCCACCCGGCGCACGCGCGAAGTCAATGCGAAGCGACGGAGACGATGACGTGATCAGCCACTCCGTGCCACGCCACATCGATGAGAATCGACGTCAGAGCGACTTGCCGACCAGCGTGGTTAGGTCCACGAGACGGTTCGAGTAACCCCACTCATTGTCGTACCAGCCGACAACCTTCACCTGGTTGCCGATAACCTTGGTCAAACCAGCGTCGAAGATGCAGGAGTGCGGGTCGGTCTCAATGTCCTTGGAAACGATCGGGTCCTCGGTGTAGGACAGGATGCCCTTGAGCGGGCCCTCCGCGGCAGCCTTGACCGCAGCGTTGATCTCCTCAACCGTGGTTTCCTTGCCAGCCTCGAAGGTGAGGTCGGTGGCCGAACCCGTCGGTGTGGGAACACGCAGGGCGTAGCCGTCGAACTTGCCCTTCAGCTCCGGCAGAACCAGCGCCACCGCAGAAGCGGCACCCGTCTTGGTCGGGACAATGTTCAGGGCTGCAGCGCGGGAACGACGCAGGTCGCTGTGCGGGCCGTCCTGCAGGTTCTGGTCGGCGGTGTATGCGTGCACCGTCGTCATCAGACCCTTCTCGATACCTACGGCCTCGTTGAGGACCTTGGCCATCGGGGCCAGGCAGTTCGTCGTGCACGAAGCGTTCGAGATGATGGTGTGCTTGGCAGCGTCGTAGTCACCGTCGTTAACACCCATGACGATGGTGATGTCTTCGTTCTTCGCCGGAGCGGAGATGATGACCTTCTTCGCACCACCGGTGAGGTGCTTCTTAGCGTCCTCAGCCTTGGTGAAACGACCCGTGGACTCGATCACGATGTCCGCGCCAACAGAAGCCCAGTCCAGATTGGCCGGGTCGCGCTCTTCGAAAACCTTGATGGTCTTACCGCCAACGGTGATCGAGGACTCGTCGTAGGTGACGTCCTGCGGGAAACGCCCCAGGATCGAGTCGTACTTGAGCAGGTGGGCGAGCGTCTTGTTGTCGGTGAGGTCGTTGACCGCAACGATCTCGACATCGGCGCCAGATGCGGCGACAGCACGGAAGAAGTTGCGGCCAATACGGCCAAATCCGTTGATACCTACGCGAACAGTCACAGGTGAACCTTCCTGGAAGCGTTGTCTATGAACGGTGCGGGCACGTCATCAGCGTGGACCCGAAACGGGCGACCACTGTGAGAAAACCTTCCGGCGCACCCCTCACAGTGTTCAACGCGTATATCTCCCCACTGTTCCTTACAGAGCAGTGAAATTCACCGAAATATGCGTAGAGCAAGCCATACGGCCCGTCGCACGCACACTCGATGGGAGATTCCGTTCGAGTCGCACACCTGCGTGCGACACTCCGAGCCTATGCCATGAGCACGTCGCCCAAAATCCTTACCTGCGAGATAGAGACTTTCGTCTCTCTCCTTTTCGCAACAATTTGCGCCTGAGCTGCAAAATCAGATGAGATTCCCGATCAGGAATCAACTGTCTCCTCATTCAAAGCAGACTCGGTATTCGGTATACCCAACGACGCAGCCCTCTTATCCGCCATCGCCAACAACCGCCGAATACGGCCAGCGACAGCATCCTTGGTCATCGGAGGCTGAGCCAAACCACCCAGCTCCTCCAAACTCGCCTGCTTATGCGCCAACCGCAGCTCCCCAGCAGCCTTCAGATGATCCGGAACGTCATCGCCCAAAATTTCCAACGCACGACGCACCCGCGCCCCCGCAGCCACCGCCGCCCGCGCGGATCTGCGCAAATTCGCGTCATCAAAATTAGCCAACCGGTTCGCTGTGGCCCGAACTTCCCGACGCACCCGCCGCTCTTCCCACGCCAAGACAGCATCATGGGCACCCATCCGCGTCAACATCGCCCCAATAGCGTCACCATCACGGATCACTACCCGATCCACACCGCGCACCTCACGGGCCTTGACCGCGATACCCAGCCGGCGGGCCGCACCCACCATCGCCAACGCAACTTCTGGCCCCGGACTGGTGATCTCCAACGAACTCGACCGCCCCGGCTCCGTCAGCGACCCATGCGCCAAAAACGCGCCCCGCCAAGCAGCCTCCGCATCACACGTCGACCCATTCACCACCCGCGGCGGCAACCCCCGCACCGGGCGGCCCCGCACATCAATCAACCCTGTCTGCCGCGCAACCGCCGCACCACCCTCATGCACCTGCACCACATACCGCGTAGAACGATGCAAACCACCGGCAGCAACCACCATGAACCGCGACTGCACCCCATACAACTCACCCAACACCGCATGCAGCCGCCGGGCACTAGCTGCCGTATCCACCTCAGCCTCAATCACCACCTGCCCCGAGACGAGATGTAACCCCCCTGTGAACCTCAACAAAGCACTCACCTCTGCCTTTCGGCAGCACGGCTTAGTCACGTTCAGCCGACTCAACTCGTCCTTCACCTTCGCGGTCATCGCCATGTCGACAATCCTGCCACCCGGGTCAAGCACCCCTTAGAGCACGCAGAAGCACCCCAAACACGCAAAACCCAACAAAACCCACTCAGGCAAACAAGTCCCGATACGCCGCAGCCAACCGCAACGTGTCATGCACCTCAGCAGACTCACTGGAGGCCAACCGCGTCAACACCACCGTGGCTCCCAGCTCAGCCGCCGCGTCCCGCAGCGCTTCCTCGTCATCAACCGCAGCTGGATCCGCCAACACCGCATCCACCCGGAACCCCGGCGCATAGGCCGCCAGCGACTCAATATGCCGCGCAGCCGTATACCCACTCGTCTCGCCCGTGCCCGGCGACAAATTCAACGTCAACACACGTTTAGCCGAAGTTTGACACAGCGCAGCCCGCAACTGCGGCACCAACATGTGCGGCATCACCGACGTAAACCACGAACCAGGCCCAAGAATCACCCAATCTGCCTGATCAATCGCAGCCAACGCCTCTGGGCACGCCGGAGGATCCGCCGGATCAAGACGCACCGAAGCCACCTGACCGCTCGTCTTCGCTACGGACACCTGCCCCCGCAGCAACACCGACGCCTGCGGATCTTCAGGCACCAAATCAGTCACATCGGCCTCAATCACCAACGGCACCCCCGCCATTGGCAAAACTCGTCCACGAGCATCAACCAGACGCACCAACGCATCCAGCCCCGCAACTGGGTCATCCAGCAGATCCCACAACGTCAGGATGAGCAAATTCCCCGCCGCATGGCCCTCTAATGCACCGCCAGCCCCATACCGATGCTGCAGCACCTGACGCCACCGACGTCCCTCCGCCGTGTCATCACACAATGCAGCAACCGCCATCCGCAGATCACCCGGCGGTAACACTTCATACTCACGCCGCAAACGACCACTGGAGCCGCCATCATCAGCAACCGTCACCACTGCCGTGATCTCATCGGTCACATGGCGCAACGCCCCCAACGATGCAGCCAACCCATGGCCACCCCCCAACGCCACAACGCGTGGATCCCCAATGCTCACTCGCGCCCCAGATCGCGATGAAACGTCATCACAGACACCTCCGCCGTCCCGATACGGTCACTCAACGCCTGAGCCACCGCCACTGAACGGTGCTTACCGCCCGTACAGCCAATGGCGACAGTGACATACCGGCGCCCTTCAGACAAATACCCCTCAATCATGACCTGCAGCACACTGTCCAACCGCTCCAAGAACTCCACCGCCCCTGGACGAGACAACACATACTCCGACACCGGTGCATCAAGCCCATTGAACGGGCGCAACTCCGGAATCCAGAACGGATTGGGTAAAAAGCGCATATCAAATACCACGTCCGCATCCAACGGAACCCCGTACTTGAACCCGAAAGACACCACTGCCATACGCAGCCGCACCTGCGTGGCCTCGGCAATCATCGACCGCACCTTGGCCGACAACTGATGCACATTCAAACCAGAGGTGTCCACAACCAGATCTGATACAGACCGCAAATCCGCCAGTCGAGCCCGCTCCGCCTGGATACCGTCAAGCAGCCGCCCCTCCCCCTGCAACGGGTGCGGACGACGCACACTCTCAAAACGCCTCACCAACGATTCATCATCAGCATCAAAGAAAATAATCCGAGGATTGATGCCTGCCTCACGCAGCCGCATCAGAGCCGAGAACAATGCATCGAAAAACTCCATCGACCGCACGTCGGCAACAACTGCGAGCCTACGCACCGTGCTCGATGGGCGAGCCATAAGGCGCCCCAGCTCAGAAAGCATCTCTGGCGGAAGGTTGTCCACTACGTACCAGCCGAGATCTTCCATGCTCCGGGCCGCAGTGCTACGGCCTGCCCCGCTCATACCGGTCAAGATGACAAACGGCATGCCTTCATCCAGGGCGTTCTCTCCCGGTGGGTGTCCTTCCCCCATAAACGTTGGTTCAGAACTCATGATTTCCCCCATCCTTGACGCACTGCCATTTTCCCTCGACACCACCGTATGAGCCCCCGCACTCATGAATCGGCCGCATCAGCATCATTTGCAGCAATGATGCACTCCCCCTTCAACCTTGACACACACCACCACTCGCGGCGAGAACTGTGCTGGGTCTATTTCAGGAAACTTCGCCGGTCACGGTATTGATGCTGGGATCCGGTGTGTTCGCTGCAAGCGCGGTGACAATCACCTCTGCCAGCTTGGGGCCAATTCCTTTCACCGCTGTCAGCTCTTCAGGGGTTGCTTCACGTATGCGTTTCACCGAACCGAAATGCGACAGAAGCGCCTTACGCTTACTTTCTCCCAAACCAGGGATGCCATCCAGGGCGCTACGCGTCATCGCTGTACTGCGCCGTTGCCGATGGAATGTGATTGCGAATCGGTGCGCTTCATCACGCAAGCGCTGCAGCAGAAACAGCCCTTCACTCGTGCGCGGTAACACGATCGGAAAATCATCGTCGGGTAGCCAGATCTCTTCCAGTCGTTTCGCCAGGCCGACAACGACGACATCATCAACGCCGATTTCATCAAGAGCTTCTTGCGCCGCCCGCACCTGAGGCAGCCCCCCGTCAACCACTACAAGCTGAGGGCTGTAGGCGAACTTCGTTGGCGCCGAGGCACAAGCAGCTGTCCCAGCTCCTGCTATCGGTCTACCGCACCGGTCAAGTGTGAGTTCATCTCGTGTGTCAAAGTTCACGGCCTCTGCCGCCGAAGCGGTAGGCGTCAATGCTTGTTCGTCGATAGATGGGGCTCGTGCGGCGCGTTCCCGCTCACGGCGGGTGAAACGCCGTTGCAGAACTTCCCGCATCGCAGCAGTGTCATCATTACCCACCTCAGGGCCCAACCCCGCCACAGGAGTGGGGCCAGAAGCGTTGGAATCCACGGGGGTTGGGTTTCGCCCTGTGCCACGAATAACGAATCGTCGGTATTCCGACTTGCGGGGAAGGCCATCTTCGAAAACGACCATTGAGCCCACCACATTCGTCCCTTGGATGTGGGAGATGTCGTAGCACTCGATGCGCAGCGGAGCCTCATCCAGACCGATGGCATCTTGGAGTTCCTGCAATGCGCGACTGCGGTTAGTGAGGTCACCTGCGCGGGTGAGTTTGTGCCGGGCTAGAGCCTGCTCGGCATTGCGCGTTACCGTCTCTAGGAGGGCTTTTTTGTCGCCGCGTTGGGGGATGCGCAGAGCCACGTTGGCGCCGCGCCGCTCCCCCATCCAGGCGCGGAGCACTTCATCGTCAGCAGGAAGTGCCGGGACCAATACTTCGTGGGGTACTACTTCTCCAGCTTCACCGCCATAGATGCGTTGGAGTAGGTGCTCCACGATACGGCCATCGTCTTCGTCTTGCCGTTCGGCAACCCAGCCTCGTTGCCCTTTTATTCGACCACCTCGAACATGGAACACCTGGACTGACACTTCTAGGTCATCGCCTGCCAGGCCGAATACGTCAGCATCTGTCGCGTCTCCCAACACCACAGCGGTTTTCGCTAGTGCTGTTTTGAGTGCGGCGACATGGTCTCGCAGGCGGGCTGCCTGTTCGAAGTCAAGATCGGCGGCCGCGGCACGCATTTTTTTCTCTAGCCGGGTGACGAACTTGTCCGAGTTTCCTTCGAGGAAGTCACACAGGTCTTCGGCCAGCTCACGATGTGATTCTTCGTTGACTCGCCCAACGCACGGTGCTGCGCATTTGTCGATGTACCCGAATAGGCATGGCCGCCCTGATGCTTCGGCCCGGCGAAAAACCCCCGCACTGCAGGTACGCACTGGAAACACACGTAGGAGGAGATCGAGAGTTTCCCGGATCGCCCAGGCGTGGGTGTACGGCCCGAAGTAGCGGTTGCCTTTTTTCTTGTTTCCGCGCATAACCAGGGCGCGCGGGAATTTCTCAGCCATCGTGACCGCGAGATAGGGGTAGGACTTGTCATCGCGGTATTTGACGTTGAATCGTGGATCGAACTCTTTGATCCACGAGTATTCAAGTTGGAGCGCCTCGACCTCATTGGATACCACCGTCCACTCGACACGGCTGGCTGTTGTCACCATCGTGCGGGTGCGCGGGTGTAGCTGTGTCAGGTCTTGGAAGTAACTCGACAGGCGAGGCCGCAGCGATTTTGCTTTGCCGACATAAATGACCCTTCCCTCGGGGTCACGGAACCGGTAAACGCCCGGATCTGTGGGGATTTCTCCAGGGCGGGGCCGGTAGTGGGTTGGGTCACTCACGCGACCGGTACGTCGAATTTCTGCAGTGCTGCAGGCGCGGGGCCAGCAACTGGCTGTCCGGTAGCTGGGTCATATTGCGCACCGTGCTTGGGGCAGACCAGCTTTCCATCATCGGACATTTGGTCAATGATGCCCCCGTCATGCGTGCAGACGCTCGAGAACACCATGTAGCTACCCTTTTTGGGTTGGGTCACCACAAGAGCGGGCTCTTCGATGAAAGCTGCCCCACCAACGGGGGCTTTTCCTTCAGAAACAGCTTTTTTAACGGCAGCGATCACCGCGGCCTGGTCCACTTTCGGCGCGGCAGGCTGGCCAGCGCCACACGCAGCGAGAATGGTGATTGTGGCGGCAGAAACGCCCAGGCCAGTAATGCCGCGCAAGACGGTACGGCGGTCCATGTCACGGTTTCCTGCCGGTTGGCGTTGTTCGACGGTCATGTCGGTTCCTTCCTGCTGGTGGCGACGTGGGGTGCACACGTCTGGACACATTCTCGCGTCAGGACTTCAATGCTTTGGCCTTGCGGCGTGTAGAGGCACTTACGCCACTGCTCTTGGCCGTTGTTTTCGCATTTTTCCCGGTTGTTGTCTTTTTCGCAGCACTGGTTTTTTTCGTGCTGCTTTTAGCTGCCGTCGAGGCTGTTGCCGTTTTCCCCGAAGCCGTGGATGGTTTCACGATCGTGGGCGTAACGCCGGAGCGTTCCAACAGGGGCGCCAGGTAAGTTCCGGTGTGGCTTCCTTCAGTACGGGCGATGTCTTCTGGGGTTCCTTCAGCGACAACAGTTCCGCCGCCAGCGCCTCCCTCAGGCCCCATGTCGATGATCCAGTCTGCTGACTTGATGACATCCAGGTTGTGTTCGATCACGACAACCGTGTTGGACTTGTCCACCAGCCCCTGCAGCACAAGAAGGAGTTTGCGGACGTCTTCGAAATGCAGTCCTGTGGTGGGTTCATCAAGGACATAGATCGTTTTTCCTGTGCTGCGGCGTTGAAGTTCAGTGGCAAGTTTGACGCGTTGGGCCTCACCGCCAGAGAGAGTGGTAGCTGGCTGCCCTAAGCGCACATATCCCAGACCGACTTGGGTGAGTGTTTCTAGGTAGCGGACAATCCCAGTCATGGCGCCGAAAAATTCGGCAGCTTCAGCGATGGGCATGTCGAGAACTTCGGCGATGGATTTGCCTTTGAACTTCACTTCGAGGGTTTCGCGGTTGTAGCGGGCTCCGTGGCACACCTCGCAGGGCACGTACACGTCAGGAAGGAAGTTCATTTCAATTTTTAGGGTGCCGTCACCGTGGCAGGCTTCGCATCTGCCGCCTTTGACGTTGAAAGAGAACCGTCCGGCGGTGTAGCCGCGCATCTTTGCCTCGTTGGTTTCGGCGAAGAGTTTACGGATCTTATCGAAAACACCTGTGTAGGTGGCTGGGTTGGATCGTGGAGTTCGCCCGATTGGACTCTGATCAACGTGAACAACTTTGTCGAGTTGTTCGGTGCCCTGAACTTGCCGGTGACGGCCGGGGACGTGACGGGCCCGGTTAAGCCGGTTGGCGAGCACGTTATAAAGGATGTCGTTGACGAGGGTGGATTTCCCAGATCCGGAAACACCAGTGACGGCGACGAAGCAGCCTAACGGCACAGTGACGTCAATGTTTTTCAGGTTGTTTTGTTTTGCACCTAGGACGCGCAGGGTGCGGTTTTTGTCGATGCCTCGGCGGGTAGCGGGGACGCTGATTTCTTTGCGGCCAGACAGGTACGCCCCGGTGACGGATCGGTCAACTGTTTTGATGCCCTCCACGGGGCCGGAGTAGACAACTTCACCGCCGTTTTCGCCCGCCCCAGGGCCGATGTCAACCAGCCAGTCCGCAGAATCGATGGTGTCTTCATCATGCTCAACCACGATGAGTGTGTTGCCGAGGTCGCGCAGGCGTTTCAACGTGCCGATGAGGCGGTCGTTGTCGCGTTGGTGTAGCCCAATGGAAGGTTCATCGAGAACGTAGAGCACGCCAACAAGGCCTGAACCGATTTGGGTGGCAAGGCGGATGCGTTGTGCCTCGCCACCGGAGAGAGTGGATGCGGGCCGAGACAGGGACAGGTAGTCCAGGCCAACGTCAAGGAGGAATCCGAGTCGGGCACCGACTTCACGCATCACTGCGTCAGCGACTTGTTTTTCTCGGTCGGTGAATTCGACGGAGGACAAGAAGTCCAGACATTCCTGAATGGCTAGGTCGGACACTTCGGCGATGTTGCGTCCACCGATGGTCACAGCGAGAACTTCGGGTTTCAGGCGCGCTCCGTGACAGGACGGGCACGGGATTTCCCGCATGTAACCTTCGTAGCGTTCCCGTGATGATTCGGATTCGGTTTCTTTGTAGCGGCGATTCACGGTGGCGATCGCGCCTTCGAATCCGGTGGTGTAGGCCCGTTCTCGGCCCCACCGGTTTCGATATTTGACGTGGACTTTGTAGTTCTTTCCGTGCAGGAGTGCTTCTTTGGCTTCGCTGGACAGCGAACGCCACGGCTGGTCCAGGGTGAAGTGCAGCTCTTGAGCTAGCGCGCTGACTACTTTTTCGTAATAGTCGGCGAGTTTTCCGGCTTGAGACCAGGGCTGAATGGCGCCTTCCCTGATAGACAGTTCTTCGTCTGGGACGATGAGTTCGGGGTCTACTTCTTTTTCGGTGCCGATGCCGGTGCAGGTAGGGCAGGCACCGAAAGGGCTGTTAAACGAGAAGGTGCGAGGTTCGAAAGCTTCGACGTTGATTTCATGCTCGTTGGGGCAGGCCAGGTTTTCGGAGAATCGTCGCCGCGCTGGTAGGTCACTGTCACTGTTGTCAGTGACATCAACGAAGTCGATGAGCACGATCCCTGCGGCCAGGCGTAGCGCTGTTTCGACTGAGTCAGTGAGACGTTGACGGTTGGTGTCTTGTCCTGGCCCTTTAGCGACGAGGCGATCGATGATCACCTCGATGGTGTGTTTCTTTTGTTTTTCTAGGGCGGGTGGGTCGGTGAGCTCATAGCGCTGCCCATCGATCAGCGCCCGCGAGTATCCCTGTTGTTGCAGGTCTTTCAACAGTTCAATGTGTTCGCCTTTACGGCCGCGCACCACCGGCGCTAACACCTGGAATCGGGTGCGCTCAGGAAGTTCCATCAGCTGGTCAACGATTTGCTGCGGTGTTTGTCGTGTGATGGCTTCGCCACACACCGGGCAGTGGGCTCGGCCAGCGCGAGAGAACAACAGTCGCAGGTGGTCATGTACCTCTGTGATGGTTCCCACCGTGGATCGGGGGTTGCGGTTGGTGCCTTTTTGATCGATAGACACCGCCGGGGACAGGCCCTCGATCATGTCGACGTCGGGTTTGTCCATCTGCCCAAGGAACATGCGTGCATATGAGGACAGGGACTCAACGTAGCGTCGTTGCCCTTCAGCGAAAATCGTGTCGAAAGCCAAGGAGGATTTCCCTGACCCGGATAAGCCGGTGAATACGACCAGCGAGTCACGGGGGATGTCGATCCCGGCATTCTTCAGGTTATGTTCCCTGGCCCCGCGTACGACGATACGACCAGAGCTACCCTCGGCCGTCCCCGATCGACGCGCTACGGATGATGAAGAAGCTTCGACTGGCACACATGTCACTCTAGGGGCAGGGGGCGACATCGTTCGCGCCAGCGGCATGGGCGATTCATTCATCAACGTTGTTACATAAGGCCCGCCTGATCATTCTTAAACACCACTGCGCCAGCGATCTACCAGGAGAGAGCATGCAGGACACCCACAGTCACTACACCGGCGAGGTCGTCAGCGGAGGCCCCAGCGACGTACGTGACCTCGGCACGCTCACTATCCGTAAAGCCAGCGTCGGCCCGATGAACAACAACGTCTATCTACTTACGCCTAGCGACGGCAGTGGATCTCTGCTGATCGATGCCGCCACCGATGCAGCACGGGTCAACGGCTTGATCGCTGAGAGCGCAGCACCTGTAGCCACGATCGTGACTACGCACCGACACCCCGACCACACCGGAGCTCTGGTTGAGATCGCAGATGCCACGGGGGCTGAAACCATCGCAGGGGTACGTGACGCCGCCGCTCTTCCTCTGCCAGCGCATCGGACTGTGGATCACGGAGACACCATCACCGTTGGGGAACACACTGTGGACGTCATCGCGCTGCGGGGACACACTCCTGGCGCGATTGCATTGGCCTGGACCGCCCCCGATGGCAGCGCGCACCTTTTCACTGGGGACTCGCTTTTTCCTGGCGGCGTAGGAAAAACAGACAGCCCTGAAGATTTTGTTTCACTCATCGATGACGTCGAGCAGCGCCTTTTCGACGTATATGACGATGATGCCTGGGTTTACCCCGGGCACGGCTCGGACACCACCATCGGCACCGAACGCCCCAGCCTTCCTGAATGGCGCCAGCGGGGCTGGTAGCCCCACTGGCGGTGAGGCCGTAACAAGCTGGGAGTCGCGGTCTTTTCGCCGTACAGGGCCAGGACACGCTCGGAGGCAGCGCTCTAGACGATCATGTTCTCGGGGCTGCGACGGACTCGCTCAGGCAAATAACGACCACCGGGACCGATGGCAAGAAACGTGACACGCCGTAGCTAAGTTTCATGTTCTTGTGCACGTACCCGCTATTCACTGCGGCGGCACCGACAAGGCCACCGATGCCGCACTCAAGGCGACTTGCTCAGCACTGAACTGTAGAACTTTCACGCAAAAAGACGCCCCACCTTCCCCGAGCGCATACGCAAACCATGAGCAACAAGTATCGAAAACCGGCCGCCATAAATATCGACTCGCGCACCTACAAGAAATCCAGCAATCACGGCAGCCGCAGACTCAATAGAATTCAAAACTTTCATATGAAACGAATCAACATTTAAAGAAATAACAGCAAACAGCGGAATCACAAATGCAGCGATCTGCGTAGCGAAAGCCCCCAGCATCTCAGACGTCGCCAATAACGAAAGCACCGCCCTATCTCTCAATCGCAGGAACGATGTACCTCTATCCCCCAAAAAATTACCGGACCCGCACAGGCCGGTTCATCTGTCACCTAATACCGACACGGCATGACCAACCCCTGCCCACCAAACAGCGCCAACTTAGGTAAGAGTAAGTAAGCATCCTCACCCACCCATCAAGCAGTGTGGCATTCATGACTGCGTAATAGGACACGTTCACCCCCTTTGCGACCTACGATCAATCCTGAACCCCCAGCATCAGGAGGAATCATGGCCCACCGCATCGCCAACGAATCCCTACGCCGCAAAATCACCACTGCTGAAGACGCAGCCGAACTAATCAAAGATGGTGACAACGTAGGCTTCGCCGGCTTCACCGGCGCCGGATATCCAAAAGCTCTCCCCGTCGCCCTGGCCGAAAAAATGCGCCGTACCCACGCCGAAGGCAACGAATTCCGCATTGGGGCATGGACTGGAGCTTCTACCGCCCCCGAACTCGATGGTTCCCTCGCCGAAGCCAACGGCATCTCATTACGCACCCCCTACCAGTCCGACCCCGCCACCCGAGCCCGCATCAACGCCGGCGACATGGACTACGTAGACATCCACCTGTCCCACGTCGCCCCCCTGGTGTGGGAAGGGTTTCTCGGTAACCTCGACGTCGCCGTCATCGAAGTCGCCGGGATCACCGAAGACGGACATCTCATCCCCAGCTCCTCCGTCGGCAACAACAAAACCTACCTAGACCGCGCCGACCGCATCATTCTCGAAGTCAACAGCTGGCAAAGCGCCGACCTCGAAGGAATGCACGACATCTACTACGGCACCGCATTGCCCCCTAACCGGGTACCGATCCCCCTTGTGGCCCCCGGAGACCGCATCGGTGAAAAGTACTACCGCGTCGACCCCGATCGCATCGTCGCCGTGATCGAAACCGACCAAGCCGACCGCAACACCCCCTTCAAGCCACTCGACGACACTTCCCGAGCCATCGCTAACCACCTCTTGGACTTCCTCGACTACGAGGTCGAGCAGGGCAGAGTCCCCAAAGAACTTCTCCCTCTGCAGTCGGGAGTCGGCAACATCGCCAACGCTGTCCTGGCCGGCCTGCTCGACCGGCCCTACCGTGACCTCACCTCCTACACCGAGGTGATCCAAGATGGAATGCTCGATCTCATCGACTCCGGCAAAATCGCTGTCGCCTCAGCAACCGCGTTCTCGCTATCTCCTGACGCTGCCGAAAAGATGAACCGTGACGCCTCGCACTACCGCAAACACATCATTCTGCGGCCCCAGGAGATCTCGAACCACCCTGAACTCATTCGGCGTCTCGGTGTCATCTCCATGAACGGGCTCATCGAAGCTGACATTTACGGCAATGTGAACTCGACACACATCATGGGTTCGAAGATGCAAAACGGTATCGGTGGGTCGGGGGATTTCTCCCGCAACGCCTACATTTCCACGTTCGTCACACCCTCAACCGCTAAAGGCGGCGCAATCTCGGCGATCGTCCCGTTCGTTTCACACGTGGACCACACTGAACATGACGTTGACGTGATCGTCACCGAACAAGGACTAGCCGACCTGCGTGGACTGGCTCCCCGCAAACGCGCCGAACGCATCATCAACAACTGCGCCCACCCCGACTTCCGCCCCATGCTGCGTGACTACTACGAGCAGGCCCGCAAAGTCGCCAACGGCCAGCACACCCCGCACGACCTAGAAATCGCGCACTCGTGGCACCAGCGGTTCCTGCGCACTGGATCCATGAAACCGGAAGCCTAACCTTCCCCGTCATAGGTTGGGGCGGGGCGACTGTCGCCCCGCCCCAACCTATGACCCTTTTCACTCTGTAGCGCGAATCATTCCCCGCAGCTCTTTCTTCAAGTCTGAGATTTCATCACGCAACCGCGCCGCCAACTCAAACTGAAGCTCTTCAGCAGCACGATGCATTTGCTCAGTCAGTTGCTGCACCAAATCAGCCAACTCAGCCTGCGGCATCCCTGCGGTATCCAGGCGAGAGGCCTCAAACTCCATGCCTGCCGACTTTCCACGCTCGGATGCACGTTTGCCTCGCGAGGCAGCCCGAGCACTACCTATCAACTCCTCGGTGTCTTCATCCTCACGATGCAACATGTCCGTGATATCTGCGATCTTCTTCCGCAGCGGGGTGGGATCGATACCGTGCTCAGCGTTATAAGCCAGCTGTTTTTCCCGACGCCGCAGCGTCTCATCAATGGCTTGTTGCATCGAGGACGTAATGGTGTCGGCATACATGTGCACCTGCCCCGAAACGTTACGAGCAGCACGGCCAATCGTCTGAATCAAGCTGCGAGTAGAGCGCAAAAACCCTTCCTTATCGGCGTCGAGAATCGACACGAGCGACACCTCAGGAAGATCCAAACCTTCACGTAGCAAGTTGATACCAACCAGCACGTCAAATACCCCGACCCGCAACTCACGAAGCAGCTCCACGCGACGAAGAGTGTCTACCTCAGAGTGCAAATAACGGACCCGTACACCCTTATCCAGCAGATACTCCGTGAGATCTTCAGCCATCTTCTTCGTGAGCGTGGTAACCAGCACCCGCTCCTGTTTGGCTACCCGCTCATTGATCTGCGCAAGCAAGTCATCGATCTGTCCCTTAGTTGGCTTCACCACGATCTCGGGATCAATCAGCCCAGTGGGCCGGATAATCTGCTCCACAAACCCATCAGACTTAGCCAACTCGTAATCACCAGGTGTGGCAGACAAATACACCGTCTGCCCAATACGCTCCAGGAATTCTTCCCACTTCAACGGCCGGTTATCCATCGCGCTAGGCAGCCGAAAACCATGCTCTACCAACACCCGTTTACGTGACATGTCGCCCTCATACATGGCACCGATCTGCGGCACTGTCACGTGCGACTCATCAATAACGAGAAGGAAATCCTCCGGGAAATAGTCGAGCAAACAGTTCGGTGCGCTGCCCCGTTCTCGCCCATCGATATGCATCGAATAGTTCTCAATACCCGAACATGCGCCCATTTCTCGCATCATCTCGATGTCATAGGTAGTGCGCATCCGCAACCGTTGCGCCTCGAGAAGTTTCCCCTCTCGCTCGAATTTTTTCAGCTGCTCAGCCAGCTCAGCTTCAATACCGGCAATAGCGCGCTCCATACGCTCCGGACCTGCCACATAGTGCGACGCCGGGAACACATACAGTTCGTTTTCTTCACGAACTACCTCACCCGTCAGTGGATGCAAGGTCTGGAGACGCTCAATCTCATCACCGAAAAATTCGATACGAATCGCTAGTTCTTCGTACTGCGGAATGATTTCAACCGTGTCACCCCGCACCCGGAAAGTCCCTCGTTCGAACGCGAAATCGTTACGGCTGTACTGCATCTGAACAAACTGACGCAGTAAGTCGTCACGTTCCATCTGCATCCCCACTCGCAGCCGCTGCATCCGGTCGACATACTCCTGCGGAGTACCTAATCCGTAAATGCACGAAACTGAAGCAACCACCACCACATCACGACGCGTCAAAAGCGAGTTAGTCGCCGAGTGCCGTAGCCGCTCAACCTCATCATTGATCGAGCTATCTTTCTCGATGTACGTGTCCGTAGATGGCACGTAAGCCTCGGGTTGGTAATAGTCGTAGTAGCTGACGAAGTACTCGACCGCGTTGTTCGGCAGCAACTCCCGAAATTCGTTAGCCAACTGAGCAGCAAGAGTTTTATTCGGTGCCATCACCAACGTTGGACGCTGTACCTGCTCAATCATCCACGCTGTCGTGGCTGACTTACCCGTACCCGTAGCACCCAGCAGAACCACATCCTGCTCACCCGCATTGATACGGCGGGTCAACTCTGCGATGGCGGCCGGCTGATCACCACTAGGCGAATAGTCCGAAACAACCTCGATAGGGGCGACCGTGCGCTGCAGATCGGTGATAGGACGCATGCCTTACACCGTAAACCTGCCTGCCAACTAACAGAGCCCCTGACAGCTTCAGCCCTGCCATCCTTCTTTACGCGCCCAGGCTTGAATGCGCGGCCACACTTCGTTGAACCACGGCGCTTTCGAACGGCGATACTCCTCAACAGAGCTGCTCTGCGCGTCAACAGTTGCCTTCACTTCCACGTACTCCTCAGCAGCTCCCGGATCTCCCCGCAGCCAATCCCGGAACAGCAACGCGTACTGCCAGCCAGCGCTACCAATCTCACGCACATGCAAATGAACTACCTGCCCTGGGTCACTTGAACCGTGAAAACGCTTAATCCACAACGAAGGGTCCGGTAAATCATCAGTAGGGTGATCCAAGCGGTACTCCTCAACGCGGGGATACCCCAGATCAGTCAAAATCCGCACAAACTCAGGATCATCAGCTTCATGTAGATCCCGAACCCCGACCTGGATATCAATCGCGTTTTTGCCCTCCATACCAGGCACTGCAGTAGAACCAACGTGCTCAAATTCGGGGGCTTTATCTCCCAGTGCTGCAGACAACCGGTCGATAATCCGTGCCGCCTGGGCAGGCCACTGCTCGTCATAATCCACCAGCACCGACGAGTTTTCGGGCCGGTAAATCCGCCCAGCGATGAGATTGTCGCGGAACGGGATAATCCGTTCTTCCCACACTTTTTCTACCTGGGCGAGAAGCTCTTCCTCTGTCCCAGAATTATCCAGCCACACATCTGCTGCTGCCCGACGCGCATCATCGTCAGCTTGATGTGACATCCGTGCCATCGCGTCAGCGTGGCTCATTCCACGCTTTTCCACCAATCGCCGTGCGCGCTCTTCAGCTGGGGCGTGCACCACCAAGACGAGGTGATACTGCCTACCCATATGCTTCTCCACCAGCAATGGGACATCGTGAACAATGATCGAATCTTCGGGCGCGGCTGCCACTATTTCTGTGGTGCGAACAGCCACCAGAGGGTGCACGATCGCCTCGAGGTCGTTTCGCGCCTCTGCGTTCTGGAAAACAGTCGCCGCCAGCGCAGCCCGATCGATCGCGCCGTCTTCACCTACTACTTCGTCACCAAAACGGTCTACCACCGCACGAACAGCGCCACCGCCTGGCCCTAACAAATCTCTCACTATGGCGTCTGCGTCAACAACTACAGCTCCTCGCGCGCGCAGCGCGGTCGCCACTGTGGACTTTCCCGATCCGATGCCGCCCGTCAAGCCGATGTTCACCATGACGCCATGGTAGGCCTCCTGGCCCCGTTACGGCGGGAAAACGCCACGTGAGAAAGGCCCTGTCCACCTGGGGTGGACAGGGCCTTTCTCACGCTCTGAAAATCACCTGCGGAGCAGCAGCTCCAGCGTGATCATCGCTGCGTCACACTGATCAGGCGCTGCCGGTCAGCTTCTCACGAAGAGCCGCGAGGGCTTCGTCGGAAGCGAGCGTGCCTTCAGCAGCGGACACCTGTGTGGTGGTAGCGCCAGAGGAGTAGGACGTCGCCTCGGCGGCGCCAGCCTCTGCAGCCTCGGCCTCGGCCTCGGAAGCGGCCTCGACCTGAGTGCGGTGCTGCTCCCACAGGCTCTGAGCCGTGGCGTACTCGCGCTCCCAAGCCTCGCGCTCGGCGTCGTGACCGGGCAGCCATTCGTTGGCCTCCGGGTCGAAGCCGTCGGGGTACTTGTAGTTGCCAGCCTCGTCGTACTCGGCCGCCATACCGTACAGCGTGGGGTCGAACTCGGCGCCAGCCAAGGCGATGTCGTTGGCCTGCTTGAGCGACAGAGAGATGCGGCGGCGGTCCAGGTCGATGTCGATGACCTTGACGAAGATTTCCTGACCAACCTGCACAACCTGCTCCGGCAGCTCCACGTGGCGCTCGGCCAGCTCGGAGATGTGCACCAGGCCCTCGATGCCGTCCTCGACACGCACGAAGGCACCGAACGGAACCAGCTTGGTGACCTTACCGGGCACGATCTGGCCGATGGCGTGCGTACGGGCGAAGGTCTGCCACGGGTCTTCCTGCGTAGCCTTCAGCGACAAGGAGACGCGCTCGCGGTCCATGTCGACGTCGAGAACCTCGACCGTGACTTCCTGGCCAACCTCGACAACCTCGGAGGGGTGGTCGATGTGCTTCCACGACAGCTCCGAGACGTGCACGAGACCGTCGACGCCACCCAAGTCCACGAACGCACCGAAGTTGACGATCGAGGAAACCTGGCCGGAACGAACTTGGCCGCGCTGCAAGTCGTGGAGGAACTTGGAACGAACCTCGGACTGCGTCTGCTCGAGCCATGCGCGGCGCGACAGGACCACGTTGTTGCGGTTCTTGTCGAGCTCGATGATCTTGGCCTCGATCTCCTTGCCGACGTACGGCTGAAGGTCGCGGACACGGCGCATCTCCACGAGAGAAGCGGGGAGGAAGCCACGCAGGCCGATGTCGAGGATGAGACCACCCTTGACGACCTCGATGACGGTACCGGTGACGACGCCGTCTTCTTCCTTGATCTTCTCGATGGTGCCCCAAGCGCGCTCGTACTGTGCACGCTTCTTGGACAGGAGGAGGCGGCCTTCTTTGTCTTCCTTCTGGAGGACAAGAGCTTCGACCTCGTCGCCGACGGTGACGACCTCAGAAGGGTCAACGTCGTGCTTGATGGACAACTCACGCGAAGGGATAACACCTTCGGTCTTGTAACCGATGTCGAGGAGGACCTCGTCGCGATCGACCTTGACGATCACGCCTTCAACAATGTCACCGTCGTTGAAGTTCTTAATGGTGGCATCGATTGCGGCGAGCAGCTCTTCACTCGAGCCGATGTCATTGATCGCGATCTCGGGGGTGGAAGTCATGTAGTTGGGGCTCCGTAGGTGGACAGAAAATCGGGAGACGACACATGGGTGCCGGCTCTTGGACAAATTCTTTCTTCGCCTCTGCGCCGGACCTCATGATCCGGGAAGCACTTCCATTCGACGGTGACATCCGTTTCACCGCGTCACAGGGACCGTGCGTCAAACAAATCGTCAGGCGCGCATTTAATTACCGATCCATCAGACAATGGTTGTATGCAGAGACCGACTAATCCTACCGTTCACAACTGTTTCGAGCAAAGGGCGATAGGCGTGTTCAGCACCGATACCCAGCAACGATTTTGAAATCAGCCACCAACATCCACCACCAACCAGCCAACCTTCCCGAGAAAAGAATCTGTCATGACAGACCCCACCCAAGAACCACGCACTGCCGGACGCGGAACAACACACGCCGAAGCCACCGAAACACACCGAGGCAACCGAAACTGGTGGAGCACAGAAGCAAACACTTATTACGCCGAACACGGTGACTTCCTCGGCGACGCTGAACTGGTCTGGGGCCCAGAAGGAATCCGAGAAAGCGAACTACACCTCCTAGGAGACCTCACCAACAAACGCGTTCTCGAATTCGGCTCCGGCGCCGCACAAGGCAGCAGATACATAGCAGCATGCGGCGGCACAGCCATCGCATCAGACATTGCAGAAGGAATGCTCGACGTAGCCAAACACCTCAACGCCAAAACCAATAACGCCGTACCACTCGTTCAAGCCGACGCCGTCGCCCTACCCTTCGCCGACGCCAGCTTCGACATCGCCTTCAGTGCATACGGCGCAACACCATTCATCGCCGACCTCAACGCAATGCTCCACGAATGCGCACGCGTCCTCGCCCACGGCGGCCTCCTCGCATACTCAACCACCCACCCCATCCGCTGGGCCTTCCCCGACGCCCCCGATGCCCTCCACGCATCCATGAACTACTTCGACCGCTCGCCGTACATCGAACGCAGCGGCGAGCGCATCGACTACGCCGAATACCACCGCACCATCGGCGATCACGTACGTGCACTGGCAACCAGCGGATTCACTCTGCTCGACATCGTCGAACCAGAATGGCCCAGCTGGAACACACAAACATGGGGAGGGTGGAGCCCCCAACGCGGCGCTCACATTCCCGGGACCGCGATCTTCGTGGCGCGCAAGTAACTACACATACTTGCGCGCCACGCACTGATCAGTGAGCGGCTGTCTGCCAGTTATCGCCAACACCGATATTGACAACAAGCGGGACAGACAAATCGATCGCGCCGCCCATCTCACGTTGAATCAAGCGCGCCACCTGATCTTTTTCCCCCGGCGCTACCTCCACCACCAATTCGTCATGCACCTGGAGCAAAACGCGTGAGGCGATTCCCGCCTCATCAATCGCTTTCTCTACACGCAGCATGGCGATCTTGATGATGTCGGCGGCAGAACCTTGGATAGGTGCGTTCAACGCCATTCGTTCAGCCATGTCACGACGCTGCCGGTTCGATGAGGTCAAATCAGGCAAATAGCGGCGCCGTCCCAACATCGTTTCGGTGTACCCCTGCTTACGCGCAATCTCGACTACCTCAGCCAGGTAATCCCGAACGCCACCGAAGCGTTCAAAGTATCCCTCCATCAGGGTATTCGCTTCGGCGGTAGAGATTTTCAATTGCCGTGACAAACCGAAAGCTGACAGACCATACGCCAAGCCATACGACATCGCTTTCACTTTGCTGCGCATAGCAGGCGTGACGTCTTCAGGGGAAACCTCAAACACACGCGACCCGACAAAACGGTGCAAGTCCTCACCGCTGCGGAAAGCCTCAATAAGCCCCTCATCACCAGACAAGTGAGCCATGATGCGCATTTCGATCTGGCTGTAGTCCGCAGAAAGGACGGACTCGTATGCCACCGAACCCTGGCCGCCGGTTGCTTGGCCTGGCACAAAAACACTACGGATACGGCGACCAGAGTCAGTACGGATCGGGATGTTCTGCAAGTTTGGGTCTGTGGAAGACAATCGCCCTGTAGCCGCAATTGTCTGCTGATATGTGGTGTGAATTCGCCCGTCGTCAGCGATGGCTTTAATGAGGCCTTCCACCGTTGAACGCAGTTTCGAGGCGTCGCGGTGGCGCAGCAGCGCTGCAAGGAAAGGGTGCCCCGTACGTTCGAACAAGCTGTTCAGCGCATCAGCATCCGTGGTGTAACCCGTTTTCGTTTTCTTCGTCTTCGGTAGATCCAACTCCTCGAACAGCACAACCTGAAGCTGCTTAGGAGAAGAAAGATTCACCTCATGCCCGATAGCGCCGTACGCCTCTTGCGCAGCATCGGCGAGGGCGTCAGCGAAATGCTGCTCCAGCTCGTTCAGCCGAGCACGATCCACAGCGATACCTCGACGCTCCATCAGAGCCAGAGCTGCCACCAACGGAAGTTCAATATCCCGATACAGCGTCATCTCGCCGCTGCTATCCACCAACGCCTCGAGCGCATCAGCAAGATCCAGCACCGCGCGAGCGCGTGCCATCGCATCACTGGCTGCAGCGTGGTCATCACCGCCACCGATATCCAGCATGCCTTGGCCATTACTGCTTCCATGCGCCAGCTCGCGATGCAAATGCCTCATCACGAGATCGCCAAGATCATAGGAACGCTGATCTGGGTGAACCAAATAGGCGGCGATAGAGGAATCGCCCGAAAGCCCTGCGGGGGCGTACCCCCGAGCGGTTAACGCTTGCAAAGGGCCTTTCGCATCATGCAAAACCATCTGTCGTTGCGAATCGGCAAGCCAAGCAGCGAAAGCTTTCTCGTCTGTACCCGTCAACGATTCCAGATCGATATAGGCAGCAGCGTTATCAGGGGCAGCGATAGCAACAGCCCACGCATCCCCAGTACCGCGTGCCCATTGCCCTTCAACCATGACGCCAACGCGTTCACCGGCACGAGTATGTGCATCCAGCCACGCTCCAAGCTCACCAGGAGCCATCACTGTTTCTTCCAGTTCGACAGTGCTTTGCGTGCTTTGGCCGCCGCTGTCGTGGCCAATTACTTCAAAGAATCGGTCCCGCAGCACCCGGAATTCCAGCGCGTCAAATACCGCATGCACAGCCTCTCGGTCAGGGCCCTGCCACTGCACATCATCGATAGTGACGGGAAGGTCAAGATCGGACGTCAACTGGTTAAGCCGCCGGTTACGCAGCACTGATTCCAGGTTGTCCCGCAGATTCTGGCCTGCTTTGCCTTTAATTTCGTCAGCGTGAGCGACGATGCCAGCCAGGTCGCCATACAGGTTCAGCCATTTAGCTGCTGTTTTCGCCCCGACGCCTGGCACCCCAGGGAGGTTGTCTGCCTTCTCCCCCACGAGCGCAGCCAGGTCACTATACCGCTCCGGGCGCACCAGGTAACGTTCTTCAACACCCGCAGGATCCAGGCGAGCCAGCTCAGAAGTGCCACGCAACGGGTACAAGACTGTGACATGGTCCGTGACCATTTGCATGGAATCCCGGTCACCAGAGACCACAAGCACCTCGTGCCCGGATTCCTCCCCACGAGCAGCCAGTGTCGCGATTACATCATCGGCCTCATACTGCTCGACCGCAGTGTGCCGGATCCCCATCGCATCCAGAACCTCGATGATCAGCGGGATCTGGCTAGTGAACTCTTCTGGTGTTTTAGCTCGGCCAGCTTTGTACTCCGGATACTCCGCCAAACGCAGCGTTGGTTTGAAAAGGTCGAACCCCACTGCCACGTGTGTTGGCTGTTCATCCCGCAACAGGTTGATCAGCATTGAGGTGAACCCGAATACAGCGTTCGTTGTTTGTCCCGTAGCTGTCGCGAAATTCTCCGCAGGCAGGGCAAAAAAGGCCCGGTAGGCGAGGGAGTGTCCGTCAAGAAGAAGTAGTCGACCCACACACCCAGCCTAGGTGCTCGGGGCACGACTACGCGCCCACCTCACAATGCAAAAAGAGGAGGGAGCACCTCTAGGTATTCCTCTCCTCTTTCTTGCCGCGCAGAAACGCGCTTACTTCTTCTTACCTGGCAGGCCCGCAATCACTGCCTCAGAAACCTGACGCATCGACAGTCGTCGGTCCATCGCGGTTTTTTGGATCCACCGGAACGCGTCAGATTCGCTCAGCTTGAGCTGAGTCATCAACACACCCTTAGCGCGATCTACTGCCTTGCGTGTTTCGAGGCGCTCCCCCAGGTCGGCGATCTCAGCCTCAAGTTCATGCATCTCTTGCCAGCGGCTGCGGGCAATATCGATCGCCGGACGCAGATCATCGATAGTGAAAGGCTTAACCACGTAAGCCATGACGCCTGCTTCACGCGCTCGCTCAACCAGGTCACGGTCACTGAAAGCGGTCAACATGATCACAGGGGCGATGCGTTCGGCGTGCAGTTTCTCGGCGGCCGAGATTCCATCGAGGACTGGCATTTTCACGTCCATGACTACGATGTCGGGGCGCTCTGCGGTGACTAGCTCTACAGCCTCTTCACCGTCAGCGGCCTGCGCCACGACCTCGTAACCGGCTTCTGCGAGCATTTCGGCCAAGTCAAGGCGGATCAGTGCCTCATCTTCGGCCACCACGACCCGCAGGGCGTCGGATTCACGTTCGGGGGTCGACTTAGCAGGGGCCTGCTCTTCAGTCGTCTCGTTGGCTGTCACGCATCGATTCTAGGCGCCTACCGCACCTGCTGACACCGGGTGTGTTGACGTTGTTGCATGCCGCAGAACGAAAAAGAGCCCCACATCACACTTACCGACACGTAGCGATAAAGCGCGCTTGCCTCACACAGGGGCCAACACCCTGCCAGCTCGAGCTCGCAAGCCTGCATTACGAGAAACAATCACCCACGTGGTTGGCCACTCATCGGGAGGTTCCACAGATGAGCCAGTGGACGTAAGTCCGCAATATATGACTGATACCTCTGCTAGGCATTGTCGATCGAGGACTAAGAGTCCCTAAAGGTCAGAGCGCCGGCAGTAGGTCTATTCAATGACGCCGAGCCTATTCAGGCATCCCCCCAAACGCAGTGAATCCCCGAACCTTGTAGGTTCGGGGATTCACCATCAGAGTGCCGGGAGCGGGATTTGAACCCGCACGACCGTTAGGTCAAAGCATTTTGAGTGCTCCGTGTCTGCCATTCCACCACCCCGGCGGGCCCGGGAAAACCCGGCGTAGAACAGGTCTCCACTATAACCCCTTACCCCTCCAAGCCAATAATCGACGTCCGCAACACACCCCCCACACCAGAAAGTGCACCCAAAAAGCAGGTGGGGCACCCATCCGAAGACGAGACGCCCCACACAAGCTGCCATCACTCAAGGCAGCACAACCCTCACGTCATTCCAAAGAGCTACCAACCTTGTGCACCTGGATGCTGTTCGTCGTGCCCTCTACTCCACGACGTGTACCTGCCACGATCACCACCAAATCACCGGGAACAGCGCGCGCGAACTGCGTGCTCTCCGACAGCAACACTCGATCCACTGCCTCAACCATTTTGCGCGTCGAGTTGTAATCAGGAACCAAGTGAGCATTGATACCCCAGGTCAAACACAGTTTATGTTGAGTTTCCTCACGCTGAGTCAATGCAATCATCGGCACATCAGGGCGAACCCGAGACATACGGCGTGCAGAGTCACCCGAAGTAGTAAACACGGCCAAATACTTAGCGCCGAGGTAGTTCGCGATCTCCGAAGCTGCACGCGTAATCGCGCCCCCTGGGGTGCGCGGCGTCGTCATCAACGGACGAATCTGTGACAACCCCCGGCCTTCTGTCGAAGAAATAATCTTCGCCATCGTCCGCACAGCTTCAACCGGGTACTTACCTACGCTCGTCTCACCCGAAAGCATGATCGCGTCCGCGCCATCCAACACCGCATTAGCGCAGTCACTAGCCTCAGCCCGCGTAGGCCGCGAGTTCTCAATCATCGACTCCAAAACCTGCGTGGCAACCACCACCGGTTTAGCGTTACGACGGCACAGCTCGATAGCGCGCTTCTGCACCAGCGGGACCTCCTCCAACGGAAGCTCCACACCTAGGTCACCACGAGCCACCATCACGCCATCGAACGCAGCCACAATATCGGCGAGGTTCTCCACCGCCTGCGGCTTCTCGATCTTGGCGATCACCGGCCGGAAAATCTCTTCTTCGCGCATAATTTCGTGCACTCGATCAATATCAGAGGCATCCCGCACGAACGAAAGTGCGATCCAGTCCGCACCCTCACGCAAGCCCCAGCGAAGATCATCTTCGTCCTTATCGGACAAGGCAGGAACACTCACTGCCACACCAGGCAAGTTGATGCCCTTATTGTTCGAAATAACCCCACCCTCAATAACCCGGGTGACCACGTCCGTGTCCGTCACCTCAACGGCCTCTAGGCGCACTTTCCCATCGTCGATGAG
The DNA here is from genome assembly GCF_900447215.1 of Dermatophilus congolensis. Classification (NCBI taxonomy): domain Bacteria; kingdom Bacillati; phylum Actinomycetota; class Actinomycetes; order Micrococcales; family Dermatophilaceae; genus Dermatophilus; species Dermatophilus congolensis. Next base: position 1,269,739 of record NZ_UFYA01000001.1, read on the forward strand.
GAGCGGATCCCCCACCTTCACATCGCCAGCTAGACCCGAGTAGGTAGTCCCCACCATTTCCTGATTACCGTCAACCGGCCGTGTAGTGATCGTGAAAGAATCACCATTTTCCAGGCGCACCGGACCTGCCGAAAAACGCCCTGTCCGGATCTTGGGTCCTTGCAAATCAACCAGAACAGCAACTGGCCGCCCAGCTTCATCGGCAGCTTCACGCACCCAGGCAATTTGCTGCGAATGCTCCTCATAATCACCGTGAGATCGGTTAATCCGAGCGACGTCCATACCCGCGTCGACCAGCTCCTTAATCTTTTCAAGGCTGCTGACAGCGGGACCGAGTGTGCTGACAATTTTGGCTCGACGCATAGTTTTCATTCTACCGAGCACCCATCAGGTAGCGATTCCCCTTAGATAGAGTTCCCGCCCTATTGCGCACGAATTACGACAATAAATTGCGCGAATGCGCATATGAAAACGATTTTCCGCATTTATTGCATGATGTATCTAATAAAAATACTGCGGGGTGTGAGACAGAACACTGTTTCACACCCCGCAACACACTCACGAGAGCACTCAGACAAGCAAAGGCCGATCCGTCGGTGAAATCGGACGCGGCAACATCGTGCCGCCCGTCAGCCACGCATCCACCGCAGCCGCTACCGACCGTCCCTCAGCAATAGCCCACACAATAAGCGACTGCCCCCTACCAGCGTCACCAGCAGAGAACACTCCCGGAACCTGCGTCATAAAGTTCTGATCCCGACGCATATTGCCCCGCTCATCCAGAGCGATACCCAGCTGAGAAACAATCCCGTCACTCTCGGGGCCCACAAAACCCATCGCCAGCAGAACAAGCTGCGCATCAATGACCCGCTCCGTGCCTTCCACAGGCACAAAGCGCCCATCCTCCAGCACCACCTCAACAACCTTCAGACCAGCAACATTGCCCTGGCCATCATCAAGGATCTCCGTGGTACTCACTGAATAGACGCGTTCACCGCCCTCCTCATGCGCACTAGCAACACGGAAAACAGTCGGATACGTCGGCCACGGCTGATGCGCCGGACGTTCTTGCCCCGGCTGCGGCATAATCTCAAGACTCGTCACCGATTTCGCGCCCTGACGCAGGGCCGTACCAACACAGTCAGCACCCGTGTCACCACCACCGATGATGACCACATCCTTACCCGTAGCAAGGATCTGCCCATCCACCGACTGCCCCACACTCGAACGATTCGCCTGCGGCAGATACTCCATTGCCTGATGCACACCATTGAGCTCAGTCCCCGGAACCATCAAGCCACGTGGCTTAGTGGAACCCACCGCAAGAACAACCGCGTCATAACGCCGACGCAAATCCTGACCAGTCAGATCCACACCCACGTTCACGCCCGTACGGAACCGTGTCCCCTCAGCCCGCATCTGCGCCAAACGTCGATCAAGAACCGACTTTTCCAGTTTGAACTCCGGAATGCCATACCGCAGCAAACCGCCAGCCTTATCAGCCCGCTCGATCACCGCCACCGTGTGCCCAGCCCGTGTGAGCTGCTGCGCAGCAGCCAACCCCGCAGGCCCAGACCCCACCACCGCAACAGTGCGGCCAGACAAACGCTCCGGCGGGTGCGGCAACACTTGACCGCTCTCAAACGCCCGCTCGATCACCGTCTGCTCCACCTGCTTAATCGTCACCGCAGGTTGATTAACACCCAACACACACGCCGACTCGCACGGCGCAGGGCACAAACGTCCCGTGAACTCCGGGAAGTTATTCGTGGCATGCAGCCGCTCAATAGCCGCATCCCAACGCCCCTCCCAAGCGAAGTTGTTCCACTCCGGAACCAAGTTCCCCAACGGGCAACCGTTATGGCAGAACGGGATACCGCAATCCATGCACCGCCCAGCCTGCTCCTGCAAAGACTCCACCGGGAACGGCCCATAGACCTCTTTGAAGTCCATCAACCGCAATGGAACCGGTCGCCGCTGCGGCAGCTCACGCTCCCGCTTCGTCAAAAAGCCACGCGGATCAGCCATGGGACACCTCCAAGATACGACCCCACACCTCGGAGCCGTCGACGTCGAGACCCTCACGTTCGGCCTCAGCACGAACATCGAGGACGCGCTGATAAGCGCGAGGAAGGATAAGAGAGAACCGGGCACGCGCAGCAGCCCAATCCGCAACCAACGAATCCGCTAACGGTGACCCCGTCTGCTCCACATGCCGACGCAGCAAATCAAGAACCAACTCATCGTCGCTCTCACGCAGCGGAACCACGTCAACGAACTCACCATTAACCACCCCAGGGTCAAGATCCAGCACAAAACCCAAACCACCGGACATACCAGCAGCCAAGTTCCGGCCGGTAGGACCGAGAATGAGCGCAACCCCACCGGTCATGTACTCCAACCCGTGATCGCCGACTCCCTCAACAACTGCCTCTGCGCCGGAGTTACGCACACAGAAACGCTCACCGACCGTGCCGCGCAAGAAAATTTCCCCGCTCGTGGCTCCGTAACCGATCACGTTCCCGGCAATGACATCCGTCGCGGCAGCCGCTCCTGCAGGGCGCACAACCACTCGACCACCAGAAAGCCCCTTAGCGACATAATCATTGGCCTCACCAGTAAGAGCGAGAGTGATTCCCCGAGGAACAAACGCACCAAACGACTGGCCCGCACAACCAGTGAAGTCCACATGAATACTGTCCTCATCCATGCCGAACGGATGCGCAGCTGTCACCTCATGGCCAAGCATGGTGCCCACCGTGCGGTGCGTATTGCGGATCTGTGAAGAAATAACGACACGGCCACCTGAGTCGATAACCTCCCTGGCCTGAGCAATCAGCGAATTGTCCAACGCGCGCTCAAGACCATGCTGCTGCTCACGCACAGCGCGACGCTCCCCCGAAACCGGCACCGCTTCGCGAAGAATCGGGCTCAAATCCAGGCCAGAAGCTTTCCAATGGTCAACTGCCTGCTGCATCTCCAGCACAGAAGCCTGACCAATAGCCTCATTAATAGACCGGAACCCCAGCTCTGCCAAAAGCTCACGGACTTCCTGAGCGATGTACTCGAAGAACGTCACTACGAACTCCGGCTTACCGGAGAACCGCTGCCGCAGTTCAGGGTTCTGTGTAGCGATACCTACCGGGCACGTGTCCTTCTGGCAGGCTCGCATCATCACGCACCCAGAAACCACCAACGGAGCGGTAGCAAAACCGAACTCTTCGGCCCCCAGTAGCGCAGCGATCACCACGTCACGGCCCGTTTTCAACTGGCCATCAACCTGCACGACGATGCGGTCACGCAATTCGTTCTTCACCAAGGTTTGTTGAGTCTCAGCAAGGCCCAACTCCCACGGCCCACCTGCGTGCTTCAACGACGTCAACGGCGCGGCACCCGTGCCACCATCGTGCCCAGAAATCAGCACCACATCTGCGAACGCTTTCGACACCCCCGCAGCGACAGTGCCCACACCAATCTCAGAAACCAACTTCACGTGAACACGAGCCACCGGGTTGGCGTTCTTCACATCGTGGATGAGCTGCTTGAGATCCTCGATCGAGTAGATGTCGTGATGCGGCGGCGGTGAAATAAGTCCAACACCCGGGGTGCTGTGGCGGGTAGTTGCCACCCACGGGTACACCTTCGGTCCCGGTAGCTGACCGCCCTCGCCTGGCTTAGCGCCCTGCGCCATCTTGATCTGGATGTCTTTCGCCTTCGACAAGTACAAACTCGTCACACCGAAACGCCCAGAAGCAACCTGCTTGATAGCGCTGCACCGCTGCGGATCCTGCAGCCGCTCCGGATCTTCCCCGCCCTCACCGGTGTTTGAGCGGCCACCCAAACGGTTCATAGCGATCGCGAGAGTTTCGTGTGCCTCACGGCTAATCGACCCGTAGCTCATCGCACCAGTGCTGAACCGTTTCACGATTTCTGAAACAGGCTCAACCTCGTCAATCGGAACAGAAGGACGAAGATCCGTGCGAAGCCGGAACAAACCACGCAGCGTCATAAGCCGCTCGGCCTGCTCATTCACCCGAGTCGTGTACTGCTTGAAGATGTCGTAACGACGTTCACGGGTGCCGTGCTGCAGCCGGAACACCGTCTCGGGGTCAAACAAGTGCGGCGGCCCTTCACGGCGCCACTGGTACTCCCCACCCACCGGCAGCAGACGGTGGGTCGGGCTGATCCCATCGCGGGGGTAAGCAACCGCGTGCCGGTCAGCTACCTCGCGAGCGATCTCCTCAAGACCGATGCCACCCAAAACTGTGGTGGTTCCAGTGAAGTACGCCTCAACCAGATCTTCAGCCAACCCGATGCACTCGAAGATCTGCGCCCCACGGTAGGAAGCTGCCGTAGAAATCCCCATCTTCGACATGACCTTCAACAGGCCTTTACCGAGCGCCTTAATGACGTTCTTGCTCGCGGTTTCTGCGCTCACCCCACGGATCGCGCCTCGCCGGACCATGTCTTCCACGGTCTCGATCGCCAGGTATGGGTTCACCGCCGCAGCGCCATACCCGATGAGGGTGGCCACATGGTGAACTTCACGCACGTCTCCAGCCTCAACGATGAGGCTGACCTTCATACGGTCTTTTGTGCGGACCAGGTGGTGGTGCACTGCCGCAGTGAGCAGCAGCGAGGGGATCGAGGCGTGATTGGCATCAGAGTCACGGTCAGAGATCACGACATACCGGGCCCCTCGGCTGATAGCGGTCGTGACCTCGTTGAAGATCAGGTCTAGGCGTTTCTTCAACGCCGCTCCCCCACCAGCAACCTCGTAGAGCCCAGAAACCACAACTGTGGCTTCACCTGGAGTATCCGAGTCAGCGTCGATGTGGACAATCTTTGCCAGATCATCGTTATCCAGGATGGGGAAGTCGATAGCGATCTGGTGAGCGTGCTGCGGGTCCGTTGCCAACGGATTAACCTGCGGGCCCAGCGTCGCTTGCAGGCTCGTCACCATCTCTTCACGAATCGCATCAAGCGGCGGGTTCGTGACCTGCGCGAACAGCTGCTGGAAGTAGTCGAAAAGCAACCGAGGACGCGAAGACAGAACCGCCATAGGCGTGTCGGTTCCCATCGAGCCGATAGCTTCAGCCCCGTTGAGGGCCATTGGCTGCAGAATGAGGCGCAAATCTTCTTGGGTGTACCCGAACGCCTGCTGCCGCCGCGCCACGGACCGCGGCGTATGGAACACGTGTTCACGTTCAGGCAGATCAGCCAAGTGAATGACCTGATCTTTCACATATTCCTGGTAGGGGTGCGCCGAAGCAAGCTGGGACTTGATCTCCTCATCAGGGATGATCCGCCCTTCAGCGGTATCGAGCAAAAACATGTGGCCAGGGGCAACGCGGCCACGCGTGACGATCCGTTCTTCGTCAATATCCAACAACCCAGCTTCCGAGCCGAGCACAACGAGACCATCGTCTGTGACCCAGTAACGGGAGGGGCGAAGCCCATTACGGTCCAAGACCGCACCCAGCACAGACCCGTCCGTGAATGTCACAGAGGCCGGGCCGTCCCAGGGCTCCATAAACATGGAGTGGAACTGGTAGAAGGCGCGCCGATCAGCAGACATCGCTGTGTTGTTCTCCCACGCCTCAGGAATCATCATGAGCATGGCATGCGGGAGAGAACGCCCCGCCAGATGCAGCAGTTCGAGGACCTCATCGAAGCTGGCTGAGTCTGATGCTCCAGGGGTGCAAATGGGGAACAAACGCTCAATGTTGGGACCGAAGGCATCCGAGGCGAGCAAGCTTTCGCGGGCACGCATCCAGTTACGGTTACCCCGCACCGTGTTGATCTCACCGTTGTGCGCGATCAACCGGAACGGGTGAGCCAAAGTCCAGCTAGGGAACGTGTTTGTGGAGAAACGAGAGTGCACGATGGCCAACTCGGATTCGACACGTTCATCAGACAGATCCGGGAAAAACTCCGGCAACTGCATCGTGGTGAGCATGCCTTTATAGACATGCGTGCGGCTGGAAAGCGACGGGAAGTAGACGTTATCCAGCTCATGTTCGGCACGTTTGCGCAGGCAAAAAGCCAAGCGTTCTAGAGCTAAACCATGATTCTCTTTATCACTCGGCGCGAGGAAAACCTGCCAGAAAGAAGGCATGACCTCACGGCTCATTGCGCCCAAAACATCTGGGTTCGTGGGCACTTCTCGCCACCCCAGGACTTCTAGTCCTTCTTCGGTAGCGATGCGTGTGATGCCGGCGCGGGCGTCGGCTGATCCACTGAGGTCAGCAGGAAGGTAAGCGAAGCCGGCAACGTAGTGGCCGCGCTCAGGCAGCTCCACACCAGCAACGTCACGGAAGAACCGGTCCGGCACCTGCATCAAAATGCCTGCACCATCACCCACGAGCGGGTCAGCGCCAGTAGCGCCGCGGTGATCCAGGTTGACCAGCGCGGTAACCGCGTGTCGCACGATGTCGTGGCCAGGTGTACCACGTAACGTGGCGACCATCGCGACACCGCAGGCATCGTGCTCGTGACGCGGATCGTAAAGACCGTCACGCTCGGGTAGGGCGGAAAAAGGCAGAACGGACACGGGATTCACCGTCCTATGGCATGAAGGGGAGCGCCGCTGCGTCCCAGGCGGGGGTTTTCGGACGTCACTGTCCGTCACGCGGCCGCACTGTTCAGGGCCTTGGGCACGTGCAAGCGCTCCAGTAAGCCACATGAATCACCTCGAGCTCGGGTACAGAGTTCGAGGATGCGAACCGCCGTTTGGATACTAGGGGACGTCAACGCAGGCCCGGTGCCGTATCTCGCCCACCGGAGCGATGATTAACGAGACCGAAACATGGGAGTTTTGTGGGAGAAACACCGCTCACACGTCGGACATCACTGCGCAGGTTTTTCCTCTGAAGAAATTTCCTTCCCGCTGTTGTCAGTCTGGCTGGTGGTGCGATGGCGGCGCCCCAGCATCCACCACAACACCGCGCCGAATACGAACACAATGATCGACGTCCATACGTTGAGGCGCAGCCCAAAAACAATCTCGGCTGTGTCAATACGTAAATACTCGATCCAGACTCGCCCCAACGTATACCCCATGATGTACGCCGCGAACAGCTGCCCCGGGCCCCCCCTCCCCCGGCGAGCCTTCTCAATCCCCACCAGCACAAGCGAAAGCGCCGCACACCACAACGCCTCGTAGAGGAACGTGGGATGGAACGTCCCCACAATCACTGCGTGACCATCTGGCCCAACCTGTGCCCGACCTGCAGCGAAATCCCAGGCATGAATCTGCAAACCCCACGGAAGATCCGTGGCAGCTCCATACAGTTCATTGTTAAACCAGTTACCGAAGCGACCAATGGCTTGAGCCAGGGGGAGCGCAGGAGCAACGCTCTCGGCCACGGCGAGGAACGACACCTTTGTCTGGCGGCAGCCAAGCCACACACCCACAGCCCCTAAGGCGACTGCACCCCAAATCCCGAGTCCGCCTTCCCATACCTTGAAAGCATTCCAAGGATTGCCGTTGGGACCCCAGTACGGAGCAGGCGTAGAGAACACGTGGTAGATGCGGCCACCGATGATGCCGAACACTACGGCCCACATCGTGATGTCCCACATCGCATCTGAGTCTTCACCGCGCGCAGCGAGTCGTTTCGATGTCCACCAGGCCGCGATCACTACACCCAGCAGAATGCACAGCGCGTAGGCCCGGATAGGCACCGGGCCTAGAAACCACACGGCCTGTTCTGGACTCGGGATACTCATCAGCACGAGGAACTCCTGGATTGTTCAGTATTCTCCCCGCAGCGGGGATGGTCGTCGGTGGGGTGTGGCGAACCTACCGGATAAGCCCAGGCGGGTACAGGGTGTCCTGTACCCGCCTGGGCAATTCTGCTGCTTTCACCACGATGGCCAAGAACGGCGCGCGGTGGATCAGTTGGTCGGCTTCGTTCCGGCAGGTTTGCCGCCAGCGGCGGTCACCGCGTTGATGAGGTCTTCACCCGTCGTTGTTTGTTTAAGCTCGAAGTCTTTACCGTTCAGACGGTAGGTGGGCGTCCCTGCAATCTTGTCATCACGGCTGGTGCGTTCTTCGACCGCTTTGAGGTACTTGCCGTAGCGATCATCAGAGAAGCAGCTCTTCCACGTTTGCAACTCGTTTCCGCTAATTCCCGAGTCGGTGGCGTACTGCTGCAGCTGAGCATCAGTCCAACCCTGTCCTTCTTCTACAGGACGGTTCTTCTCTGCGAAGAGGGTGTCGTGATACTGAACGAACTTGCCAGCATCGACGGAGCACATGAGGGCATTACCTGCCCGTTTCGACGAATCGTTGCGAAGATTGTCGTCCAAGAATGTTTTTACGTGATAGGTGACTTTTGCCGACCCTGCGTCACGAATCTGCGCCACAGCCGGACCCAAAGCCTTCTCCGCGAAAGCACATGCCGGGCACTGCGGGTCTTCGTAAATGTCCAGAGTCGGAGCCTTCGGGTTGGCCTTGTCTGCGTTAACTACGACTCCACCAGCAGGCCCTTCTATGCCCTTAGGGATCGGATAAGAAGCTGAAGAATCGCTCGAATTCGATTGCATCCCTGCGAAAATCGCCCAAGCCACTCCAGCGACCACCGCAACCACGATCACGGCAGCGATCACCGGCGTCGCTTTTGACTTCTTCGGTGCGGCCGCGGCGATTTTCTCTGCCCGGCTCGAGGAAGGCTGCTTTGAAGCCATGTGTTTGGTTCTCCTGCGTGTGGGAGTAGCGGAGCGCAGCGCGCCTCGCCAGCACCCGTCCGATATGACGGCGTAGCGGTCGCCCCGTACTGATTCAACTACGAAGTAATGATTGAACTACGAAACGAAGCTAGAGATTCCCAGCGACGTACCCAATCAGTCAAACTTTCAACCTGCGCGCCGCGACAACCACGCATCAAGAGAAAGAGCTGTGACCGGGCGCCACAACAGCCAGGCGCCAGCGGCAACAAAAACCACGTCCCGGGCAATATCTTGCGGGTATTTCGTTTTCCCCGGCTCTACAAACCCGCCATCACCGAAACAGCCACAGTCAATCGTCAACCCGCGCGCCCACGCCGAGGCGATCCCAATGATGAAAATCACCATGATGACCGTGCCCAACAAAGCAGTCCACCGCGTGAACAAACCGGACACAATCAGCAACCCCAATGCAATCTCCACCACCGGCAAGGCGTACCCGATGACAGCAGCCACCTCAAAGGGGAAGATCTGATACGCCTGCACCGACCGAGCCGAGGTTAAAGGGGTAAAAATCTTCGAGAACCCGGCCAGCAAAAACGCCCCACCCAGCACGAACCGAGCCACCAAGCCAATCCACGGCGAGTACCGAGCCAACCGGTCGCCAGCGGTGGCATCACCAGAATTTTCTTGTCGACTTAACCGCGTTTGTTCATCCACTGCAGGGTCGTTCACTGCCACTCCTGATCGTTACTTTCACACGCGCCGGCGCGCTCCGAGAAAGAAACGACCAACGCTCCCCCAACAATTCCCGTGACAGCTGTCACGGGATATTCAGCGTCCTTCACGCACACCAGCACAAAGCTGACGAGTCAGCTCAGCCAGCGCAGGCAAGCTCTGGGCGAGAGGTTGCTGCGCATCGACACATTTCACCAACGCCGACCCCACAATTACTCCATCAGCATAGCCAGCGATCTCAGCCGCCTGCTCACGGTTAGAGACCCCCAAGCCCACCGCCAACGGGGCGTGCGTAACTGCACGAGCGCGCTGCACAAGCTCACGCGCTGGATCACCCACGCTGGAGCGAACCCCTGTCACACCCATCGTCGAAGCCACATACACAAATCCACGGCAATGCCCCGTCGTCATCGCCAATCGCTGCGGCGTACTCGAAGGAGCCACGAGAAAAATAGGAGCCAACCCATACTTGTCAGCAGCAGCCAACCAAGCACCGGCCTCATCTGGAGTTAAATCAGGGATGATCAACCCACTGCCGCCAGCCTCAGCCAAATCGGCAGCGAACTGCTCCACCCCGTAGTGGAGAACAAGGTTCCAGTACGTCATAACCACCGCAGTGCCACCGGCAGCAACAACCGTACGCACCGCAGTGAACGCATCGCGGGTCCGTACCCCATTCTCCCTGGCTATGTCCCCAGCCAGCTGAATCACTGGACCATCAAGCACCGGATCACTGTACGGAAGCCCCACCTCAACGACGTCGGCGCCGTTATCCACCAAGGTGGTGAACACATCTAAAGAGTCCTCCACCTTCGGATACCCCACCGGGAAATACGCCACAAGAGCAGCCCGACCCTCTTGAGACGTCCGCGCAAAAACATTGTCCAAACGCGCCTGCCCCGATTCAGCCACACTCATCAGCGATCCCCCTGCCCCGCAACGCCTTCACTGCCACCTGCACCAGAATCCGGGAGCATGCCGAACCAACTCGCAGCCGTATCCACATCTTTATCGCCACGCCCCGACAGATTGACCAGAATCACTGCCTCCGAGCCCAACTCACGCCCCACCTTCATGGCGCCAGCTAACGCATGAGAACTCTCAATAGCTGGGATGATGCCCTCAGTCCGGCTCAACAGCCTGAACGCCTCCATCGCTTCCTCATCTGTAATCGGCGCATATGTGGCACGACCCGAATCATGCAGATACGCATGCTCTGGCCCCACGCTCGGGTAATCCAACCCCGCCGAAACAGAAAACGAATCAATCGTTTGCCCGTCAGGATCCTGCAACACATATGTCGCCGCACCATGCAAAACACCAGGGGCCCCACCACTAAAACGCGCAGCATGCTTACCCGTCTCCACACCGCGGCCACCAGCCTCGAACCCGTACAACCGCACCTGCTCATCAGGGACAAAAGCGTGAAAAACACCCATCGCGTTCGATCCGCCACCTACACATGCACACACCGCATCCGGCAGACGCCCAACCTTGTCCACAATCTGCTGCCGCGCCTCAACCCCAATAATCCGCTGGAAATCTCGAACCATCTCCGGGAACGGGTGTGGCCCAGTCACCGTGCCCAAGGCGTAATGCGTGCTGTCCACATGCGCAACCCAGTCGCGCAACGCCTCATTAATCGCATCCTTAAGCGTGCGGCTGCCATGCGTAACCGCGATCACCTCGGCACCAAGCAACCGCATCCGCGCCACATTCAGAGCCTGCCGCTGCGTGTCCTTCTCCCCCATATACACCACGCACTCCAGCCCCATCAGCGCTGCAGCCGTAGCAGTAGCAACACCATGCTGGCCAGCACCTGTCTCAGCGAGAATGCGAGTCTTCCCCATTCGCTTGGTCAACAACGCCTGCCCAAGCACATTGTTGATCTTGTGCGAACCCGTGTGATTCAAATCCTCACGCTTAAGGAACACCCGCGCACCGCCGCAATGCTCAGCAAAACGCGCCACCTCCGTCACAACGCTCGGGCGGCCCACATACTCACGCTGCAAACGCTCCAACTCGGCCACAAACTCCGGGTCTTCCTGAGCTTTTCGCCATTGAACGTCGACTTCATCCAGCGCCGCAACCAGCGCCTCAGGCATATACATACCGCCATAAGCGCCAAAACGCCCCGGAACGTCATCACCCTGCACAGACACGCGATTCACCGACCAATCTTTCCCTGCGTAGACGGATGCGCACCGGCCGCGACAAGGTCACGCACCGCACCACGTGGGTCTCCCCCCGTCACCAGTGACTCCCCCACCAACACCGCGTCTGCTCCATCACGAACAAAATCCATCACGTCATACGGCCCCCGCACCCCAGACTCAGCCACTTTCACAACCCCAGAAGGAATCACCGAAACCACCCGCGCAAACGTACTCCGATCAACCCTCAACGTTTTCAAATTACGGTTATTAACCCCCACCACCCTGGCCCCAGCAATCACCGCACGCTCACACTCTGCCTCATCATGAACCTCTACCAACGCCGTCATCCCCAGCGAATGCGTCCGCTCCACTAAGCTGATCAGCTGCTCCTGCTCCAAAGCCGCCACGATCAACAACACCGCATCCGCGCCGTAAGCCCGCGCCTCCCACAACTGATACGGATCCACCACAAAATCTTTACGCAGCAGCGGAACATCAACCCTGGCCCGCACCGCCTCTAAATCGACCAAACTGCCGCCAAAACGTCGCTGCTCAGTCAAAACACTGACCATCGAGGCCCCACCAGACTCATACTCCACCGCCAACGCAGCGGGATCAGCAATCGCTGCCAACGCCCCCTTACTCGGACTTGACCGCTTCACCTCCGCGATCACTGCGACACCATTACCGTCACCACGCAACGCAGCCTCAGCGTTCAACGCTGAATCCCGTGAAGCAGCAACGTCTTTGAGCTCCTCCAGCGAAACAGCACGCTTACGTTCAGACAGGTCCTCTACGACCCCTGCGATGATCTCGTCAAGAACGGTACCCACCCTCGACAGGGTAGCCGTCACAGAAAAACCCGCTGAATCGTCTCAGCGAGCGGCCCGCCACCAAACCCGCCCGGCGACGAGCCACCCACCAACACCAAAAATCAATGACCGTGCGGTTTTTCCTGATTAAAACCCATGCGGTTCATCGCAGCCCACACCACGACACCAGCCACCACACCCACAACACCAACTATCCACATCCACGACTGCCCCAACACCATGCCCAAAGAAATAAGAGCAGACGCCACGAGCAAAATCACCGTACCTGTCCACGCCGCAGGAGTGTTGCCATGCCCAGGCTCAGCGTGAGTGCTCTGCTGGACGGGCTCAGGGGCCTGATGACTCATCGGAAATCTCCACTCTCCTGACAATGCGAGGCCCTACGCCCCACGAATCTGCATATTGGGTTTCCACTACATAATCGGCGCCACGCCACCAGTCATGCGTTATCCAGAACAACCAGATAGCGCGCCACAGCACGTAACACCCAACCACACTCAATTGTTACAGCCGAAACCATATCCCCGCACCGCCCTCACCAGGACCGGCGCGCCACGCCAGCATCCACTCACACCGTCGGATCCTCACCCCGACTCAACGCATCCCAGTCCGAGACCGCATCACCTCCACCTCTACCTCCACCAGCATCAACACCAGCCGGCGAAGAAAACCGCGACGACGCACGACCCCACCTGCCTGCCACACACGCACCAACCCCACCTGCCACACACGCAACTACTCCCCCAGCCACAGCAACCCACCCAGCAACACCAGCCACAGCCCCACCAGCCACAGCCACCCCCGCCAACACCGCCACTCCAGCTCCCGTGGCACACACCAACCCACCAGCACACCGCGCCCACACCCCCTGTGTAAACGCACCAAAGGCACCAGCAGCTAACCCCGCCAACGCCATCGCCAACACACCCGGAGCCACCTGCGCCCCCGTCAACGTCACCGCACCCGCAGGCCCCACCCCTGCATCAACAGTCCACGGCACCTGCGTCACCACAGCAACCACCGCATGCGCAACTAACCCCGCAGTAAGAACAACACTCTTACGAGCCCACACAACCCCACTAGAACCAGACACTTCCACACTCACGGGCACCCCATCGTCGAAGCAGCAGCAACCGCACGCAACACAGCCATCGCCTTATTCACCGTCTCCTGATATTCCAACTCAGGAACCGAATCAGCAACAACCCCCGCCCCCGCCTGAACATGCGCCTGCCCACCACTCAACAAAGCCGTACGAATAGCAATCGCCACATCCACATCACCATGCACATCCAGATACCCCACAACCCCGCCATACAACCCCCGACGGCTCACCTCCTGCTCATCAATAATCCGCATCGCACTGGGCTTAGGGGCACCCGACAACGTCCCCGCCGGGAAAGTAGCCACCAAAGCGTCATACGCACCCTTCCCCTGCTGCAACACCCCCTCCACACTCGACTCAATGTGCATAACGTGGCTATACCGACGCACCCTCATGAACTCCACAACATCAACCGTGCCCGCACGACACACACGCTGCAGATCATTACGCGCCAAATCCACAAGCATCACATGCTCAGCACGCTCCTTCGGATCAGCTAAAAGCTCCTCCTCCAAACGCTGATCCTGCACAGGAGCCACCCCCCGCGGACGCGACCCCGCAGTCGGATGCGTAATCACCCGATTCCCCGTCACCCGAACCAACGCCTCCGGACTAGACCCCACCACGTCATACCGACTGCCATCCGGACGCTCAAACCGAAACATGTACATATACGGACTCGGATTACTCGCCCTCAACACGCGATACACATCCAACGCATCAGCCTCACACGACATCGAAAAACGATGACTCGGCACAACCTGAAACGCATCACCAGCCCGAATATGCTCCTTCGCAGCCTCCACCATCGCCACGAACTCCTCCGCCGTGCGATCCGAAACCGGCTCCGGCACAGGAGTATCAAACACCGCCACCGAACTAGGCGCAGGCCGCGATAAACCAGCCACCATACGGTCCAACCGCGCCACAGCACCCGCATACGCATCAGCCACCCCCTCATCACCGCCATCCCAATTAATGGCATTAGCAACAAGCAGAAGCGACCCATCCGAATGATCAAAAACAGCCAGATCATCCACCAAATTCATCGCCAACTCCGGCACCCGCACCACATCCGGATTGCCATCAGGAACCGAGGACTCCCACCGCCGCACCGCGTCATACGAAATATGCCCCACAAAAGCAGAGGTCATCGGCGGAAGCCCCACCAACGGGTCCGAAGCCAACAACGCCAACGACTCCCGCAACGCCTCCAACGGATCACCACCCACCGGCAACCCCGCCGGAGCAGACCCCAACCAAAAAGCCTGACCATCCTTCTCCGTCAACGTGGCCCGACTCGACACCCCCACAAACGAATAACGATCCCACTGCCCCTGCTCAGCAGACTCCAGCAAAAACGTCCCCGCAGCATCCCCCGCAAGCTTGCGATACACCCCCAACGGCGTCTCACCATCAGCAAGCACCCGCCGCACCACCGGAATCACCCGCCGCCGCGCAGCAAGCTCCTCAAAAGTCGACAACTCAGGCCACGTCACACCCCACCCCACCTGCGGAACACTCACCGACATCCCACCAACACCCTGCTGACTGCATCGCTCGTCACTCACGCCCCCATTCTGCCGCCCCGACACACCACCCAAAACGCCACAACCCCAACCTCCCACGCCAGAACAACCCCAAGATGGTAAAAGTGAGCAATCCCCTCACTCACGCACAGTCCACACACACTCGAAGGAGAGGACGTGGAACCCATCGCGTCCCCCACAGCATCGCGACAAAAAATCCTCTTCTGGAGCGGACTCACCCTCGCTGCAATCACCGCAATCAACAGCAACAACGAACTCATCCTCGACCTGGTCTGGCTCCTATTCGCCATCACCATCACCATCGGACCCCACTGCCACAAACTCAAACCCAAAACCGCCGCCCTAGCCTCAATACCCGGAATCCTCCTCACCCTCGACGGCATCCTCGAACTCATCCCCGCCACCTCAAACACCATCATCGGACCACTCTGGCTTAGCGAATACGTCTTCCTCCTGGCCTACCTCGCCCTCGCCATCGGCCTCATCAAACTCCCCCGACCAGCCGGACACACCCACCGCGCCACCGCGCTCACCGACGCTCTCGCCACAGCCGTCGCCACATTCCTTGCCTTCTGGACCGTAGCCAGCGGCGCCGTACACGGCGGCGAAGACCTCCCCCACGCCCTCATCATGGCCACCTACCCAGCCATGGACACTCTCCTACTCAGCCTCAGCACCCACCTAGCCATCCAACGCCGCAACATACCCACCAGCCTCTGGTGGCTCATCGGCACACTCACCGCCGTCACCGCACTCGACGCAACCCTGTCCACCTACGAACTCATCGCCCCATCCGACACACCAGCCATCCTCGACTCACTTCAAGCCTTCACCGTCTTCGGCGTGGCAGTCGTAGTCATCCACCCCACCTTCCCACGCCTATTCACCTACACACCCCCACCCCAACACGCCCCCCGCACACACATCGCCCTCCTACCCCTCACGCTCTCCCCCACCGCCCTAGCAGCAGCCACCCCCGCCACCAACACCATCGACGCACTCGCCCGCGCCTTCCTCGTCATCACCCTCCTGGCCCTAGTCGCATTACGACTCTGGATTACCTTCGGCCACCTCAACACCGCCGTCAAAGACAGCACATACCGCGCCACCCACGACCAACTCACCGGCCTGCCCAACAGAGCAGCCACCCTCGAAGCCCTCAACCACAAACTGCTCGACACCACCCCAAAACGACACAACACCACCGCCGTCATCTTCCTCGACCTCGACGAATTCAAATCCGTCAACGACCAACACGGACACGACACCGGCGACCAACTACTCCGCCACATCGCCGCGATCCTCTCCTCCGTCACCCGCCCCGAAGACATCGTCGGCCGATACGGCGGCGACGAATTCGTCATCATCGCCGACAACCTCACCCCCGCAGACGCACAAAGCGTCGCCGAACGCATCCTCAACCACTTCACCTCCCCCCTGCCCCTACGCGACGGCATCACCTGGACCGCAACCTTCTCCATCGGCATCGCCCTAGCCACCCCAGAAACCACCTGCACCCCCCAACAACTCCTCGCCCAAGCCGACGCAGCCATGTACAACGCAAAAAAACAAGGAAAAGGCAGATGGGCCATCGCCACATAAACATCACCAACACCAAAACCACCGCACCCTGACAAAATGACCCCATGACCGGACTGGCGAAAATCGAACGACAACAGTTCGCATCTACCCTCATGCGAGTCGGCCCACAAGCGCCCACCCTCTGCGAAGGCTGGAGAACCAAAGACCTCGCGGCACACGTAGTGCTACGCGAAAGACGCCCCGACGCAGCCATAGGCGTCCTGCTCAGCGCCGTCGCCGAACACACCCAACGCGTACAAGACGAATACGCCGAAAAAGCCTGGCCCCAACTCATCAACATGGTCCAAGAAGGCCCCCGCGGCTGGTCCCCTACCCGTCTGCCACACATGGACGACGCCATCAACCTCGTCGAGTTCTACGTCCACCACGAAGACGTCCTACGAGCCGCCCCCGACTGGACCCCCGAACACACCCGCACCCTCAACGCCGACTTACAAACCGCCCTATGGGCACGCCTGAAACAAGCCGGACAACTCATGTTCCGCAAATCCCCCACCGGCGTCGTTCTCGTCACACCATCCCACGGCCGCTGCGCCGTCCACCGCCCCACCAAAAACGGCACAGTCGTACTGCGCGGCGAACCTTCCGAACTCGTCCTCTACGCCACCGGCCGCACCCACGTAGCAGACATCGAAATCACCGGCGAAGGCGAAGCCATCACCGCCTTTTGCGAACTAGAACTGGGCCTATAAACCCACACCCCGGGTCACAACCCAAGCACACGCTCCAGTGACCCGGGAACAAGATGTTCAGTCAACGCATCCGCCACCGCATCAAGCATCCTCTCCCGACGCGAAGCAAAACCCAACGACGAAGACGCCACCCACCCCTTACCCACCCGCGAAGAAACCTCCGCCAAAAACACACGCCGAAACGCATCATTCTCAAACGCACCATGCCAATGCGTCCCAAACACCCCACCACGACGCACCCCATCAAGAAACGCCTCGCCATCCCCCTCATCCACAGGAGCAGTGAAAACCGGCGTTCCATGATGAATCTCGTACCCACCAACCTCAGCGCCACGCCACACACCACGCGGAGTTCCCAAATGCTTCTGCGCGGTAAACACCACCTGCACCGGAAGAAGCCCCAACCCCTCCACGTTCACCGGACTAGGCGCCTCCACACACTCCTGATCAATGACCCGCTCAGCAAGCATCTGATACCCGCCACAGATACCCAGCACCGGGCGCCCCACACGAGCCCGCTGCGCCACCACCTCATCCAAACCATCAGCACGCAAACCCGACAGATCAGCAAGCGTGGACCGCGACCCGGGCAAGACAAGCAGATCAGCCCGAGCCAGCACATCCGGATCGCGCGTCACCGTCACATCGACGCCTGGCTCCGCCGCGAAAGCATCCACATCCGTAGAGTTCGAAATACGGGACAACGCGACCACAGCAACCGTCAGCCGATCCTGGCATGCCTTATCGGCACCTGCTCCGGATCGCTCGAATGCCCCTATGGTCAAAGCATCCTCACCATCTAGCCACGCATCTGCCAGCCACGGCACCACTCCCAACACCGGCACACCGGTGCGCTCGTGCAGGATGTCCAATCCCGGACGCAACAGCGCCTCGTCACCACGGAACTTGTTAACTATCCAGCCAGTAATCCGAGCCCTGTCCTGAGCATCAACAATCCCCCAGGTGCCGTACATCGCAGCCAAAACGCCACCGCGATCAATATCCCCAACAACAACCACCGGAAGGGACTTCTCTGCAGCCAAACCGAAGTTGACGTAATCACCGGCCCGAAGATTCACCTCAGCAGGGCTGCCAGCTCCCTCAGCAATGACCACCTCGTAACGAGAGGCAAGGTCATCCCATGCTTCATACGCCGCTGCAGCTAACTCCCGACGCCCCGTGGCCCACTCACCCGTCCCCAGGCGTCCATGCGGCCGCCCCATAAGAACAACGTGGCTCGTTCGATCTGTCCCCGGCTTCAATAGCACCGGGTTCATCGCCGCTTCTGGAACGGCGCGAGCAGCCAACGCTTGCAGCCACTGCGCACGACCAATCTCTACACCGTCGGGTGTGACCATGGAGTTGTTGGACATGTTCTGGGACTTAAACGGAGCTACACGCACTCCTTGTCGCGAAAAATAGCGACACATCCCGGCCACGAGCAGGCTTTTTCCTGCATCAGAGGTCGTTCCGGCAACAAGAAGGCCATGAGCGGTCACAGCGTGCTCCTGGGGGTAGTAATGCGGCGTCGACCAGGCAGCACCCATGCAAGGGCTACACAGGCCGCGGTAGCTGTTGCAGCTACCGTGCGAGTGAGGGTGATGGCGCGGCGTACGTCATCCACGACTGGAGCTGGCCCTGTTCCAAGCTTGCCGCGTGTTTCCCGGCTACCTGCATACGTGTTGGTGCCGCCTAGAGAAACTCCCAATACACCGGCTGCGGTGGCTTCAACCGGGCCCGCGTTGGGGCTGGGGTGAGCAGGGGCGTCATGCCGCCATGCCAGGCAAGCTCTGGTCACTGCCGCGTAGCCACCAAAGGCTGGAGCGATAGCGACTGTGACCGCTGCGGTAACCCTAGCGGGGAGGTAATTGAGCAGATCATCCAGGCGTGCAGAGGCCCACCCGAATTTCTCGTAACGGTCGCTGCGGTATCCGACCATTGCATCGAGAGTGTTGGCTGCGCGATACAGGACTATGCCCGGTACGCCAGCTACAGCCCCCCAAAAGACTGCGCCAGTGACAGCATCCGATGTGTTTTCAGCCAGTGATTCCACTGTTGCGCGTGCGAGCTCATCGGCGGTGAGGGCACTTGCATCACGACTACACAGGTGCGAAAGGCGTTCCCGGGCCGCGGTGAGGTCCCCTGAGATGGCCGCTGTGTCCAGGCGAGTGGCCATTGCTTCGCCTTCTGCTTCAAGCGATTTACCCCCAAGAGCGACCCAGGTGCTAGCGGCGGTGAGTAAACAGCGTTGCCAGGGGGAACGGGTTTGGGAGTTGATAACCAGGGCAGTTCCGGTCACTGCGGTGAGCAGTAATGATGTGTAGAGGATCCCGTGCTTGCGACTGTTGGCCCATATGTGTTTTTCGGTTGTTGTGGCTAGCTGCCCAAACCATGCCACGGGGTGGTGTCGGGGAGGATCTCCCAGAATCCGGTCTGCTACGTACCCCAGGCATAGGCCAACCGCTACGGATCTACTCACACACACATTTTGCCCGTATATAGGTGGCGTGTGCGCTCGCCCACGCCACCTGCGCGGTGGTGCGTCGTAGGCTCGGGGTCAGGATCCTTCGTTGAGCGCTGGGAGCGTGACTTTTCGTGACGGTAATGCTGGTTCTAGGCGGTGTTCGTAGCGGGAAAAGTCGTTTGGCTGAGCGGCTGGCTGGGGCGTATGAGCGGGTCACGTATGTGGCTCCTGGGCCGGTTCCAGATCCAGTGGCTCCGCAGGATGCTGAGTGGCGGGAGCGGGTGAGGGCGCATCAGTTGCGCCGGCCGACTCATTGGGTGACGCGTGAGACTGGTGATGTTCCGGGGGTTATCAGCTCTGTCGCCGGTGAGTCTGCAGGTGGGCGCGGGGCTGTTTTAGTTGATTGTTTGGGCACGTGGACTACTCGGCTTATTGACGATGCGGGGGCGTGGGATGAGCGTGATCAGGCAATGGGTGTGGTGGAGCAGGGGTGTGCGCGGTTGGGTAGTGCGTTGGAGTTGACCGGTGGTGCGGGGGTCGATGTGATTTTGGTGTCGAATGAGGTGGGCTTTGGGGTGGTTCCGGCTCATATGTCGGGACGGCTTTTCCGAGATGCGCTTGGTCAGGTGAATCAGTGTGCGTCTGCTGTTGCGGACCGGATGGCGTTGGTTGTTGCTGGTCGGGTGGTGGATTTGACGGGGTTTCCTACGGTCGATGATGTGGCGATGGGGTGGGGAAATGCGCGGTTTGGTCGTAGGGGTGCGTGATGGTGCGTGATGTGTTGTGTTTGGCGTTTGGGACGTTGACGACGTGGCGTGTGCCGCCGCCGAGAAATATTGATGCTCGGGTGGCTGCGGGAGCGATGTTGATTGCTCCGGTGGTTCTTGTGCCGTTGCTTGTGTTGATGGGGTTGGGGGTGTGGGTGGGGTCTTTTTTGTCTGTGTCTCCTGCGGTGGTGGCTGCGTTGTTGCTTGCTGTTCTTGCTGTTTCGAGCCGGGGGGTGCATCTGGATGGTTTGGCTGATACGGCTGATGGGCTGTCGGCGTCGTATGACCGCGCGAAGGCTCTTGATGTGATGAAGCGCAGCGATATTGGCCCTAGTGGTGTGGCTGCTGTGGTTTTGAGTGTTTTGGTGCAGTTCAGTGCGCTTGTTGCTTTGGTGCAAAGTGGTGCGGGTTTGGTTTTGTCTGTGGTGGCGGTGGTGGTGTCGCGGGCGTCGTTGGCGTGGGGGTGTCGGCGTGGGTATCCGGCGGCTTCGTCTTCGGGGTTGGGGGCTACTGTGGCCGGTTCTGTTTCGCCGGTGGCGTTGGCGGTTGTGTCGGTGGTGATTGCGGCTGGTAGTGCGTTGGTTACTCATGTTTGTGGGGGCGGTTGGTGGCATGGTCTGGTTGTGTTCGGGGTGGGAGTGGTGGCTGTGTTGTTGTTGTTGCGTCATGCGCGGGCGCGGTTAGGTGGGATGACTGGTGATGTTCTTGGTGCGGGAGTGGAGATTTCTTTGAGTGTTGCGTTGGTTGCGGGGGCAGTGCTTGTGGCTGCTTCGTGATGTGAGGGTGGAAAGCGGCGAGGGTGCGGACCGGGTAGTTCCGGTTCGCACCCTCATTGTTGGGCAGGGGTGGATCAGTCGGCGACGCCGGTTTCAACGAAGGGTGGGCGCTGCACGATGGCTTTCAGCTTGCGGTTGCGTACGGCGATGAATACCTCGTCTCCGGCTTTGATGCCGCGGTCGATCAGGCCCAGGGCGATGCCTTGTTTGAGAGAGGGGGACATGGTTCCTGATGTGACAACGCCGATGACGTTTCCGTCGGCGTCAAGGATTTCGCAGTCTTGGCGCGGGATGCCTTTGTCTTGGACTAGCAGGCCCCAGGAGAGGCGGGCTTTTTTCTCTGCGCGCTGGGTGGTGAGGAAGTCTTTGCCCCAGAAGGCGGGTTTGTCCCATCCGATGGCCCAGACGGCGCGGGCCATGTTGGGGGTGATGTCGAGGTTGAGTTCGTGGCCGTGGAGGGCGTAGCCCATTTCCATGCGGAGGGTGTCGCGAGCGCCGAGTCCGCAGGGGCGGCCGTTGAAGGGTTCGATGGCTTTGAGGAGTTCGCGCCATAGGTCTGCGCCTTTGTCCCAGGGGCAGACGAGTTCGTAGCCTTTTTCGCCGGTGTAGCCGGTGCGGCAGACGGTCATAGGGATGCCGTTGTGTTCTGCCTGTTCGAAGGACATGTATTCCATGTCGGTGGGTAGGCCCATGGCGGTGAGGACTTTGGGGCTGTCGGGGCCTTGGACGGCGATGATGGCGTAGTCGGTGTGTTCGTTGGTGACGGTGATGCCTTCGGGGGCGGCTTCGGTGAGGAGGCGGACGACTTCGCTGGTGTTGGCGGCGTTGGGGATGAGGAGGATGTCGTCTTCGGCTCGGACGTATTGGATGAGGTCGTCGACTACGCCGCCGGTTTCGTTGCAGCACATTGTGTATTGGGCTTTGCCGGGGCCGATTTTGCGTAGGTCGTTGGTGAAGCAGGAGTTGACGAAGTCGAAGGCGCCTTGTCCTTTGACGGTGGCGTTGCCGAGGTGACTGACGTCGAAGATGCCGACGCGTTCGCGTACTGCTGCGTGTTCGGTGAGTACTCCTCCGCCTGCGTATTCGATGGGCATGAGCCAGCCGGAGAAGTCGGCCATTTTGGCGCCGAGGGCGAGGTGTTCGTCGTGGATTGGGGAGAGTTTGTCTTCGCTCATATGGGTCACGTTAGGGCCGTGGGCGTTTTGGCGCAGCTACATGTCGCTTCCGGGCGGGGTGGGGCGTGTTAAAAGTGGGTGTTTTTTGGGGATCGGCCTGTTTGGTGTGGACAGGCCGATTGGGTTGGTGTGGGTGGTGGTGTTATGGGCGGGGGTTGACGACCATGGCTGATCCACCTCCGCCGCGGGTGCGTTCGGCGGCGGGGATGAATACGCCTTGGGCGGGCATGGCGATGGCGGTGGCGCGTCCGAGGGTTTTGGCTTCGGTCATGGGTTGTCCCATGGCGCGGAGTGTTTCGCCGGTGGCGGATTTCATGAGTTGTGGTTCGGCGCCGGCTGCGGTGTTTCGTGATGACAGGCGTGGGGTGTTGATGGCTTCGACTGCGGTGAGGTTACGGTCGAGGTAGCCCAGGAGGATTTGGGCGGTGGTGCTGATGATTGTGGATCCGCCTGCGGCGCCGGTTGCGAGGATGGGGCGTCCGTTGTTGGTGACGATTGTTGGTGACATGGATGAGCGGGGGCGTTTGCCGGGGGCGGGGAGGTTGGGGTGTGGGATTCCTTTGGTGGGGGTGGTGAATTCGAAGTCGGTGAGTTGGTTGTTGAGGAGGAATCCGTAGCCGGGGACGACCATGCCGGAGCCGCCGAATTGTTCGATGGTGGAGGTGTATGAGGCGACGTTGCCCCATTGGTCAGCGACGGTGAGGTGTGTTGTTGAGGCGCCTTCGTTGATTTTTCCGGGTTTGCCTGCGGGGTGGGGTTTGCAGGGGCCGTATTTTCCGTCGGGGTTTCCGAAGGCGATGGGGCGTTGTGCGGCTTTGTCTGGGTTGAAGCCGCAGGCGCGTTCGGTTGCGTAGGCCGGGGAGATGAGTTCGTTGACGGGAGCTCCGGGGACGTCGGCTACCCATCGGTTGCGGTCGGCGAAGGCAGCGGCACTGGCTTCGGCGAAGCGGTGGAGGTATTGGGTGTTGTCTGTTTTTGATACGGGGATGCCTGTTTGTTTTTCGGTTTCCTGCATGAGGTTGAGGATTTCTGCTACGGCGGTGCCTCCGCCGCTGGAGGTGGGCATGCCGTAGATGGTGAGGTTTTTGTGTTTGCTGATTATGGGGTCTTTGGGGAGGGCGCGGTAGTTGGCGAGGTCGTTCATTGTCATTCCGCCGGTGGGGACGGTGACGCCGGGGGCGGTGGCGGGGTGGTTGACGGTGTTGACGATGGCTTTGCCGATGGGGCCGTGGTAGAGGGCGTCGGGGCCTTGGGTGCGTAGGAGGTGGTAGGTGCGGGCGAGGTCGGGTTGGCGCAGTACGGTGCCAGGTTGGATGGGTTTGCCGCCGGGCAGGAAGATCGCTGCGGTGGCGGGGAATTTGGCGAATCGTTTGGCGTTGTCGGCGGTTTCGGTGCTGAATGCTTGGTCGACGACGAATCCACGGCGGGCGATTTCTTCTGCGGGTTGGAGCATTTGGGATAGGGATCGTTTGCCCCATTGTTTGAGTGCCATTTGCCAGATGGCTGGGTTGCCGGGGACGCCGACGGATAGGCCTGAGTTGACGGCTTTGTCGAAGTTCATGGGTTTGCCGTCTGGTTCGAGGAAGGATGTTTCTCGGATGGAGTTGGGGGCGGTTTCGCGTCCGTCGATGGTCTGGACTTTTTTGGTTTTGGCGTCGTAGTGGACAAAGAATCCGCCGCCGCCTAGGCCGGTGGCGTAGGGCTCGACGACGTTGAGGACTGCTGTGGCTGCTACTGCTGCGTCTGCTGCGGTGCCGCCGCGGGCGAGGACGTCGATGGCGGTTTGTGTGGCGATGGGGTCGACGGAGGCTGCTGCGCCTCCGGAGCCGGTCATGGTTGCTTTTTTGGGGAGGCGGTGGCTGATGTGGCTGTTGCTGTGGGGATGAGGGCTAGGGATAGGGCGAGCGCGAGCGCTGTGCGATTTTTCATGAGCGTGACCATACGTCAACACTGTTGTGCCGCAGCTGTGTTGGCGGGTGTTTGCGCTGTGAGGTGGGGTCGTTGTGCTGGTTGGCCAGCCGGCTGGGGGTTTTGTTGGGGCTTGTTGTTTCTCTTGCCTTTTGGGCAGGCTGGGCGCTCTATTGTCGGTGGTGACACGCATGTCCAGGTTGGCTCGTTAACGCCATGCTTATCCCTCATGTGAGAAGCCACATGTATGGCTGGGGCATGCACACAATGGGGGACGAGTTGTCCGTGTTTTCTTCAATTTGAGAGGTTTTTCGTGATCGATATCAATGTGAGTGTCCAGAGCGCTGCTGAGGCTGGCGTTGATGCTGTGGTGGTTTTTGCGACGAGTGTTTCTGGGCGGGCTGTGCTTGTTCCTGGTTCGCGGTTGCCGCAGGAGACGCAGGCTCATGTGGAGTCGGTGTTGGAGGCTGTGGCTGCTTCGGGCAAGGCTGATTCTGTGACTGCTGTGGTGGGCGCCCCTGGTGTGGCTGCCAAGCTGATTGTGGTCGTGGGATTGGGTGCGGGTGTTCCGGAGAAGTTGGCGCCGGAGAAGTGGCGTCGGGCTGCTGGTGCTGCGGCGCGTCATTTGTCGGCTCACCGTCAGGTCGCGGTGGTTGCGCCTGTGGCTGATGAGGATGTCGTGGGTGCGCTGGCTGAGGGTGCGGCGTTGGGGTCGTACCGTTTTGTGGGGCACTTGTCTGCGAAGGTGCGGGAGCGTCGTGCGGCTAAGCAGGTGGGGCCGACGTCGGTGACGGTGTTGTTGGAGCAGTCGTCTGAGGAGCTCGCTGATGCTGTGGCGCGGGCGAGTGTGGTGGCTACTTACCAGTGCTTGGCTCGGGATTTGGTCAACACGAGCCCGAATGTGTTGTACCCGGAGACGTTCGCTGATCGTGCAGTGGAGCTTGCTGGCGAGCACGGCTCGTTGTCGGTAGAGGTTTTAGACGAATCTGCTCTGGTTGAGGGCGGCTTCGGCGGGATCGTGGGTGTGGGGCAGGGGTCGGTGCACCCGCCGCGGATTGTGACGCTTTCTTACCGGTCTGAGGGCGCAACGACCACGGTGGCGTTGATTGGTAAGGGCATCACCTTCGATTCGGGTGGTTTGTGCATTAAGCCTGCCGACAGTATGGCGACGATGAAGTGCGACATGGGTGGCGCTGCGGCGGTGCTTGGCACGGTGTTGGCTGCTGCTGAGTTGGAGCTGCCGGTGGCTGTGACTGCGTACCTGTGCTTGGCTGAGAACATGCCTGGTGGGGCTGCGCAGCGCCCGGGTGATGTGGTGACCATGCGTGATGGTTCCACGGTGGAGATCATCAACACAGACGCTGAGGGTCGTTTGGTGATGGCTGATGGGTTGGCTCTGGCTGTGGAGTCGGGGCCGGATGCGATTATCGATGTGGCTACTCTTACCGGCGCTGCCATGGTGGCTTTGGGGTCACGTACGGCTGCGATCATGGCCAACGATGATGATTTGCAGGTAGCGCTCACTGAGGCTGGCGGGTTTGCTGGTGAGGCTGTGTGGCCGATGCCGATTGCTGAAGAGATCCGGGCAACGTTGGATTCGGATGTGGCGGACTTTAAGCACACGGGTAGCCGTTTGGGTGGTGCCATGTCTGCTGCGGCGTTCTTGCGTGAGTTTGTGCCTTCCGGTGGCGCTCATGGTGTTGGTGCGGCTGAGTCTGGTGATGGTCAGGTCACTGATGGTGCTGAGGCTGTGGCCGCCGATGACAAGAAGCACATTCCGTGGGGTCACATTGATATTGCTGGGCCTGCTTTCAATGAGGCGAGCGCGTATGGGTACACGGTTAAGGGCGGCACGGGATATGGCGTCCGCACATTGATCGCTTTCTTGGAAGGGCTTGAGTAACAGCGAAATCGGTCGATTCGGGGAGGAGTGATCTCCGGTCCTGGCTCTAGTGCCGGGGCTGGAGGGGTCACTCCTCCTTGACGTACCGCGTGGTGCGTTCACCTCGAATTAGTGGAGGCACCTCCCTCGTGACCACGTTGCTCAATAGTCCTGCTCAGCGCGGTACTCGCGCTGCCCGTCATACGCGGGTGGATTCTTTGGATGGGATTCGTGCGTTGGCGGTGATCGCGGTGATCGCTTATCACGTGTCGTTGCCGGGGGCTGATGGTGGTTTCCTTGGGGTGGATGTGTTTTTTGTGTTGTCGGGGTTTT
This sequence comes from Dermatophilus congolensis, assembly GCF_900447215.1. NCBI lineage: Bacteria > Bacillati > Actinomycetota > Actinomycetes > Micrococcales > Dermatophilaceae > Dermatophilus > Dermatophilus congolensis. The sequence continues at coordinate 1,296,390 of NZ_UFYA01000001.1, forward strand.
TGATCACCACGTTGCTGATGCGGGAGCTGACTGGCACGGGGCGGATCGATTTGGGTGGGTTTTGGGTGCGGCGAGTGTTGCGGCTGCTTCCGGCTTCGCTGTTGTTGATTGTGACTGTGGTTGGGGTGTCTGCTTTTGTGGCTGCGCCGTTTCGGCGGGCTGATATTGGGGCGGATGCGTTGTGGTCGTTGTTGTATGTGGGGAATTGGCGGTTTATTGATGCCGCTGGGTATTTCAGTAATGACGGCAGTACTTCGCCTTTGCAGCATGTGTGGTCTTTGGCTGTGGAGGAGCAGTTTTATGTGGTGTGGCCGTTGCTGTTGGTGGCGTGTGTAGCGCCGTGGGTGCGGGCGTGTAGCCGTGTTGTCGGTGTTGAGGGTGGTCTTGATTCTGCGGCGCGTTCGGAGATCGCTGCGGTGCGGCGGGTGGCGGTGCGGCGTGGTGTTTTTGTGGTGGCGTTGGTGGTGGGGGCGGCTTCGGCGGTGTGGTTTGCGTGGCTGTATGACCCGCACACTGCTGAGCGTGCCTATATGGGCACTGATACGCGGGTGTTTGCGCCGTTGGTGGGGGCGGCGGTGGCGGCGTGTATGCAGGTTCGTGGGGTGCAGTTGTTTGTGACGCGTCGGGCTCAGCCGTTGATGGCTTTGGGGTTGGTTGGGGTGGTGGCGGGGTTGTGTTTGTTGGGTGGCCAGCACAGTCCGCGCCCGGCGTATTTTTTGGGTGGCGGGGTTGCGTTTGCTGTGGTGGTGGCGGTTTTGGTGGCGGCCACGAGTGCGGCGGATCGGCGTGAGGGGCTCACGCTTGTGTTGGGGTCGACTCCGTTGGGGTGGATTGGGCGGATTTCGTATGGCATGTATTTGTGGCATTGGCCGTTGGTGGTGTGGATCATCGGTGATCGGCAGTGGAGTCCGGTGCGTGCGGCTGTGGTGGTGGTGGCTACGGTTGTGGTGGCTCAGTTGTCGTACACGCTGGTGGAGGTGCCGTTGCGTACGGGTCGGTTGCGTGCGGTGGCGCCGGTGCGGTTGCTTCCGGCTGCCGCTGGTGTGGTTGGGGTTGCCACGATGGTTCCGGCGGTTTTGGGTGGCACGGTGTGGAATCGGGTTATTCCTGCTGTTGCTGGGCCTCAGGTGGGGGAAACGTCGTTGGTGTTGGTGGGCGATAGTGTCATTCAGCGTTTGTTGCCGGCTTTGGATGTTGAGGCCAGGCGGCGTGGGGTGACGGTGCTTAGTGGTGCCCGGGGCGGTTGTCCGGCGTTGTTGGTGAAGGCTACTAATGCCAGTGGGGCGCCGTTGAGTGGCGGTAATTGCGCGGCGCAGGTAGGTGAGCGTCAGGCGAAGGCTGTCGATGAGGCTAAGGGGGGTGTGGTGGTGTGGTGGTCGCGGTATGAGATCGCGGATCGGGTGGGTGCTGATGGTCGTTTTTTGGCTGCGGGGTCTGCGGATTTTTGGGATGCGCAGATCGCGGATTTCCGTAAATCTGTGGATGCGTTGACGGTGCGGGGTGCGCGGTTGGTTGTGGTGGAGATGGATCGTCCGGGGGTTGGGTTGGATAGTCGGTGTTCGCCGACGGATTGTCCTGAATTCCTTTCGCGTATGCGTAACCGTGATGAACTTCGCGTTGAGTGGAATTCTCGTTTGCGGGAGTATGCGGCTTCTGACCCGCGGGTGAGTGTGATTCGTATGGACGATTTGTATTGCCGGAATGATGTGACTCCGTGTGATGATCATGCCCCTGCTCGCGCGTCGGCCAAGGATGTTTTCCCTTCTCCGGAAGGTTCTTTAACGCGACCGGATGGGGCGCACTTCTCGCCGGCAGCGGCTCCTGGGGTTGCTGCTGCGCTTCTTGACCGCGTCGCTGCTGGCTGAGGCCGCGGTGGGTTGCGCGGTGGTTGAGATACCGCTGGCCGCTGTGAGGTCGTCCTCATGGCACGTGTCCACTGACACATCGGCCTAGAGTGGTACTGAACAAACGACTACGGAGGGATCGCTTTCATGTCCGATCGCGTCACAATGCCGACTCTCGGTGAGTCTGTCACCGAGGGCACCGTCACCCGCTGGCTCAAGAGCGTGGGCGACGAGGTGGCCGTTGACGAGCCGCTTCTCGAGGTTTCGACCGACAAGGTCGACACCGAGGTGCCGTCCCCGTTCAGCGGGACGCTTGTCGAGATTCTCGTCCCCGAGGACGAGACCGTTGAGATCGGTACCGATCTCGCCGTGATCGGTGACGCCTCCGAGGCGTCTTCGGCCCCTGCTGAGGAGGGCGCGCCTGAGCCGGCCGCTCCCGCCGAGGAATCTGCCCCTGCTGAGGAGGCCGCTGCGGCTGCTCCGGCTGGTGAGGTTTCTGGTGGGCAGGAAGTGAAGATGCCTGCACTGGGTGAGTCTGTCACCGAAGGCACCATCACCCGCTGGCTCAAGGAAGAGGGCGAGGAGGTCGCCGTTGACGAGCCGCTGCTGGAGGTTTCGACCGACAAGGTCGACACCGAGGTGCCGTCCCCGTTCGCGGGCAAACTAACCAAGATCCTTGCCGCAGAGGACGAGTCCGTCGCGGTGGGTGGCGTGTTGGCGATCATCGGTGGCGAGGCCGCTGCTGCTGCACCGGCTGAGGAAGCCCCGGCTCCTGTGAAGGAAGCCCCGGCTGCTCCGGCGAAAGAAGCCGCTGCCGCACCGGCAGACTCGGCTGACTCTGGTGCTGCCGCGTACGTCACCCCGCTGGTGCGTAAACTCGCCGCGCAGCACGGTGTGGACCTGTCTAAAGTCAAGGGTTCGGGTATCGGTGGCCGTATCCGTAAGCAGGATGTCCTTGAAGCCGCTAAGCCTGCTCCGGCCCCGCAGGCCCCGGCTGCTGCTGCCCCCGCTCCGGCTGCCGCTGCTGCACCGGCTGCTGCTCCTGAGGTGAAGGTCTCGGAGAAGCGCGGCACCCGCGAGAAGATGACCCGTTTGCGTAAGGTCATCGCTCAGCGCATGAACGAGTCGCTGCAGATTTCGGCTCAGCTGACCAGCGCTGTCGAGGTTGACATTACGCGGGTTGCGCAGCTGCGCGCGAAGAACAAGGACGCGTTCCTTGCTCGTGAGGGCGTCAAGCTGACCTACCTGCCATTCATCTCGTTGGCCACGGTTGAGGCGCTCAAGCAGTTCCCTGAGCTGAACTGCCAGGTTGAGGGTGAAGAAATTGTCTACCCGGCGGCTGAGCACCTGGGCATCGCCGTGGACACCCCGCGTGGTTTGCTCGTGCCGGTCATCAAGGATGCTGGCGACCTGAACATCGCTGGTATTGCGCGCAAGATTTCTGACCTTGCTTCTCGTACTCGTGACAACAAGGTCACACCGGATGAGCTGGGTGGCGGCACATTCACCATCACGAACATCGGTTCTAACGGTTCGATCATCGACACCCCGATCATCAACCAGCCGCAGGTTGGCATCTTGGGTACGGGTGCGATTGTTAAGCGCGCAGTTGTTGTCACTGACGAGCTTGGCAACGACAGCATCGCGATCCGTCACATGATGTTCTTGACCCTGACCTACGACCACCGCGTGGTTGATGGTGGCCTTGCTGGCCGCTTCTTGACCACGATCAAGAAGCGCCTCGAGGGTGGCGCCTTCGAGATCTGAGTTGTGAATGCTTGTCTGGGTGGCTAAGCCCAGATGGACATAAGTGAGGGGCTGTTTCCTCCTGATCGAAGGAGGCAGCCCCTCACTGTTGTTGGGTTTTCTCACCTTGTGGGGAAGATCTTCGGTGATTGCACTGACTGCGCAGCTGGCCAGGTGGGGGGTCTAGGCTGGTGTTATGCGTTTCGAGCACGTGGGTTTGGCGCCTCATTTCGTCGATTATCAAGCCGGCTGGGACTATCAGCGTGAAGTGCACGCGAAAGTTGTGGCTGGTGAGCTCGAGGACACTGTGCTGCTGTTGGAGCACTCCCCCACCTATACGGCGGGTAAACGCACACAGGACAAGGACCGCCCCAAAGACGGCACTCCTGTGATCGATGTGGACCGGGGCGGGAAAATCACGTGGCATGGCCCGGGGCAGCTGGTGGGGTACCCGATCGTGCACTTGCCTAACCCGATTGATGTGGTGGCGCATGTGCGGCGTTTGGAGCAGGCGATCATGAATGTCTGTGACCATTTCGGGGTGCCCACGATGCTCGTTGAAGGGCGTTCGGGCGTGTGGGTGGCTGCAGATGAACGCGGACCGGAGCGTAAGATCGCCGCGATCGGTATTCGGGTTACGCGGGATGTGACGATGCATGGGTTCGCGATCAACGCGAACTGTGATTTGTCGTGGGCGCAAAACATCATTCCGTGTGGGCTTGATGATGCCGGGGCGACAAGTTTGTCTTTCGAGCTGGGGCGAGATGTCACGGTCACTGAGATCCTGCCAGTGGTGGAACGTGAGATTTTCCAAGTGATTTCGCCTTACACGAGCGTCGCGGAGCAGGCGCACCGAGCCGCAGATCGGGTATTGGGTTTGGGATAGAGGTGAAGCGCTGACCGCCGCGGCGGCGCTACGCTCACCATGACCTGTCCTGTCTGGGCGCGCCATGATGCTCCCGCCCGGGCGTAGTCTGTTAGGACACATTCGTCGATGCCCTTGGAGACACTTTCGTGACCGCAGCACCTGAAGGCCGTCGCCTCCTTCGCGTGGAAGCGCGTAACGCCACCACGCCGATCGAGCGCAAACCCGAATGGATCCGCACGACGGCCAAGATGGGTGAACAATTCACCCAACTGCACGGCATGGTTAAACGAACCGGCCTGCACACTGTTTGCCAGGAGGCGGGGTGCCCCAACATTTACGAATGCTGGGAGGACCGGGAAGCCACATTCCTTATCGGCGGTGATATTTGCACCCGCCGATGCGACTTCTGCGATATCGCCACTGGCCGTCCTCGACCGATGGACCCGAGCGAGCCGCGCGCGGTGGCTGAGTCGATTAAGTCGATGAATCTGCGGTACGCCACGGTGACGGGTGTTGCCCGTGATGACCAGCCCGACGGGGCCGCCAAACTGTACGCGGACACCATCCGCGAAATCCACGCATTGAACCCCAACACGGGCGTGGAGATCCTTCCTCCTGACTTCGGTGCACAGCGTGAACTAGTGGAGCAGGTGTTTGAGGCTCGACCGGAGGTGTTCGCGCACAACCTGGAGACGGTGCCGCGCATTTTCAAGCGGATCCGGCCGGCGTTCCAGTACGACAAGTCGTTGCGGGTTATCACGATGGCCCACGAGTACGGGCTGGTAACCAAATCGAACCTGATTTTGGGGATGGGCGAGGAAGACCACGAAATTGAGCAGGCTATTCGTGACCTCCACGAGGCTGGCTGCGACATCCTCACCATTACGCAGTACTTGCGCCCCTCTAAGCTGCACCACCCGATTGATCGTTGGGTCAAGCCGCAGGAGTTCGTAGCCTGGTCTGATTTCGCTAAGTCGATCGGTTTCGCTGGAGTGATGGCTGGCCCGTTGGTGCGCTCCAGCTATCGCGCTGGCCGCCTGTGGGTGCAGGCGATGCGGGAGGCTGGCCGTCCACTTCCGGAGAACCTGAGCCATCTTGGTGAGGGCATGGATGAGCCCGCACGTCAAGAAGCCGTGTCGTTGGTGGAGAAGGCAGCTGCCAAAGATAAGGCGGCTTGCTGACAGCCTCTGACGTGGCACGCGACCGATTCGGTAGGCTTCACCGGGTCGGTCGCTGCGTGCATACGCCCGCACGTTACGGCCCTTGATAGACATCACTCTTTCTGCGGTTTCACCCTCATTCTTCGACGAGGAGCCCCACCGGACATGGCAACCAGCGAACGCGGCAACGACAAGCCCAAGAAGAAACGGTTCAGCCAGCTCAAGCAGGTATTTGAGCTTGCCTCTCGTGAACGCCCGCGCATCCTGTGGGAGATGATCGGGATCGTCGTCGGGATGGCGCTGCTTGGCGCTGTGATCGGCGGGTCTTTCGGGCACCCGATTTACGGCGGTTTCTTGGCTGTTTTGATTGGCGTGTTGGCGGCAATGTGGCTTCTGAGCAAAACTGCTGAGCGGGCTGCGTATGCTTCTCTTGAAGGCCAACCGGGTGCTGGTGGGGCTTTGCTGCAGAGCGTGCGCGGCTGGGCAGTAGAGCAGGAGCCTGTCGCTATCGAAGGCGGCCGCAACCCCTCCATGCACGACGCAGCCCTGGTGTACCGCGCGGTTGGTCGCCCCGGTGTAGTTCTCGTGGCAGAGGGCCCTCGTGGGCGCGCCACCCGCCTGCTGGCTAACGAATCGAAGAAGACTGCCCGTTTGGTCCCGAATGTGCCGGTTCACACTTTCCGCCTAGGCCACGATGAGGGTGAGGACGCCACCCGCCCCACCATGTTGACCAAGCAGATGCGTAAACTTCCCAAAAATCTGACCAAGCACGAGGTCGGTGAGGTAGATCGGCGTTTGCATGCTCTTGGGCGAGTGAAGGCACCGATCCCCGCAGGGATCGACCCCACGAAGGCCCGCCAGATGGGTAAAGGACAGCGCCGTCGCTGACCTTCACCGAAAGGTCTGCAATTCGTGTTGGGGGTGTGCACACCCCCAACACTTTTATGCGCTGCTGCGGGTTTTAGCGCCGAACAATCACTGTTCCAGCCAAGAGATCATGCAGGCCTCGCCCATCGGTGTCATTGATGAACGGGGGAATCGCTAGACACAGCAATACCGCCCGAATCGTCCCGGCTTTCCATCCGACCCACCCCCGGGGCAGCCGCTCCACCCTGATCCCCAACAGACGATGACCGATAGTGGTCCCCACCGTAGAGACGAGCACGATATTCATAACACCCAGCACGAGCAGCGGTTTAAACGCATCAAGTCCGGGCGCATTTGGGGTGAACCCCAACAGTCCCACGGCGATGATCTGGCTGATGAAACCATCAATCAAGATGGCCACAACCCTGCGCCCGATACCGGCCATCGAGCCGCTGCCTTCTTCAGGTAGGCCTAGACGTTCTCCCGGGTAGGCTCCCCCACCCACTCGCTGGGGGCCTTCCAGCCACGAGCCAATGTCTTCACGATTAACCACACCACCAGCTTAGGGTGGATGCGGCCCTGCGTAACGTGGCCGAAACAATAGGGTCATTGCGGGGAAACCGGCACCAACTAAGGTTCGAACCGAACGACCATCACGTCTCATGCAATGGGTGAGGCGACGACAGGAGGCTGGCGTGTTCACCAAACCCGAGGAAGTCCTCAAATACATCAAGGACGAGCAGATCGAGTTCGTCGACATCCGATTCTGCGATCTGCCGGGCGTGATGCAGCACTTCAACATCCCCGCTTCCACCGTGGATGAAGATTTCTTCACCGAAGGTCAGGCCTTCGATGGCTCCTCGATTCGTGGTTTTCAGGCCATCCACGAATCCGACATGAAGCTGATCCCGGACATCAAGTCCGCATATCTGGATCCGTTCCGCATCAACAAAACCCTCATCATGAACTTCTCGATCGTGGATCCGTTCACGGACGAGCCCTACTCCCGCGACCCGCGCAACATCGCAGCCAAAGCAGAAGCGTACTTGAAGTCCACAGGCATCGCGGACACGGCATTCTTCGGCGCCGAAGCCGAGTTCTACGTCTTCGACGACGTACGTTTTGAAACCAACGAACGCTCCGGCTACTACTTCATCGACTCTAAAGAAGCAGCCTGGAACACTGGCCGCGTCGAAGAAGGCGGAAACCTCGGTTACAAAACGCCGTACAAGGGTGGCTACTTCCCCGTCCCGCCGGTAGACCACTTCGCCGACATGCGTGATGAAATGTCCAAGGTGATGGCGCAGGTCGGGCTCGAGGTAGAGCGGGCACACCACGAGGTCGGCACCGCTGGTCAGCAAGAAATCAACTACAAGTTCAGCACCTTGCTGCACTCCGGCGATGACCTCATGAAGTTCAAGTACGTCATCAAAAACGTCGCCTGGCAGGGCGGGAAATCCGCGACTTTCATGCCCAAACCGCTGTTCGGCGATAACGGCTCGGGTATGCACACCCACCAGAGCCTATGGAAAGACGGCAAACCGCTGTTCTACGACGAGGCCGGCTACGGCGGCCTGTCTGACATCGCCCGCTGGTACATCGGTGGCTTGCTTGAGCACGCCCCGGCAGTGCTGGCATTCACCAACCCGACCGTGAACAGCTACCACCGCCTCGTGCCTGGGTATGAAGCACCAGTCAACTTGGTGTACTCGGCACGTAACCGCTCGGCGTGCATCCGCATCCCGATCGCTGGGGCCTCCCCGAAAGCCAAACGTATCGAGTTCCGTATCCCGGACCCCTCAGCTAACCCGTACTTGGCGTTCGCAGCACAGCTCATGGCAGGCCTGGACGGCATCCGCAACCGTATCGAGCCGCCGGAGCCGGTCGACAAGGACCTGTACGAGCTGCCCCCGGAAGAGCACGCACAGATCAAGCAGGTTCCCGGATCGCTGCCGGAGGTGCTGAAGGCACTGCGTGAGGACCACGACTTCCTCACCGAAGGTGACGTGTTCACCGAAGACCTCATCAACACGTGGATCGAGTGGAAGACGAAGAACGAAGTGGACCCGATCCGCTTCCGTCCCCACCCACACGAGTTCGAGATGTACTACGGCATCTGAGGCGTAACTAGCTGAAAGACCAGACAAACGTGGTGGGGTTTCCTGAACCAACTGGTTCGGAAAACCCCACCACGTTTTTGCTGATATGGGTGCGTACTTTACGCAGCCGGGCCTGGACGGACCTGCCCTTCAGGGTCAACACGTTGAAGGATCTCGTTCGTGATCTCACCGAAACGGCAAATCTGTTCCCGGGTGAGTGGGTCCATAAGGAGTTCACGAACCCGTGCAACATGCCCCGGCGCTGCCGCCTCAACTTTCTCCCGACCCAACGGGGTCAGCCGGGCCAGCGTCGAACGACGATCCGCAGGATCCGTAGCCCTGACAATGAGACCTTCCCGCTCTAGCCGTTTAGCAACATGGCTCAGCCGAGAAAGCGACCCACCAGTCAGGACCGCCAAGTGACTCATCCGCACCTGAGGTGGCTCTTGTTCGCTGAGCATGGCCAATACCATGTACTCAAAGAACCTCAACCCAGAATCGCGCTCCAACTGCCCATCCAGCAGGGTGGGTAATTTAATGAGCAGCCCAGCAAAGCCCACCCACGCTTCACGCTCATCACTGTCGAGCCATCGTGGCCCCTGCGGCTCTGGCACTGCATTGCCGGCCGCATGGGCGCCACCGCTCTTACAATCCCCTGACATGTGTTCAAGTCTACGGCAGTAGTTGAGTGTTTCTCTGGGCTACTTCGCTGGTACCCAGGTCATCTCATCGGAACCCACCAGTGCAGCAGTGTCCCTCCTTCGAGACGGCGATGGGCGATAAACGCTCCCCCATGACTGCGCGCACGGTCAGCCAAATTATCCAGACCGCTACGGCGCCCGCCATCAGCGATCCCTACCCCATCGTCAATAATCACTACCGACACCGCTTCATTATTGACTCGCACAGTCACTGACCCATCTGTGGCCCGCGCATGCCGCACCATGTTCGTCACCCCCTCACGGGCGACAGCAACAACATCGCTTTTTACCTGCACGGGTATCTGTTCGACACGCCCTTCAATCACTAATGCGGGAGCAAAAGGCCCCGCCGCCGCTGCCTGGCGCACCAAGGACTCCAGCTCGTCTTTCACCTCACCTGCAACGGGGATCAAGCTTGCGCCAGCAACCACCTCACGCAGCAACGTGACTGTCTCTTCCATGTCACGCACAGCATCATCCAGGCGGGTTCGGGTAGCACCACCAGCGGTACGTGCCGCCACCTGCAACGACATCCCTGAGGCGAACAACCGCTGAATCACGTGATCGTGGATATCCCGCGCGATACGTTGCCGCTCCCGAGAAACTTCCTGCCGGGCGTGCGCACACGCACGGCGCTGCTGCTCACGAGCCGCCTCAATGACCCGAGCCGCCCAGGTAGCAAACCACGACAACTGCCCAACCCCGCCACGTGGGGCACCAGCAGACATCGGCCACCCGAGCACCAAAAGTCCCACATCACGTACCGCAGTGAACATCGGCAAAACCAATAGTACCGTCGAGCCCTCAACACCGATACAGCTACGCAGGTCCTGCACAAGTTCCCCCGGGCATTCCCCTTGCTCACCTTGCGGGAAAATAACTGGGTCATGATGACGCAGAATCCGCCCCCACACACGGCTACGAAAAACACCCTCACCGACAGCAACATCCCACGAAGGATCGACCGCCTGCATACGCAGACATCCCCCCTCACCAGGCAAAGCAACTACAGCAAAACTAGCCGCACTAGCCTGCCTAGCCTGCTGCGCCACCACAGCAAACAACTCCGCTTGCGCGCATCCCTCCAGCGCAGCCATCGACAGCATCAGCAGCGCCTGCACCCACGATTCCCGCTCAGTTAAAGAGGTCATCACTGTGCGTTGCTGCAAACACCGCGGCCTGAGTACGTCTCTTCATTCCCAGCTTGGCCAGGATCGCCGTGATGTAGTTCTTCACAGTTTTCTCCGCAAGGAACAAATCCTCACCGATCTGCCGGTTCGTCATTCCCTGCGCCACCCGCGCCAGGATGCGCAGTTCTTGCGCAGTCAAGCTCTGCAGACGTGGATCAGAAACATCAGTCCCCCGATCAGTGCTGCGCTGTGGAGTGCAGACCGGACGGCGAGCATCCAGCCGTGTCTGTCCCGCGGCGAGCGCACGCACGTCGGCAAGAAGTTTTTCACCCCTGACGTCTTTAATGGCGTAGCCGCAGGCTCCAGCGCGCAGCGCTGCGGTGAGAGCTTCTTCGTCATTGAAAGAAGTGAGGATGAGTGAGCGGATTTTTTCATCGTGGGCGCGTACCGCCCGACATACATCGACACCCGACCCATCGGGAAGTCGCATGTCGAGGATGGCAACGTCCGGGTGGGTGGATGGGATGTGTTGTACAGCTTCTGCTACCGAGGAGGCCTCACCGACCACAGTGATGTCTGGTTCTAGCTCCAGCAAGTCGCGCAGGCCACGGCGCACGATTTCGTGATCATCGAGCAGGAACACGCGGATCGGTTTGGAGGGGGACGCGGCCTGCAGCGTGGTCATAACGTCTCCTGTCCGTAAAAGCGGCGTTCCATCACCTCGCGTGAATGACGCGCCAGTCGTAGGTAATGCTCACCTGTTTCTGGCCCAGATCCCGGCCCCCAACCGAGAATACGGGCCATCGCTTCTGCATCGACGACATGCTCCGGTACCGAATCAGCGGATCTGCCTCGCCACAGCATCACCGCGTCACGCATTTGGGAGGCGGTGACCCATGCTTCCTCTAACGCCACGCCCTCGATCTGAGTCAACAATCCCAGATCAACGGCGGCTTGTAGAGCTTCTAGGGTGCTGGTGGTGCGGAGTGTCGGGTGTTTGTGGGCATGTTGTAGCTGGATCAGCT